>JAGAAW010000075.1 GCA_017615055.1 Fibrobacter sp.
ACTACTGCTACAGCCTCGGTTTCACCGCCTCCGTGCTCGCCTTCAACAAGATGAACGGATACATGAGCTCTGTGCGTGACCTCTCGAAGGGTATCGAAAAGTGGACTGCCGGTGGCATTCCTATCACCATGATGATGAACATCGAACGTCGTCACGGTGCCGACAAGCCGGTGATCCAGAAGGCTCTCGTTGAACTGAACGGTGCTCCGTTCAAGTTCTTCGCCAAGAACCGCGACGTTTGGGCCAAGACTGAATCCTACACCTACCCGGGTCCGATCCAGTACTGGGGTCCGAGCGAAGTTTGCGACGTGACCAACTTCACGATCAAGCTCGAACGCGGCGCCCTCAAGGTGAAGTAAGACTCGTTTCTCGGAGGCGTCTGCTTCGTTGCCGCGCCCCTCACGTATTCTTATACGCTACGGGGCACGGACGCCTGGCATTCACTCTCCGATAAACATCGTCTAAAGTTTTAATCTCTGCAGTTTTTCTGCGGAGATTATTTTTTTTTGCGGGTAGCGGATGCACGGCGCCCGCCTTATTACATATAAAATCCTACGAGTCCGAGGGTCGCGACGCAAATGAGCGCGACTGCAACGGCAATTGGCTTGCGCATGGATTTCGCGCCGAGGAAAAACACCATGCCGCCCTTGGTCAGCGTGTTGGCAATACTCGCCAGCAGGAGAGCCAAAATCAGTTCCCGAACGGGTAGCCCCGCCTTCAGGTTCATATCTATCACGGAGAATGCAACCGCATCCATCTCGGCGGCACCCCCGAGGAAACTGCAGGCAAGGAGCGCACCCGCACCCAGGTACACGCGGGCCGCGTTCGCCACAAACATCACGCAGGTAAATACCACACCGAACTTGATGGCAGGCAGCAGCCGGAACGGGTTCGAGAAGTCAGAACCCTTCGGGTTATGGCTCCGCGACGCCTTAAACTTGAGGTAGGCGGCGTACCCGAGGGCAGGCACGGCCGGGAGCAACAGCGGGAGCGCGAGTGGGCGTGCAAGCGACACGCTCAGGAACACGCAAATCAGGTACAGGCGCACGTACATCACCGCCCAACTGAGCACAATCCCGAGGGTAAAATCGGACGCATAGTCCTCGTTATCGCGGCTACGCCCCGCAAGGTTAAGCGTGAGGGCGGTGCTGCTCGCAATACCGCCCAGGAGGCCGGTAAGCCAGATTCCCTTCCCCGGGCCCACAATCTTGATGAGCACGTAGCCAACAAAGCCAATACCCGAAATGAACACCACGAAAAGCCATATCGTGTGCGGGTTCAGCACTTCGAGGCCCGGCGGGCCATACGCCTGGTTCGGCAGGAACGGCAGAATCAGGAGCGATATGACCGCGAACTTTACCGTCGCAAGGATATCTTCCTTGGAAAGTTTCTGCGCGAAGGTATGCAGTTGCTCCTTCGCCGAAAGTATCCAGAGCATTACGACGACTACGATACACGATTCAAGGAGACGCCCAAACCAGCAAAGCGCCCCAAGGAGATAAACGACAAGCACCGCTATGCTCGTGGTGATGCCGTCGGTCGTGACCAGAGGGCGGCCATCCTGCGGGCGGTGCTCTATCGCGAAAGATATGTGCGAGGCCATCAGCAACATCCCGATGACGACAAAACCCGTAACGAAGGGAGCGACACCGGTCATCAAGTTCGAAAGCATCGCCGTCATGACACCCGCAAGGCCCACGAGCGTAAACGATCGGACACCGGCCGGATGATGATCCGACTGATCCGAATACGTATGCTCGCGCTGCAGGCCGATAATCAGCCCGATACCGATTGCAGCCGCAAGGCGGTAAAACAAGTTAAAGTCCAACATAACCTTAATCTATACAAAAAAAAGCCCCCGAGCCAAGCCGGGGTTTACAAATCGCGGAAATGTTATTCCAAGTTGTAGCACTCAAGTCATCCTGGAGGTCGGTACGACCGACGGGATCCATACACTTTTTACAAGTGTTTGATTCAAGACGTATGGATTCCGGACGCTTCGCGTCCAGAATGACGATGGAGGCTTAAATTACCTTTCCCAGACCTCGAATACCGTCGGGAAATCATTCTTCTCGTCGGCCGGGAAAGCTTCTTCGCTTACCTTGCGCCAACCCTCGCCCCAATCCGGGAAGAACACATCACCATCTACGTCAGATTCCACGCGGGTCACGTACATCTTCTTCACGAGCGGCATCGCATCGCGGTACACGGCGGCGCCGCCAATGATAAAGCACTCACTCTCGCCGGCGGCGCTAGCCTTGTTCAAGGCCAGTTCGAGGCTACCGCAAACGATGCAGCCCGGGGCCTCGAACGCCGTGTTCCGCGTAAGCACGTAGTTCGTGCGGTTCGGGAGCGGTCGCCCGATATCATCGTAGTTCTTGCGTCCGAGGATAATGGAATGCCCGGTCGTGATGGCCTTGAAACGCTTAAGGTCGGCGGACAGGTGCCACGGCAGGTGACCATCACGACCAATGACGTTGTTTTTTGAAATTGCGACTATTGCAGAGATAAGCATATTAAACCATTCTATAGATCCTTCGACTTCGGCGCTTCGCGCCTTCGCTCAGGATGACACAATAAATTAAACTGCAATCGGGGCCTTGATGGTCGGCCACGGGTCGTAATCCACAAGTTCAAAGTCCTCGAACTTGAATTCGAACAGGTCCTTGATTTCGGGGTTCAGTTTCATGGTCGGGAGTTTGCGCGGAGTGCGCGTCAGCTGTTCCTTCGCTTGTTCAAAATGGTTGGCATACAGGTGCGTATCGCCGAGGGTATGGATAAACTCGCCCGGCTCGTAATCGCAGACCTGTGCGAGCATAAGCGTAAGCAGCGCGTACGATGCAATATTGAACGGCACGCCGAGGAACGTATCGGCACTGCGCTGGTACAGCTGGCAGCTGAGCTTGCGCTTGCCGGACTTCCCTACACCACCCACGTAGAACTGGAACAGGCAGTGGCAAGGCGGCAGGGCCATCTTGTCGACCTCAGAGACGTTCCAGGCACATACCAGATGCCTACGCGAATCGGGATTGTTCTTGAGACTGTTAATCAGGTTCTGAATCTGGTCGATATGGCCGCCATCAGGGGTTGGCCAAGAGCGCCACTGGTGACCATAGACCGGGCCCAGGTCGCCGTTCTCGTCGGCCCACTCGTCCCAGATGGTCACCTTGTTATCGTGCAGGTACTTGATGTTCGTGTCGCCCTTCAGGAACCACAGCAGCTCATGAATAATCGAGCGCAGGTGCAATTTCTTTGTGGTAAGGCAAGGGAACCCCTGCGAAAGGTCGTAACGGCACTGGCGGCCAAAGACACTGCGCGTGCCCGTGCCCGTACGGTCAGAACGGTCCACGCCATTTTCAAGAATATCTCTGAGTAAGTCTAAGTATTGCTGCATACTGGTAATTTAATAAAATAGCACGAAGAATGAAAATCGCTGGGATGAAATGTATGGATCCCTGAGCCTTCGGCTCCAGGATGACAACGGGACTACTCCCCGAACAGTTCCACGCGCTTGTACTGCTTTACGGCCTTGTCCTCGGCCACGGCCCTCTCGCGCATGAGCATGTTGAGCGCCTGCAGTATCAGGTCCTGCGTGTGCTTGGGCACGGGCTTCTTGCCCAGGCGGGCCTTCTGCACCATCTTGTGGTTCAGGTTTGCGGGGAGCTTTTCGACCAGGTCATGATTCGAGGCACCAAGGGACTGCAAAATTTCGTCAAGTTTCGTCATGCGGGTAAATATAAAAAAAGAAAAATGTGTGCGTAATACCTTCATTTGGGCATTTTAGCAGACTAAATCAATTAAAAGCGGTCAGTTGGTCTGCTATTTTGCAGATAAAGTAACCACATTTGTCTACTTTTTTAGAAAAACAAGGCCATCACAAGCACGTTTAACGCAGAATCTGCGCAGAAACGCTTCAAACAGCCCATATTTATTGCAGACAAAATAATTTTATACAGACCAAAAGACAGCCAACCAGGCATTTAGTCTGCTATTTTTGCAAATTCAGTCTCTACATGAGAGATCCCCACCGAGGTGGCCATGCGCACTAAGCAACAAGTTGCTAAGTGCTGTCCGCCCGGATGCCGCGCGTCCAGGATGACGCTTTTACTCAAATATAAAAATCCTCGAGGCTTGCACCTCGAGGATTTTAGTTTAGTTGTGATCAGACTCTATTACTGGAACTCGGACTCACACTTGGTACCGTCGTTCTCCGGCGTAGCGAAGTGCATTTCGATACGGCGGTTCATTTCGCGACCGTCTTCAGTGCTGTTGTCGTCAACCGGGCAGCTTGCACCGAGACCCACGGCCTTGATGCGGTTCTTCTTCACGCCGAACTTGATGAGGGTCTTCATGACTTCCTGAGCACGCTTTTCAGAGAGCTTCTGGTTGGTCTTGTCCTTACCCTTATTGTCGGTGTGGCCCTGGATAACAATGTTCAGTTCCTTATAGCTGTCATCTTCGACGAGCTTCTTCGCAACAGCCTTGAGGATGTTCTTGGCGTTGGATTCGAGCGTCGCCTTACCCGGCTTGAAGGTCACGCCAGTGAGCTTTTCGACAGCCTTCTTCGGGCAGCCGTGGCCGTCATCACCCGCAACATCCGGGCAACGGTCGAGGCCAGAGCAGACGCCTTCGAACTGCTTGAGGAGCTTCTTGGTGGACACCCATTCAGAGCAGACGCCATCCTTATCGGCATCCGGATCGTCGTCCATCGGGCAGCCCTTGTTCCATTCAGGACCGGCTTCGTCCGGGCAACGGTCAGTACCGTGACAGATATCCTTGAACTGGTCGAACATCTTCTGCTTGCCAACCCAGGCGTCGCACAGGCTGTCGCCGTCGGAGTCCGGATTTTCAGCCGGGCAGCCCTTGTTCCAAGCCGGGCCTTCTTCGTCCGGGCAGCGGTCGATGCCGGTACAGACATCCTTGAACTTGTCAGCCATCTTCTGCTTGGAGACCCATGCGTCGCAGACGCCGTCCTTATCGCCGTCCGGATCTTCGGCCGGGCAGCCCTTGTTCCATTCAGGACCGTTTTCAGTCGGGCACTTGTCGATGCCGTGGCAGATATCCTTGAACTGTGCCTGCATGTTCTTCTCGGCAACCCAGCCAGCGCAGAGGCTGTCACCGTCAACATCCGGGTTGTCCATCGGGCAGCCGTTGGCCCATGCTTCACCAGGTTCGGTCGGGCACTTGTCGATGCCGGAGCAGATGCCGTCGTACTGGTCGAGCATGTTCTTCTGCGTCACCCATTCATCACAGATGCCGTCCTTGTCAGTATCCGGTTCGCCGAGCGGGCAACCTTCGTTGGTGGCCGGGCCGAATTCGGTCGGGCACTTGTCGATACCCTTACAGGTCTTCTCGATGAACCATTCGTTCTTAATCTTTTCGTCTTCAGCGGCCTTCTCGAAGTAGAAGCCCATCTTCTTCTGGGTCACCCATTCGTCGCAGAGGCCGTCACCGTCGCTATCCGGATCATCCCACGGACAACCCTTGTTAGCCTTAGGACCGGCTTCGCCCGGACACATATCGTAACCCTTACAGACGTTAGCGTAATCGCCAAGCTTGTTCTTGTCGGTTACCCACGGAGAGCACATGCCGTCAGCATCCGGGTCCGGATTGTCTTCCGGGCAACCCTTGTTGGCAACGGTACCCTTTTCAGCCGGGCAGCTGTCGATGCCTTCGCAGATATCCTTGAACTTCTTCTGCATTTTCTTCTTAGAAACCCACGGATCGCAAACGTGGTCACCATCCGGGTCCGGTTCATCGAGCGGGCAGCCGTCTTCGCCTTCACCCTGTTCGTTCGGGCAAGCATCGATGCCTTCGCAGACATCGGCGAATTCGGATTCAAATCCCTTCTCGTTCACCCAAGCATCACAAACACCATCTTCGTCAGCATCAGGATTGCCGAGCGGGCACCCCTGGTTGAGGCGGTGGCCAAAGTCATCCGGGCAGTTGTCTTCGTTGTCGGTCACGCCGTCGCCGTCGCGGTCCTGCGGGAGCAGGAATCCACTCCACGTGATACCGCCATAGACCTTAAACTTCGGATTGATAGACGTCCTGTACTCGAGGAAGCGGTTGTCGTTCTCCATAGCGCGGACAACCGTGAAGTTCGAGGGATCAGCAGCGTCGTAGCCCTTGCCCAGGGAGTAGGAACCACCCATGTGGAGGTCAAGACCGATAGGCAGGTGGAACACGACAGCACCGGTAAGATCCTTCACATCGAACTTCGTTCCATCGGCGAATTCATCCAGCTGGAACATCATGTAGTATTCCGCAAAGAGCGAAAGGAAATCCATGAAGTAGATTTCAACCGCAGCGGTCATGTACGGGTAAGAGAGGTAGTTCGTGTTCGTCGAGTAGACGTAGCCACCGTTCGCATGGATAAGGAGCGGGATAGCGTCAATCTTGTCGAAGTCGAGGGTTAAGGCGGCGCCTGCCTTCACGACGGTCGAACGAAGACCATAGGCCTGAGCCGAACCGGCAGTGGGATCTTCAACGTTCTTGTTGATGAATTCAGCCTCACGAATCCAGAGACCGTCCTTGGCCGGGTTCGACGTACCAAAGTTGCCTTCACCGAAAACAGCGAAGTCGACCGGCTGGTCTTCGGGGAGCGGGAGCCTGATCTTCAAGTCTGCCTTGAGGTTGCCGATGTAACCGATATTGGTGCCACCGACCTGGCCCTGCTGGCAATACGTTGCCGGATTCCCCGCTTCATCCTTTACGACATCGGGCAAACCCGTTGACTGGTTTATAGTCACCGGACAGCCCGTATTGTTCACCGTGAACTTGTCATAGTAAACAGGAATACCGACGCCCAAGTCAAAGTAGTGCCAAATGCCGATACCGAAACCGATCTGGGCACCCAAGGCGATATAGTCCTCGACCATGCCCTGGCGCAGCGGTGTAGCATAACCGATTTGAGGAAGCGGACCATTATAGCGTTCAAGTACACCTTCCGGAGCAATGTTGTTCACGTCCGTGGTTGCATCCATCAAACCATAGAAAGACAGCTTTGAATGCCCAAGCGACTGGGCAGACTGAGTCTTGTTGACACCAACAAAACCGGTCTTGTTGATCGTCTGCGGATGGTCTGCAAAAGCCTGCACGGCCATCGCTAGCGCCAATCCTGCTACTACTCTCTTCATAGAGTCTCCTTAAAAAACAGGGTGATCCCTAAACTAAACTACCATTAATATAATTTTTTTAACAAACTTTATACTAAATACAGGTTCAAAAAGCGATGAAAAACACGCAAAAACGCACTTTTCGGCCATTGTTTCACTTTTTTTACAGCATTTCCCTGCGTTTTTTCAATAGGAAACCCATTTAGACCGCCTGCATGCCGATATCGAGGTGCCTGACACCCCCCTCGAACATCTCATGATCGAGCCTGCACATGCTGGTGTAACCGCCCTTCCCCACGATGATGTGGTCGATTACCGGAATCTGGAGGACCTTGCCCGCGGCACACAGCACGCGGGTTATCGCGAAGTCCTGTTCGGAAGGTTCGGTGGAACCCGAGGGGTGGTTGTGCGCCAGTATCACCGATACGGCGCGATCCTCGATTGCCTTCGCGAAGGCCTCCCGAGGGGCGATAGGCGTCTGGTTCACGAGACCCGAGGTAACGTCGTGCACATTTATCACGTAGTTCGCCGAATTGAGCGTGACCACCACGAAATGTTCCTGGGGTTCGAACTTGAGGCCAGCAAGGCGCGAGAGCAGGTCTTCGGGAGCGATGACCGATACCGCCCGCGAAGAGAGTATATAGCGGCTTGAGAGCTCGAGGCAGGCAAGAATCTGGGTCGCCTTCACCTTGCCTAGCCCACGGATATGGCGCAGGCTTTCGAGCGTAGGGATTGTCGTTACCGAGGAGAGGTAGTCCGAAACGTGCCTGGAAAGTTCGAACACGCTGTTGTCGCGCGTGCCGCTACCGAGAATGAGCGCGATGAGTTCCTCGTTCGAGAGTGCGGTCGCCCCCTTCCGCTGGAGCTTTTCGCGCGGGAGAAATTCCGTTTCTATTATTCCGTTTTCCATGAGTAGTCCTTTGGGATAGTTTCCGTTTTTTGGGAAGTCTCTACCCTTATAAACGGAGAAAACGGGAAAATGAGCCAAAAGCAGGTAATTTTTTTGGGAAAATGGTGTTTTGAAGGGCAAAATCGGTTTTTCTCGGGACAAGACGACGGCTTTTTGAGAAATTTCATCAATTTTCAGCAAACCACACAACCAATTTCGCAAAAATTATTCAAATTTTCATCAATTTTCCAACACAAAAATTTTAGATTCATCAAAAGTTTACCAAAATCTTCAACATTTTCAAAAACAAGCTCCACAAAAGAAACAAACTTTATCAAAATTTTTCAAATTTTTTAAGATTTTTTATAAATTCATCTTGCCACAAAAAGCAAAAACACCTATATTTTGTGCAATCTTTTTAACAGACTTTCAAACTCAACCAGGAAAATCTATGGCAAACAAGACTCTGAGTGGTGCCGAAGTGATTATCGAATGCCTCAAGCGCGAAGGCATCGACACGATTTTCGGTTACCCCGGTGGATCCGCCATCCCGATGTTCGACGCGATCCTTGACTCCAATATTAAAGTTGTCCTTTCCCGCCACGAGCAGGGCGCGACACACATGGCTGACGGCTATGCCCGCCAGACCGGCAAGGTGGGCGTTGCCCTCGTCACGAGTGGCCCCGGTGCAACCAATACCTTCACGGGTATCTACACCGCCCTTATGGATTCCAGCCCCATCGTGGTGCTCGCCGCACAGACGACGACCCCGAACCTCGGCAAGGATGCCTTCCAGGAATGCGACACGAGCGGCATGACGTTCGCGGCCGTCAAGCATTCTTACCTGGTGAAGGATTCCAACGACCTCCCGCGCGTGATGAAGGAAGCATTCCACATCGCCCGCACTGGCCGCCCGGGCCCCGTGCTCATTGACCTCCCGAAGGACGTGACCGCAGGCGCATGCACCGCCCCGTTCACCGACCAGATGGACCTTCCGGGCTACAAGATTCCGAGCTACGCCTCCGCAGAAAGTGTCGAGAAGGCAGCAGAATTCCTCCGCAAGTCCAAGAAGCCGTTGCTTCTCGTGGGCCACGGTGCCATGATCAGCGGCGCAAGCCGCCAGGTGCGCGAACTCGCTGAAAAGCTGAACGCCCCGGTATGCTGCACCATGCTTGGTCTCGGCGCCTTCCCCGTTGATCACGAGCTTTCGCTCGGCATGCTCGGCATGCACGGCACCGTGTACGCAAACAAGGCCGTGCTCGACTGCGACCTGATCCTCTCTATCGGTAGCCGCTGGGACGACCGCATTACCGGTAAGCTCGACGTGTTCTGCAAGGACGCCATCAAGATGCACATCGATATCGACCCTGCCGAAGAAGGCAAGGTGTTGCAGCCGGATGTGTTCATGTGCGGCGACGCCAAGCTCGTGCTCGAACAGCTCCTCCCGATGGTGAACAAGCTCGACACCGCCGAATGGGTCAAGACTTGCCAGACCTGGAAGAAGCGCTTCCCGCTCACCTACGCGAAGCAGGGCGGGCTCCGCATGCAGCACGTGATTGCGACTGCAAGCGAACTCACGCAGGGCAAGGCCATCGTCACGACCGACGTGGGCCAGCACCAGATGTGGGTGGCACAGTTCTTCCATATAAACTATCCGCGTCAGCTGCACTCCAGCGGTGGTGCAGGTACGATGGGCTTCGGCTTCCCCGCCGCTATCGGTGCCGCATTCGGCAACGAGACTGGCTGGCCGGTGCTCAGCTTCAGCGGTGACGGTGGTTTCCAGATGACGGAAGCGGAACTCGCTACCGCCGCCATCCACAAGCTCCCCATCAAGATCTTCGTGATGGACAACAAGTACCTCGGCATGGTGCGCCAGTGGCAGGAACTCTTCTATGACCACCGCTACTCCAGCGTGGACATGATGGGTAACCCCGACTTCGTGAAGCTCGCTGAAGCCTACGGCATTCCTGGGCTCCGCATCAAGCGCCCCGCCGATGCCGAACGCGTTATCCAGAAGGCGCTCAGCTACAACGACGGCCCGATTCTCATCCACTGCGAATGCGAAAAGGAAGACAACGTGTTCCCGATGATTCCGGCAGGTGCCCCGCTTACCGCCATGCTTACGGAAGCACCCAAGGCAAAACTCGAAAAGCCCACGGGATCGACCTAATAGGAGGACATTACCATGATAAAAGATATCGCTCATTCTATCAGTCTGTTGGTTGCGAACCGCCCGGGCGTGCTCGTGCGCATCGCGCTCGTGTTCTCCCGCCGTGGCTACAACATTGATTCCCTCGTGGTCTCCCCCACGCTCGACCCGAACTTCAGCCGCATGAACATCATCGCTCACGGTAACCCCGAGATCCTGATGCAGATCATCAAGCAGCTCGAGAAGCTCGTGGACGTGGTGCAGGCGAAGGACCATACCGGAACAGATGCCGTCGAGAAGGAACTCGCACTCATCAAGGTGCGTTGCACTCCCGACCAGCGTACCGAAATCCTGCAGTTGTGTGACCACTTCCACGCAAACACCGTGGACATGACCGCCACCTCCATGATTATCCAGATTACCGGAAACAGCATGAAGGTCGACACGCTCAAGAGCCTGTTGCAGAAGTTCGAGATTGTCGAGTACATCCGCACGGGCAAGGTCATCATGTTGCGCGGCGAAGATAAGACTTAATGAAACAAGTGTCTTCGTGGGCACCTGACGGTGCTAAGACAACAAAAGAGGGTTTCGAGCCTTATATGAAACAGCCCCCGGTAAAACGGGGGCTTTTTTCGTGCTTTTACATTTTTTAACGGCGCATTTTGGGCAAAATCGCTTATATTTATGTTACGAAGAGGAGAAAATATGAATATCGAAAAAAGGAAAGTTTCCCAAAGCAAGCCGCTGTCAACAGCCGCCAAGAGCGCCATTGCCGCTACTCTCGGCCTAGCCGCGTCATTTACACTGAACGCCTGCGACGACAGTTCATCACCGACATCAGGCCAAGTCGTCTTTCCCGCTGACAGCAGTTCGTCCGAAGAAAACCATGAGCCCCTAGGCGGCGATGTCGGCCCCGAAGACGTCATCCCTCCTGATTCCTCAGATTCGCCGGAAACGACAAGCAGTTCAAGCCAGGCAGAACCGACTCCAGAAAGTTCGAGTCAAGTGGAGCCTCCTGCAAGTTCCAGCCAGGTTATCGTAGATATTCCTCAAAGCCACGAGACCTTTAGCAGTTCTGTTCTGGAAGCCCTTTCTTCGTCTAGCCAGGCCGTCCCTACTATGGAAGAAATCGAAAAACTATGCAACAATGACCCGTCGGCCGTTTCTGTAGAATACAACAGCCTTTTATATATTTGTCCCGATCATGAAGGAATGATCGCCAGCATGGTCACCACCTTCGAAAAGACGGATTTGGAAACTTAGGGAGATCCCCGCTCGGAGGCGGGGATGACAAAAGGAGTGTGGTAATGAAAATCGAAAAAAGGAAAATTTCCGGAGGCAAACCGCTTTCCGCTACGGCCAAGAGCGCTATCGCGGCAACACTCGGCATGGCGGCTGCTTTCACGCTGAACGCCTGCGATGACAGCTCGTCAGCAAAAGACGATGACGTCGAGCCGCTCGGGGGAATTGTCGCGCCTGATGAATATAGAGGGGACCCCGAATCTTCAAGCGAGGCGGTCTCCCCTGCAAGTTCAAGCGAAACAGCTGAACCCGAAACATCCAGCGAGACGGTTTCACCAGCAAGCAGTTCCAGCAAGACCGTCGATATTCCACTGAGCCAGGAACCCGTCAGCAATTCCCTTATGGACGCCATTTCGTCTGCGTTGGAATCGAGCAGTTCCGCCGCAGAACCGACAAGTTCAGAAACCGCTCCCGCTAGTTCTGCTATCGCGCCGGAATCCTCCAGCGAGACCGTCCAGCCGGGATCATCGTCCGTCACACCGGCCAGTTCGTCCAGTATTAACGGCTGGGGCGATCCTGTCGTCAATCCCTGCGAAGGCGTACCGGCCGGCACCGAGGTAGAATATGGAGGACGACTTTATCTTTGCCCCAATAGCAGCAGTTCTGGCGGAGGAATGATGTTCAGCATGATTTCCACTTTTGAAAGGACTGACATAGAAACTTAAAGGGAGTGTGGTAATGAAAATCGAAAAGAAGAAAATCACCGGAGACAAGCAGCTCTCCGTCGCTGCCAAGAGCGCCATCGCTGCGGCACTTGGCATGGCGGCGGCATTCACGCTGAACGCCTGTGACGACACCTCTTCGGCAAGCAACGAAGAACCCCTGGGCGGCGACATGCCCCCCGAAGACATCATTCCTCCCGCTTCCTCAGACTCGCCCGAAACGACAAGCAGTTCGAGCGAGTTGGAAAGCACTCCCAGCAGTTCCAGCGAAAAGATTGTCGACATTCCGCTGAGCCAGGAACCCGTCAGCAGTTCCGTGGAAGAAGCCATATCTTCCCTTATGGAATCAAGTAGTTCCGAGGCGGCTCCGGCAAGTTCAGCGGTTGCTCCGGAATCCTCGAGCGACGTCGTTCCGCCCGTAAGTTCTGAAGCAGCCCCGACGAGTTCCGAAACCGCAACGTCAAGTTCCTCGTACGCTCAATGGGGTCCTATCGGCAGTTCCAGTTCATCGCAGAACGGATGGGTCCAGCCCAGAAGTTCATCGGTAGACTACAGCGAAGAATGCCCCGATAACGACCCGTACTGCATCAACTACTATTTCTGCAGAGACAATCCATCCGGTTGCATGGCCGGCAGCATGGTCACCACCTTCGAACGTGACGACGTCACAGGATGAACCTGATTCTATGCCTTACGGAACAGTGCAACCTGCGCTGTTCCTATTGCTATTACAAGGAAACGCAGGCCGACCGCCATGCGGTTATGGACAATGCGACGATCGAGCAGGCCATTCGCATAGGTCTTGAGCGCACGCTTGCCTTCGGGCAAAAACACCTGGTTGTCTCGTTCTTCGGCGGGGAACCGCTTTTGCGCAAAGGCGCCATCTACAACGCCGTCGGGTTTGCAAAGGGATTGGTCGCAAGCGCAATCGAGCAGGGGCGCGCCGGTCACGACTTTCGGCTTGATTTCGTAGTCAATACAAACGGAACGCTTTTCGATGACGAATTTCTGGACCTTTGCGAGAGGGAGAATTTCACCATATTCCTTTCGCTCGACGGTCCGGAACACCACCAGGATATCGCGCGCCGCACCGTAAACAACACCGGCAGTTTCAAGGACATCGAAAGGAACATCCCGAGGCTTATAAAACTCGGGGCCACCGCCCTCAGCACCATCACGCGCTCACATATCGATACGCTTGCCGAAAGCATCAAGTGGCTGCACACGCAAGGGTTCAAGAGCATTGCGACTGCACTGGATTTTGACGGCAAATGGACCGGAGAGGATTTCGAGAGGCTCGCCGAACAATACCGCGAGATGGCGCAGTACTGGCTTGAATGCCGCAAGGCTGGCGACAAGTTCTTCCTCGGGACGATTCAGGATAAAGTAAAATTATTGCTTTCGGGGAAAAGACTCCGGCAATATTCCTGCCACGTTTATGACGGAAACATCGGTGTGGCAACCAACGGGAATATTTTCCCCTGCTCGCGGTTTATTACCAGCAAGGAGAATGCACCATACCTGCAGGGGAACGTTTTTACCGGGTTTGACGAGGAGGCGTGCAATAGACTTCGCGCATTCTTCGAAAACGACAAGCAGGAATGCGAAGGCTGCGACATTCGCCACCGCTGCAGCATGCACGAATGCGCGTGCACGTCGTTCTATACCACCGGGCGGCTTGAGGGCGTATCACCCGAAGTCTGCACGCACGAAAGAATGCTCGTGGAAATCAGCGACAGACTGATTTCGCAGTTTAATACATTACCCGAATCTCGAGAAGCCCGCAGGGACTAACAGTCACAAGGGCTTCACAGCGCCATCTTTTTGAAAATCTCTGAAATAAACTTCTCGTTTTAAGAATTCCACTCGTTTTTTTTGCATAGAGCGCCGTTTTGCAAAGCGAACACTCGAACGAAGTGAATGTGTGAGCGTGCGAAATGACGCTCGAAGCAAACTATATTAACAAGGGAAATTTAAAACCCGAGGACGGCTTCGGAGATTTCGTTCGCCTCGTCAGAGTAGTCGTCGACGAAATCGGCGGTGAACTCGCCCCAGCCTTCACTCTCACCGCAACCTACCCCGACATCCATCGAAGCCCACTTGAACACGCCATAGACGCGCTCGTAGCGTTCCATCAAGTCGGTAAGGAATTCTTCCGGAAACTCTTCCACAAGGAGGCTCCCGTCCATCGCGATGAGTTCTTCTTCGGGCAATTCCTCGAAACGGCACTCGTACTCGTCGACCATCACGTCGTTGACGGTATACCAGTCTCCCGTATCCTCGCTGGGCAAGTCCGCTTCCGGGAACTGCTCCATAATCTCGTCCCATATCTGGGCAAGTTCGGCATGGCTCCCGATAAAGCGCATCAAGAATCTCGTTTCCATAATTCCTCCCACCTTTAGCGCAGTTCACCCGCGCATATCCCTACTTCTTGTCCTGCGGCACGAGCCTTTCCACAATGCGGAACAGGTCGTTGTAGATATCCAGAAAGTCTTCCACCCAAATCGGGTCGCGTTCACCCACCACCTGGAACGTTTCTTCCAGCGTATGGCGGGCATTGTACGGGCCCACGAGCGTGCCCGCGGGCTGCACGAAGGAGCCGGAACGGTAATCGCTGGAGGCAAGGCGCGCCCTGTACGAGCGGCGCAAGCGTGCAATGAGCGCACTGCGGAGCGCAAGCAATTCCTGGTGCGCCTCGAGAATCTTGGATTCCGCAATCCACTTTTCTACCAGGTCAAGGCGGCGCGTAATGGCATCGCGTTCCGTGCTCGGCACGAGCATCTTCTTCTCGGTCAGGGTATTCCTGATCTGCGCGATGATACCTCGGAGCATGTCCGCATTCCAGAACACCATCGGATTCTTTTCCGTTGCGGAAGCCTCTGCAACCTTAGGCGTATGCGTCTCTACCCAGCGCGTTAGTTTGTCCAAAACCAGGCGAGCCTCGGGTTCGCGGTCCACGGCAATATATTCCCCCGCGCGAGTCAGCAACGACTCGGCGTACGCCATGCGCCAATGCGGCATGGTACCCGTCTTGCGGATAGAATCTATCGATCGCCTTATGGACTCTACGCGTTCCTGCATCAGTGCCTGCTTTCAAGTCTAAGCGGTGTCACACCGATTTCCACGCGACGGTTGAGGCGACGATGTTCTTCGGTATCGTTTGGGTACTTGGGCTGGAATTCGCCGAAGCCCGCGGCAAAAATACGGTCGGAAGGGAACCCTTCCTTGATAAGCATCTTCACCACGTTCACGGCACGTTCAGTAGAGAGGTTCCAGTTCGTGTACGTGGTAGAACCGCTAAACGGAATGTCATCGGTAAAACCGCTCACCATAATCACGTCACCCGTATCGAGCGCGTCGAGCAAGCCCTTGCTGATCCCCTTGATAACGCCCTCGCCCTCCGTAGTCAGCTTGGCGCCGTTGGTCGGGAACAGGAAGGATGCCTGAATCTGGATCTTGCCATCTTCAAGCGCAATAAGTCCCGCCTCGATAGAGGTCTGCAAGCTCTTCGCCAGCAGTGCATTGCGTTCGGCGGCAATTTTCCGCATTTCTTCTTGACAGCTCAAGACCTCTTCCTCGGTGCGGGTAAGGTCTTCCGCCTTCTGCTCCTTGAGGGTAGCCATGGCAACGAACGCAAGGATGAATAGCGACACGAGCGCGATGCCCAAGTCGGTATAGGCCATCCAGGGATTGCTGCCTTCTTCGCGACGTAAGCGCATACCTTAGCCCTCTGCCTTCGGGGTTGCCTGCCTTGCGGCGCGTTGCGTCTGCTCGAGGACTTCCAAGAGGATTTCCTGAGTCTTGACCGCGTTTTCCATAAGCACTTCGCTTGCGCGCTCGTGGAACGCTTCCAGGGACTGGTTGAGGTGTTCCACGAAATTCTCTTCGTCCTCGTGTTCGGCGGTATCGCCACTGAGCTTTTCGAGAATCGTCTCGAGGCCCGCACGGAGCATCTCGAGGTTCGCGCTCAGTTCGGATTGGTTCACGCGCATGAGTTCCGCGGTCTCCACGATGTTTCCGCCAAGGGCATCGGTCGCTTCCTTTTCCTTCACCACACGGTTGTCGATGCTCTCGGTGAGCGCCTTCTGAGCTTCAAGCAGCGTCGCCGTAGTTTCGGAAAGTTTCTGGAACGCCGAGAGAATATCGGAAGAAAGCGTATTGAGCTTTTCTGCAACGGACTGAGAAAGTTCGGCAGAACCGGCCTGGGCCTTCTCCGCCACCTGGAGCGCCACGTTCTTGAGCGTTTCGAGGCCTTCTTTCTGGGAATCCACATTCGCGCTCGTTTCCGAGGCAAGCTTGTCCATGAACGCCTTCCACTGTTCGTCGGACTGCTTGACCTGAGAGGCAACGGATTCGGCAATGTTCTTCACAGCGCCATCCATGGACTTCTCGGTCGATGCGGCAACGCCGTCGAGCGAGGTCTTGAGCGTCGTAGAAATTCCGTTCAACTTTTCATCCAGCTTGGCAGGCAGGGATTCCACGGATGCCTGGAGGTTTTTCATGTAGTCGTTCAGCGGATTCAGCGCATTCGCGACATCCGTACCCACGGTACCGCCCAGGTTGCCAAGGGAGCCTTCGAGTTTAGCAACCATCGAACCCATATCGGCATTCAGTTTTGCCGTCGAAGTAGAAAGCTCCTCGCCCACCTTCGACACGATGCCGTTCAGGCCCTGCTGTACAGACTCTGCAACGCGTGCAAGGTTCTTCTCGACAGAATCGAACAGGCGGCCAAGTTCATCCTTGCTCTTCTCGTTCTCGCCTGCAGATTCGCCCTGCAGGTTGAGCGTAAGCGTATCAAGGCGTGCAATAAACGCATCGCGCGTACCCAGGAAAAGCCCGCGGGAGGCACCGAGCACGAGGGCCGCAAACAGGCCGCAAAGGCTCGTGCCGAAAATGCCCTTCATGTTCTGGAACAGCACCTGGATGGTATCGAGCGTGCCCTGCGTGGTGGAGTTGTCGATGGCACCGCCGGCAGTGGCAACAGAATACATGAGGCCGAAGAACGTACCCATAAGGCCGAGGAGGATCACCGCACCGCCCGAACTGCGCGGGGCAGCGACGGATGCATTGTTCGAAAGGACCTCGAACGCAATCGCGGAATCAAGACGAACGCCCTTGCCCATCAAGTCGCGAGCAAGCTTGAGGCGGCGGGCCACAACGCCATCGCCAGCAACGGCATACATGCCGGACCTTTCGCAGGATTCAATCTCGCCTTCCTCGCTGCGGATGCTCTTGAGTGCCGAGAGCAGCCTGAACTGGTCGATGATGAACACGGCGAAAATAGCTGCCATGATAATCCAGCCGAAGAGCGGGGCTCCGAAGTAGAGGGCGCCCGCAACCAGTACGAGCAGGCCGACAACGGTAAGAACCAGAATCGAGTTGTATGCGTTCTTCATTTTTATCCCTAGTTTTTAGCCTCGGACGAGGCCGTTGTTTCAAACAAGTTCAACTGACCACGGGAGAACCCGCGGAGGAAAATCGACCACTTGCTGTGGTACCATTCAATCACGTGAAGCGTAAGCTCACGCGCGTAGTCACAAAATTCATCGGTAAAGGCGAGGAACCCGTTCTCGTAGGCGTAGTGCGGGTTCCAGAACCTGCCCACGTTGCGCGCACAGGAGGCGGCACTGTGGTAGTAACGCTGCGGCCCCTTGCCCGTGAAGGCAAGCGCAAAGCGCTTCTTGGCAAGCACGTTGAGCGAAGAACGTAACGAGGTAATCATCGCGTTCTCCTTGTCGCGGAGCGAGGATTCCAGGCACGGGAGCAGTTTGGACACCGCATCCACGGCACTCTCGGAATGCCAGTACTTGCACAATTTTTCCTGCAGCTGCATCACGCGGCCATGCATGCGAACGAACAGCGGTTCGGCATCGCTTACCAGCAGGTGTATGGTCGCGGAATAGAACGCGTTTATATCCTGCTTGTTGTTCTTGACCGTAAGGGCCCAGCCCTTCTCGTCGTCGTGATGGATAAAGTCGCCGCCCTCAAGCAGCAGGCGCAAGACCTCGTCGGTCGAAAAGCGCTGCATCCACTTGGCGCGGAACTCGTCATAAAGTTTGTTCGCCGCTTCGGCAATCTGCGGGAAGCTCGCATCCGCAAGTTTCCATGCGGTCTCGCTGTAAGAAATCTGCTCGGAGTTGCCCACCGAAGGGTCCAGGTTGTTGAGCATCGCATCGAGGTGCTCGAACAGTGCGATGGACCAGGTAACCATCATGGACTGCGAAAGATCCGCCACCATAGACGAGCGATTCGGGCAGGCATTCAGGCGAATGCTTGCACCGGTCATCTTGCGTATGGATCGACGGAACGCTTCTTCCACTGCTACCCCTTAGAAACCAGTCTCTATGCGGTGCCAAACGCTACGGCTTACGCGCTTGCCGCTACCTGCGAGTTCATCGGATTCCTTGCGTACATCAGATTCAAGGTTGCCCTTGACCAAGGACTTGTCGCCGTTGTAGTCGCCACCCGCTTCCAGGTAGAGGCCGTACACGTTGCCCGAAATCTTGGTGTCGGCAGAAATCACCTTGCCCGCACGGATAGAGAGGGCAAAGCGGTTACGCACGAAGTCGCAACGTGCGAGGAACACCTCGGGCACGTCGTCGACCCAGAGGCCGTAGTAGTTGTTCACGAACTTCACGTTCTCGAAAATACCGCGGGAACGGAACACCGTATTGCGGAAGGCGTTCTCCACCACGAAGTTCTTGACCTCGAAGGGGCGGTTCGTAGAAACAAAATGAATCCCGTTCCAGCTCTCGCTGGAATCGGCACTGCGGAACACGACCGGCTTGGACTCGCTACCGAGGATATGCACCGGACCGCGGACCGTAATCTTCGCATATTCGCCCATAAGCACGGTTACGCCCGGTTCGGCATACAGCGTATCGGCGGCAGAAATCACCATGCCCTGTTCAAGCACGTAGGGGCTGTCCTTTTCTACCAGGCGTACCGCGCCGTTCTCCGGGTGCGGGAACGGCATGTCGCTCGCAATAACCGCGACTGCCAGCAGAAGCGTACCACAAATGACTTGCCTTAAACCGCACTTGAACATTAGAACTCGCTCCGCAGCTTGATTTTCTGGAGGATATGCATGTCGGGAATGACGCTACCCGCAACGAGGTCCGTCACGTTCACGTGGCCCTGGAGTTCGAGGTTCACCGTAGAGATGACGCCATGCGTGACATCGAACAGGATAGAGCCCGTACCGACAATGAAGCCCTTGCTTTCCATCTGCACGTTCGCGGAGGAATCGGCCACCTCGCGGTACTTGACATTCATGCCGATCTTCGCCATCTGGGCACCGTCGTGCATGAACACTTCCTCGAGCGTAAAGGACTTGTAGACCGAGGTCATCTTACCGTTATCGGGAATCTGGACTTCGCGTTCCCAGGTGGTACCGACCTTCGTGGGAGTGCCCGGGAGAATCGGCTGGACCTTCATGAACAGCTTGAGCAGGTTGAGTTCCTCGGTACCCGGTTGCAGAGCCACGTCTTCGACAGCAGGTTCACTGACCGAGCCGTCGGGAGCCATCTTGTACTGGAAATGCTGCGTGAGCAGGTACTTCTGGATGTAGAGGTAGTCCTCCACGGTACGCTTGTCACTCTTGTACTCGACAGAATCGATCTTCATCTCGAAACGGCCCGAGCCGTTATCGTATGCAACAAGTTCGGAAAGCGTCGCCTGGACCTTCAGGTGGGTCTCCATCGCCTCAGGTACGGTCACGCCCGAATCGCTCGGGAGCATGGCATCGAGCGAGGATTCCATGAAATACTTTTGAACGGGAGCATTCTCGGTGTTGAATGCCAGGGAAACGTCGTTGCTATCGCAAGAACACAGGAAAAGGAGCGCCGCAGAGGAAGCGCAAAACTTGAGTAAATTCATGCTTGAAATTTAAGTTATTTCTCGCCCGGAATTGGCGGTTTTGCACCAGAATCGCCCTTTTCAAGCCGCATACGCTGGAAAAAGGCCTTCAACAGCCCGAGGCACTCGTTGGCAAGCACTCCGCCCGTGACTTCGACCTCGCGCTTGAGGGCATTGCCCGTAATCACGTCGACAGTCGTGCCGCAGCCGCCGAAGCGGGTGTCAGGGGAACCGTAGACCACGCGCGAGATGCGGCTGTTGAGGATGGCGCCTGCACACATCGGGCAGGGTTCTAGCGTTACATACAAAGTAGAGCCATCCAGACGCCAGTTCTCGAGTTTGCCGGATGCCGTGCCAATGGAAAGGATTTCGGCATGGGCGGTGGCGTCCTTGAGCATCTCTATCTGGTTGTGGCCACGGCCAATGACCACGCCATCCTTAACGATAACGCAGCCGATGGGGATTTCCTTCTCCTCGAAGGCCTTCTCCGCCTCGCGGAGCGCCATGCGCATAAACTTTTCGTCGTCGGTCACTACAATCCCCGTCCGTACGCGCAGTAGGAATCTTCTTGCATATAGTCGCCATCGTGGTAGTAGGCGGCGCGGGCGCGGCAACCGCCACAGCGGTCATTGAACTTGCACTTGCCGCAGGCACCGGCGTAGGCCTTGGTGCGGAGCTTCTTGAACACTTCGGCGTTCGCCCAGATTTCATCGAAAGGCGTATCGTGAACGTCGCCCGCCTCTTCCATCATGTAGGCGCAGGGGCGCACCTTCCCTATCGGGCTTATGATGCAGTAGTCGAGCCCGGCGAGGCATCCACGGCTGTAACGCGTCTTAATGTCGAGTTGGTCGGCGATGCGCAGGAACTGCGGAGCGCAGGTAGGCTTTACAGGGATGCCGAGCGTACGGCTCTTTTCCATGATCTTGCGGAGCAGACCCTCGTATTCGGCGACACGGAGGGCGTGGCCCTCGATTTCCTTGCCGCGACCCACGGGAATCAGGAAGAAAATCTGGTGGTTCACTGCGCCGATTTCCTTGACCCAGTCCATGATGTCGAAAATCTCGTTCTGGTTCCAATCCATGATGGTCGTGTGGATCTGGAACGGGAGGCCCACCGCCTTGCAGTTTTCGATGCCCATCATCGTAAGTTCGAAGGCGTTCGGGAGACCACGGAAATTGTTATGGCGGTCATGGTCGATGCTGTCGATGCTGATGCCCATCGCCATGGCACCCGCCTTCTTGAGTTCAAAAGCCAAGTCGTGCGTGATGAGCGTGCCGTTGGTGCCGAACACCGGGCGGAGCCCCTTGCTCGAGGCATGCGCCACCAGTTCCACGATGTCGGGGCGGGTCATGGGCTCGCCACCGCTGAAAATCATGATCTTGAACCCCGCCTTCGCGATTTCGTCAATCAGTTTCAAAGCCTCTGCGGTCGTGAGTTCGGCCGACTTGTTCTCGCCCGCGTCCTGGTAGCAGTGCTTGCAGGTCAGGTTACACTTGTTGGTGGTCATCCAAGATACGATCATAATAGCCAAATATAAAAAAAAGACCCGGCATAGCCGGGTCCCAATTCCAATCAGAACGGGTTACTACTTAGCAGCCTTCTTGAGCGCCTTCATGTAATATTCGTCATCGTCCGGAGTGAAGCCGTAATCGTCTTCTTCTTCGTCATCCGAGAGAAGTTCTTCACAGGAAGCCTGATCAGCACCGGCGAAATAGAAGAATGCAGTGCCGGAGACACCATCTTCGGTAGCATCGCAAGTCTTCTTGGCACCACCCGGGCAGCCAGAACCGACCGTGCCTTCAGCCAAGCCCATGGATTCGTCAGAAATAGAAGCGCATTCGCTTCTGACGTAGGAATCATTGGCAGATTCCATACAAACGTAGTGCTGCCCCAACATCTTGACATCGCAAGAAGTGACATCAGATGTTTCGGAGGAAGATTCACATGCTGTAAAAATTGCAGCTGCGGAAATAGCAGCAACGAGGAGAAGTTTTTTCATAATCACGTCCTTTGGTTATTTTCGTGTGTATACAATATAACTAAAAATTTTAACAAATGGGAGAATTTTTTTACTTTGGTGACAATTGTTACAGAAATGCTTTATTTTTATTACTTTCAAGGGATTCTAACTGGGAAAAATCGCGAAAAAAAAGGATTCTGCTTGAAAAAACTATCTTTGGCACGATAAGAAACAAGGAAAAATATGAATAGAAGAGTCGTCATTACCGGCCTTGGCGCCGTGACCCCCGTGGGCAAGTCCGTCCCCGACATGTGGAATTCCATCCGCGAAGGCAAGTGCGGAATCGCCCCCATCACCCTGTTCGACGCCAGCAACTGCCCGGTGAAGATTGCCGCAGAAATCAAGGACTTTAAGCCCGAGGAACACGGGATCGACCCGAAGGAAGCACGCCGCATGGCCCGCTTCACGCAGTTCCTGATGGGGGCTGCCAACGAGGCGGTCAAGGATGCAGGCCTTACCAGCGAACAGTTGGCCGGAGACACCACCGGCATCGTGGCCGGCAACGGCCTTGCAGGCATGGACGTGCTCGACGAGACATATAATAAGTATATCGAGGGTGGCAAGCGCAGGGTTTCCCCGCTCGCCATGCCGGAACTCATCCCGAACGAGGCGTGCGCGAACGTTTCTATTGCCCTCGGGATTACGGGACTCGCCCACACGGTCTGCACCGCCTGTGCCTCAGGCACGGACGCCATCGGGGTCGCCCTGGATGCAATCCGCTCGGGCAGGCTCGACGTGTGCCTCGCCGGCGGTTCCGAGAGTGGAATTACAGAATACTCCATCAAGAGCTTCGCTGGCATGCACGCCCTCACCGACAAGTTCAACGACGACCCCTCGAAGGCGTCGCGCCCGTTCGACAAAGACCGTAGCGGCTTTGTCATGGGCGAAGGCGGTGCCGTAATGGTGCTGGAAGAACTCGAGCACGCGAAAGCCCGCGGGGCAAAGATCTACGCGGAACTTGCAGGCTACGGCGCCTCTGCGGATGCCTACCACATCACGAGCCCGCGCCCGGGTGGAGAGACATGCGCGAAGGCCATGACCCGCGCGCTCAAGGATGCCGGAATCGCCCCCACCGACGTGAACTACTACAACGCTCACGGTACCTCCACGCACCTGAACGACCTTACCGAGACCGAGATGCTCAAGGTTTCGCTCGGCGAGCACGCCTACAAGATCAAGGTGTCGAGCACCAAGAGCATGACGGGCCACTGCGTGGGCGCCGCAGGCGTCATCGAGGCCATCATCTCTACGCTCGCCATCAAGGATTCCTTCTACCCCGCCACCATCAACCTCGACAACCCGGACGAGGGCTGCGACCTCGACTACGTGCCGAACAAGGGCATTCCAGGCAACATCGACGTCGCCGTATCGGCCTCGCTCGGGTTCGGAGGCCATAACGGTGTGGTCGTAATCAAGAAATTCAAGGAATAATGCAAGTTTTGCGCTATTCCGGGCCAAATAATGTATTTTTCTCGGTAGAGTGCGGGCGTTGTACCGCGCCGAACCAAGGAGCGACTTATGTCCGACTGGCTGTTTAAATCATGGCTCAAGATTTCCGCACTGACGGCAATCCTGTTCTTCTTCTATCACCTTTTCATTTCACAAAAGCTTGAGGAAGAATTCCATTCTTCCAATAACGACGACAAGTAGGTACCCGCATGGAACAGAACAAGGACATCCTGGACATCCAGGCAGCCGAACAGAGCTCCCGCAAGAAGAAGAAGTTCATCCTGTGCTACCATAGCCTGACCGTGAACAACTTCAAGAAGGCTTCTGTCCAGATCCGCAAGCTCGCCGAAGCCGCCGGAGCCCCCATCAGCATCGCCGTGGTCCCCTCCATCGGCGCCGCTCCAGAATCCGAGGCCGAAGAATTCCGCGAGGAACTCGAGAAGTTCGTGAACGAGGGCTACGAGATTATGCTCCACGGGGCCCGCCACCGTGCCGACCTCCAGATGAAGCGTAGCCTCCAGGGCAAGATTGTCCTCATGATATCCAACAACGGGGCCGAATTCGCCGGCATCGACGAACGCTTCACGCAGGCGCTCCTCAAGAGGAGCCTTACCCTCTGGAAGGCGAACGGTACCGGAAAGCCCTCCGGATTCATACCGCCCATCTGGTTCGGTAACAAGTACCTCAAGCAGCAGGCCCTCGAGATTTTCGACTACTACGAGGACTACCATGGAATCTACCAGAAAGTGGATGGCAAGGTCAAGAAGTACAAGTCGGACACGCTCAGTTTCTCCGTCTACCCGATTGCGGTACTCGGCATTTTGCAGACATACGCCTGCCTCAAGATGCTGCTCCCCGGCGGTGCACACAGGCTCGTATTCCACGAAAAAGATTTCAGGACTATCGGCGAAAAGCGCATACTGAACATGGTCCGCTACATTTCCACCATGCGCGAAAAAATCATGTATAGGGATCTCTAAGGCCCGGTACAGCAGGATTCGAACATGATGTTAAGCAAGTTTCTCTCCCGTACTGAATTCGATTCGTACGAGGACCTCTATAAAAACTTCAAGATAACTATCCCGGAGAACTTCAACTTCGCCTACGATGTCGTAGACGAATATGCCAAGACCGAGCCCAAGCGCGAAGCCCTGGTGTGGTGCGACGACAACGACGAAAGCCACATCTACACGTTCAAGGACCTCTCGCTTGCCTCCCAGCGCACCGCGAACTTCCTCGTGGAACAGGGAATCGTGAAGGGCGACCGCGTGATGCTCATCCTTCGCCGCCGCTACGAGTTCTGGTTCTTCTTGCTCGCACTCCACCGCATTGGCGCCATCGCCATCCCGGCAACGAACATGCTCGCCGCCGAAGACCTCGAGTACCGCTTTAACGCGGCCGAAGTCAAGATGGTCGTGAGCTACGACGAACCCGCCTTGCAGAAGGAAATCGACAAGGCCAAATCGAAGTGCCCGTCCGTGGAAAAGCTCGTGACCGTGGGCCAGACCGCCCGCCAGAACTGGGTCAGCTTCTACGACGACTACGAAATCTACTCGCCAAAGTTCCCGCGCCCCGAAGGCGATGCCGCAACACACAATGACGACATCATGGTCGTGTACTTTACGAGCGGCACGAGTTCGAACCCGAAAATGGTCGCGCACACGTTTACCTACCCGCTCGGCCATATCGTGACCGCCAAGTACTGGCAGCACGTTGTCGATGGAGGCCGCCACCTGACCGTCGCGGAGACCGGATGGGCCAAGGCGCTCTGGGGCAAGATTTACGGACAGTGGATTGCAGGTTCTGCCGTGTTCACCTACGACATGAACGTGTTTATCCCGGGCAAGCTGCTCGAGAAGATGGCCGAATACAAGGTCACCACGTTCTGCGCCCCGCCGACCGTTTACCGCTACATACTGCACCACGGGCTCGGCAGGTACGACCTTTCTAGCCTCAAGTACTGCACCACTGCAGGCGAGGCCCTGAACCTTGACATCTACAACAAGTTCTACGAGCAGACGGGCATCCGTATGCAGGAAGGCTACGGCCAGACGGAACTTACCCTCACTACCGGTAACTTCGGGTTCACCGAACCGCGCCCGGGTTCCATCGGCAAGCCCTCGCCGGGCTACAGCATGGAAATCGTAGATGCAGACGGCAACCCCTGCGCCGACGACGAGGTGGGTGAACTGATTATCAAGATAGACCAGGGCAAGCCATTCGGCATGTTCGGCGGCTATTACCGCGACCCGGAACGCACCGAGAAAGTGTTCGAGGGCGGAGTCTACCATACGGGCGACACCGCCACCCGCGACAAGGATGGCTACCTGTGGTTCGTGGGCCGTACCGACGACCTTATCAAGAGTTCGGGCTACCGCATCAGCCCCTTCGAGGTGGAAGAAGTGCTGCACAAGCACCCCGCCGTCCTTGAAGTGGCGGTAACGGGCGTCGAGGACAAGGACCGCGGCCAGGCCGTGAAGGCGACAGTCGTCTTGAAGAAGGGCTACGAAGCCTCCAAGGACCTCGCGAAGGAAATGCAACTGTTCGCGAAGAATGTCGCGGCCTCCTACAAGAGCCCGCGCATCATCGACTTCGTGACGGAACTGCCCAAGACCATCAGCGGGAAGATCCGCCGAGCCTCCATCCGCGACAAGGATGCCGCCGCGCAGAACGCCGAAAACGCCGAGTCACAAGACAACGGCGCAGAAAACGCTCCTGCGAACGAACAGACGCAGGATTAAAGATTCTTGAAAACTTTCCTAGCGGCATCGACAGTACGGTCGATGTCGCTTTCCGTATGTGCAGCACTCACAAAGATTGCCTCGAACTGGCTCGGGGCTAGGTAAACGCCCTCATTGAGCATCCCGAGGAAGTACCTGCGGAAGAGTTCCAGGTCGGACTTCTGCACGTCGGCAAAGCATGTGACCGGCCCTTCGGTAAAGAAGATGCAACCCATGGAACCCACCTGGTTCGTGGAAATCGAGACACCCGCAGAGGCGGCCGCATCCTTGAGGCCATCGAGCAGGCGCCTGGTCATCGCCTCGGCATGCACGTAGTATTCCGGATGCGCATTGAGTTCGCGCATCGTGGCCAACCCCGCCGCCATCGCGACCGGGTTACCCGAAAGCGTACCCGCCTGGTAGATACCGCCGAGCGGCGCAATCTGCTGCATCACATCGAGACGCCCGCCGTACGCACCCACAGGCATGCCGCCACCGATAATCTTGCCGAAGGTCGTGAGATCGGGCTTGATGCCGTACAGTCCCTGCGCACAGTGGATTCCCACACGGAAACCGGTCATGACTTCATCGACAATGAGCAAAGCACCATGCTTCTTGGTTTCTGCGGAAAGCGTCTGCAGGAACTCGGGCTTCGCCGGCACTACGCCCATGTTGCCTGCCACCGGTTCCACGATGACACCCGCAATCTCGTCGCCAATCTTGTCAAAGAGTTCTTTAACGCCAGCAACGTCATTGTACTGGAGCGTGAGCGTGTACTTTGCGAGGTCAGCCGGAACACCCTTGCTGCTGGGCTTGCCCGTGGTGAGCATACCAGAACCCGCCTTGATAAGCAGGCTATCGCTGTGGCCGTGGTAGCAGCCCTCAAACTTCACAATCTTGTCACGACCGGTAAACCCGCGAGCCGCACGGATGGCGCTCATCGTCGCCTCGGTGCCGCTATTCACCATGCGGATCATCTCGACAATCGGCACGAGGCTCATCACGAGCTTCGCGAGTTCAGATTCAAGCCCGCACGGAGCCCCAAAACTCAAACCGTTCTTTGCTGTTTCTGCAACCGCACCGATAACCGCATCATGCGCATGGCCCAGGAGCATCGGACCCCAGCTACCCACGTAGTCGATATAGTCGTTGCCATCCACATCGTAGATGTGACTGCCCTTCGCACGGGCAATAAACGGAGGCGTCGTCCCAACGTTACTGTAGGCACGCACCGGGCTGTTCACGCCACCGGGCATCAGGTTCTTGGCTTCTGCAAAGAGTTTTTCGCTAAGGGAATGGTTCATGGCATGAAAAATAGAAAATCCGACCCGAAGGCCGGATTTCCCCATAAAAAGTACAAGACGTACAGCGTAGACTAGAGGTTATGACCCACCAGTTCCGCACAGGAGAAGTGACCGGAAGCATCGTCGTAGAAGTATTCCACCTGGCCACCTTCCTGAGTGTCACAAGCATTAGTGCCGGCAGCACAGCCAGAACCCACCGTGTACTTAGTCTTGTCGAGGTCGCTAATCGGAGCGCACTTGGCCTTGAAAGCATCAACACCGGCATCGTCGGCAGCGATAGCATAGCAGGAATGGGTTTCCATTCCACCGAGCGTCGAAACCTTGTCGCAAGAAACGACAGCCTTGCCATCGAGCTTGGTCTTGGAGTTGCCACCCGAAGAGGATGCGTTGGAAGAGGAATCGTCACCACAGGCGGTGAGTGCAAAAGCAGCACCAAAGGCTGCCACGAGCATCATTTTTTTCATATTTTCTCCTTTTTTAGATAAACTATTTGTCGAAATGACAAGTCAAATATACTTTATTTGTTTAGAACAAATTAGTAAATTTTAGTTTACTCTAAAAGAGTCGAAAAATACTTTATTCTTACAGCAGGCCCTTTTCCAGCGCTTCTTTCGCGTGGTAGGTGATAATGATGTCTGCACCGGCTCGTTTCATCGCAAGCAAGTTCTCTCGGATGATGGAATTTTCGTCAATCCAGCCCATCTTTGCAGCGGCCTTCACCATCGAGTACTCGCCACTCACGTTATACACAGCCACAGGGACAGTGCTAATTTCTGCTGTCTGGCGCAAAATGTCGAGGAAGGCAAGCCCAGGCTTGACCATCACGATGTCGGCACCTTCCTCAATATCGAGTTCCACTTCGCGCTGGGCCTCGCGACCGTTGCGCACATCCATCTGGTAACTCTTGCGGTTACCGAAATGCGGGGCGGAATCAGCCGCATCGCGGAACGGGCCATAATATGCACTTGCAAACTTTGCGCTGTATGCCATAATCGGCGTATTCGAGAAACCACATGCATCCAGTTTCTCGCGAATTGCCGCCACGCGCCCGTCCATCATGTCGCTCGGGGCCACCATGTCTGCACCCGCACGCGCATGCGAAACCGCAGTCTTCGCCAGGAGTTCGAGCGTCGGGTCGTTATCCACGTCGCCGTCCTTGATGATTCCGCAATGGCCGTGACTCATGTACTCGCAGAGGCACACGTCCGTAATCACGTAGAGTTTGGGGAACTTCGCCTTGATGGAGCGAACAGCACGCTGCACAATACCGTCGTCGTCGTATGCCGAAGTCGCCATCTCGTCCTTGGAATCGGGAATGCCGAACAGGAGGATGGACTTGACGCCCGCAATGACGCAGGATTCGAGTTCCTGGAGAATCTCATCGATAGAGAAACGGAACTGGCCGGGCATCGACGGAATCTCTTCCTTGACGCCCTCCCCCTCGACCACGAACATCGGGTACACGAGGGAATCGTGGTTGACTGCGGTTTCCGCAACCATATTGCGGATGGTTTCATTCTTGCGTAAACGACGAGGACGGATAATCATAGTACTATGAATTTAAAAAAATTCTCGTTCGACCTGTTCGAGGCCTTCGGCCCATTCGGTCTGGATTTTCTGCTTGAGTTTCTTGGCAAGCGAGGGGGCGCGGCCCTGCGTAGAAACAGTCACGGCGATATTTTCGCCGAAATCCATGCGGGCAGGCACGATGAAGTCGCCATCAAGGTAGTCGCAGGCGTTATTGACCAAAATACGGCGGGCGCGTGCATCGTTAGAAACCTGCGCATTGACGGCCGGCTGGTCCGTGCAGATAAAGACCATGAAGATGCCACGGAGGTCGAGCGGCTCGTAAGGACGGCTTTTTAAGACAATCAATGAAACCTGTTCGCCAGACCTGAGCGCATCGAATTCAGGGTCGAACTGCGGGGCAACCACGGTAATGCGGGCACCCGTGGGCAAGAGAGTCTTCACCTTGCGAAGCGCAATGCGGCCACCGCCCACCACGAGCACGTTCTTGCCCTCGAGATTGAGTTCAATGGAGAAAAGGTTCGAGGTTCGATGCTCGGGAGCCGAGGATGACGAGGGGGCGCAAGAGCGCGGTTCCTGCGCGTTACGGATGCCGGTCACAACCATGTCGGCGAATTCCTTCCAGTCGCCGAGGCAGGGCAAAAGCGTGATGGGTATCTGCGGGAATTCTTCCTGCAACTTCGCCACCACACGCGGCACGTCGTTCTTTGAATGCTGGCCGTTCAAGAGCAGGTACGGCAAGAGCGTCACCGACTCTACATCTTCGCGCAGGAGCGTGCGCAGGTCATTTTCCAAATCCAGGAGGCTCGTGCTCGCCACGCGCGTACCGGGCAAGTCATGGTGCAGCTTGTCCATGATTTCCTCGAAGCCCTTGTAGGCTCCGGGCAGAATGCAGTGATGCGCGATAATCAGGATGGCTTTCATTATGCACCCTCCCCTGCGTAGTATTCCGCAATCTTCTTGACAAGAGAATCCATCGTCGTCTCGTCAGAGGTGACGGTATCAAAGCCGTGCTTGCGGGCTGCAGATTCCGTCATGCGGCCGATGCAGAAAGATGTACGGGGCGAGATCCCCGCCTCCGCGGGGATGACAGCACAGAAATTCTCGACGGCGCTGGTGCTGGCGAATACGACGGCATCGGCGCCGGCAACAGCCTCGCGCTTCCATTCGGGGAGTTCTGCCACAGGGAGCGTCTCGTAGACCACCCAGCGGGTCGCCTGCGGGAGGAGTTTGAGCAGGGTATCGTCGGCAAGATTGCCCTGCAGGAGGAGAATGCGGGAATGGTCCACCGGGAGCGAGGCCAGCAGCTTTCCGAGACCTTCGCCGGTATGGTCTTCGGGCACGTAATCGCAGCGGATGCCATATTCCAGCAACTTCTTTTCGGTAATCTTCCCCACACTCGCAATCTTCTTGCCGGCAAGGACGCGCACGTCAAAGCCAGCGGCAAACAACTGCCTGAAGAAACTTTCCACGCCGTTCGTGCTCGTGAAAGCAAGGATGTCGAAATTCGCGAGGGTGGCCCAATCAAAGTTCACGTCAACCGCGCGGGTTTCAATCATCGGAGTCTCGATGACTTCGGCGCCGAGGGCCGTGAGGCGTGCGGTAATCCCGCTGGCCTGCTTTGCGGCACGCGTCACCACGAGGCGCTTGCCCGAAAGGGGCAAGTTCTTTTTCCAGGCGAGGCTTTTCCCGAGTTCCACCACACCGCCCATAATGGTAATCGCGGGGGCAGTCACGTTTTCGCGAACAATTGTCGCCCCCGCCGTTTCAAGCGTCGCCGTCACGGTACGCTGGTACGGGGTCGTGCCCTTCTCGATAAAGGCGAGCGGAGTTTTCGGGTCCTTCCCGCATTCCATAAGGCGGCGGGCAATGAAATCCATGTTGGCGATGCCCATCAAAAAGATGAGAGTGCCGGGGCACTTCGCGAGCGTCTCGAAATCAAGGGAAAGTTCACCGTTCGATTCCGCCTTCTCGTGCCCAGTGATGATATGGAAACTCGTCGCAATCCCGCGATGGCTTACAGGGATGCCCGCATATGCAGGCACGGAGATTGCAGACGTGATACCCGGAACCACCTCGAATTCGATTCCGGCAGCAACAAGTTCCAGAGCTTCCTCGCCACCGCGCCCGAATACGAACGGGTCGCCACCCTTGAGGCGGGCGATAATGCCTGCGGGGAATTCACCCGCGAACTGCACCAGAAGTTTGTTGATTTCTGACTGCTTTACCTTGTGGTGCGTCGGCATCTTGCCCACATCCACCATCTTCGCCTTCTGATTACAGAATCCGAGAATCGCAGGAGAAACCAGGCGGTCATAAACAACGACATCGGCCTTTTCAAGAATTTCCTTGCCGCGAAGCGTCAAGAGCCCAGGGTCACCTGGCCCCGCACCAATCAGATAAACTTTTCCAAGACCGCTCATCTCTCAACCTTCAACTACAATAAGCTACAACTGTTCGCGAATCTTTTGGGCAAGGGCGATTCCCGCCTCGCGGGCATTCTGGAGCGCATCGTAACAGCGGTGTTCCGCACGGAGCAAACGTTTAGAAGCCTCGTCCCAGTAGATTCCGCGGATTTTCATTACCGGCGCAGCACCCGCATTCTCGGCACCCGAACCCTGGACGAATTCCGCAAAACTTGCCACCGGGAACTGGCAGCCCGCATTGAGCGCCTTGAGGAACGCCATCTCGGCAACGGCGATGCAATAAGTCGGGGCGTCATTTACACGAGAGAGAATGGCGTCAACTGCGCTATTTTCCTTCGCCAGCGTTTCAACTGCCAAGATTCCCTGACCCGAGGCGGGCAGCACCTTGTCGGTACCGAAGTATTCCGTCACCTGGTCAGCAAGGCCCATGCGCTTGAGGCCTGCGGCGGCAAGAACCACACCATCGAGTTCCTCGAGCTTCGAAAGGCGCGTCTGGATATTCCCGCGGATAGGCACATAATCCAGGTCCGGACGGAGCGCCTTCAACTGCACCACGCGGCGGATGCTTCCAGTCCCGATGCGGGAACCCGCAGGCAAGTCCATAAACTTCACGCCATCCGCACCGGCCTTCGCGATAAACGCATCGCGCGGGTCCTCGCGTTTCAGGACTGCGGCAAGCTTGAATTCCGGCATGACTTCTGCGGGCATGTCCTTGAGGCTATGCACCGCAATGTCGGCACGCCCTTCGAGGAGTGCCACCTCAAGTTCCTTGATGAACACGCCCTTGCCACCGAAGCTCGCCAGGGACTTGTCGAGCCTTCGGTCGCCCTCGGTCGTCATCGGCACGAGTTCGTATTCAAGCCCCGGGTTCGCCGACACGAGGGCGTTGGCGGCAAGCGTAGTCTGCGCCACGGCAAGGGCGCTCTTGCGCGTTGCAATGCGGAGTGCGGTTCCTGCCTTCAAGGAATTTTCCGGACTACTCATCGCACGCCTCCAGGCACTTGAGAAACACCTTCACGTCTTCAGCCGAATTTGCGGCCTTTACCCTGTACAAGAAGTCGTTCGCCATCTTTTTCGCGAAACGCTCGTACATCATGGCGATTCGCCTGCGGTCTTCTTCGGGCAGGTCCGGCATAGAACGCATAAGCTTTTCGGACTCAACATTTGCGGCGTTCACCATCCGTTCCGCATAGAGATTTATCTGCTTCGACGATTCATCCATGCTGTACCAGAGCAGAAACTCGTCGATACCTTCTTTCAAAATCTTCTGGGCTGCATCGAGTTCTCCCAGGCGCAAACGGCGGTTCTCGGAAACAATCTTCTCCAGGTCATCGACGCACACGTACTGCACGCCGGGCAATTCCCCGATACTTGCTTCCGCATTGCGCGGACTGCCGAGGTCAATGACCAGGCGGAGATCCTTCGACTTCGTGCCTTCGGCACTCCGCTCAGGATGACAAGAGCGAGCAAACTCTTCTCGTGTTACAATCGGTTCGCTACAGGCGCTGCAGAGAATAACAGCATCACTTTTCCCCAATGCCTCGTAGCGGTCCTCGTATTTTACGGGGGTAAGCACGTCGGCATACTTTTCCGCATTCGCAAACGTCTTGCTGCTCGCGTAGATGTTCATCGTGTATTCCTGCACATACTTGAGCATCAGAGAGCCCATCTCGCCGAGGCCCACGATATACACGGTACGGTTTTCCAAGTTGTCAAAAGTCTTCTGTACCTGCTTCATCGCGAGGAACGGGATGTTGCAGCTGAGCTTGCTCAGGTTCGTCTCGGTCTTTATGCGCTTGGTCGTGTGTATAGCCCCCTGGAACAACTTGTTCAAGGTATTGCCCGTAGCACCGTGCTGGTGCGCCGTCTCGTAAGCACGGCCAATCTGGTGCAATATCTGGTCCTCGCCTACCGCCACGGAATCGAGCCCCGCACACACGTTCATTACATGGTGCGCCACGTCTTCGCCCGACTTGAAATAGAAGAACTTCGCAAAGTCTGCATAGGCCTGCCCCGCCAACTTGCAAACATATTGCACAAGTTCTTGTTCCATGACCTCCCGGTCCGATGCCACATAGACTTCGGTGCGGTTACAAGTCGCAAGGATCAGGAGTTCGTCAAATGGGGAATGCGCCAGCGCATCCGCCTTCACATCCATAGGGATGTAGAATTTTTCGCGGATAGCAATTTCGGCCACCTTGTGGCTCATGCCGACCATGTAAATCTTGCGCATGGCCCAAAAATAGAAAAAGGAAATCCCCTGCCGAAGCAAGGGATAATAAATTAGCGCAGTAGCTGTAAAAAACTAAGCAACACCTAGTGACAGGAATTAATTACACTTTCCGTAGCGGCCGATGGACTGGATCAAGAAATCACCCGTAGTTCCGGCAGTGGCTTTGAATTTAAGTTTGATCGTAGAGACATGCTCAAGAACATAGTCCCGATCAACAGTTTCACCCCAACCACTTTCCTGTTTAAATTTGTCCCAGCCAACATCATGTACAGCCATTGAAGTCTCCTTGGGAAGCGATGCCTTGTAGTTGTTGTACCCGGTCACATTCGCTTCATCTTCAACACCAAGTTCTAGCGAGAACCCTAATGTGGACTTGTAAACCAGGCAAATTCCATCCCAACCGGAAATGTTACCACCTTCTTGAGACTCACTTACAACATCAAATGCCAGTCCGGCATACGGGTAATCATAACCAGCACCTAATGTAACAGTACCCTTGATACCATGGTATGCTTCAATAAGCGGGCCAAAGAAATTATCGTATTCATTCGCCTCTACATCTGCAGGGTATACAAAATGGGATGTTCCACCATCGTTGTAATCCGTGAAATCATACCAATAACCAGCGCTTTCCTCATTAGAACCTGTTTCCACCTTGCCCCCAATATCCGTAAGTCCGCACCAAAGATCGCCACAGGCAGCATTTTCCGACACAGAAGTAGAACTTGTCGGACCTGAAGATACCGCATTCACATTCACTGAGCCACAGGGTATTTCCTGGATTTCACCATTAAACATGACCGTAGCAGTCGCGTTATACGTGCCAGCAGCATTATAAGAAGTCAAGGCATAATAAGGACTTGTAGAATTAGAAGTCGAACCTCCCGGCATACTCCAGTCAATCGTTGCAGAGAGAATAGTCACAGACGAGAACGAAGAACTATACGAGAACGACCACGTCACCATTTCACCCTGCAGCACCGAAGTTTTACTCGGGGCGCACGTACCAAACGATGCCGATGAACTCTGGCTCGTACTCGAGACATCGTTCTTGTACCCGAAACTGACAGTGGGGCAAGCAACTTGGTCTGCAGCACCTTCAGCATTGTAGACCTCTACCGCAGTATAGACAGAGCCTTCCATCAAGGCGTTTTGCGCGGTAGAGTTCAAATTCATGTCTATCCACCAAGCTCCCGTATTACGAATGTTTACGTAATCAATAAACCAGTCGTCGTAGGAACTCGGCATTCTTGAAATAGAAGAGGGCGTTTCAAAACAATCTTTCAATGCGAAAGAAACCGTCGGATTGCCCGATGCCGTATTGTAATACAACTTGTCATCTTGTATCAGGTTCCCGTAGAACGCATCACAAGTACAACCAGATGCATAATACAATTTCTGCGCACCTGATTGATGTTCCTGCTGAAGTTCTTCAATCTTAGATACGTAGTCGGTACAGGCTGTCATCAGGGCAGCGGACGACGCGATAGCGAACAAACTAATCTTTTTCATAGTTACCTCCACTGCTCCTAAAATACAAATGACAAGGTTAAACCAATTCCACCTACAATAGCCAAACCTATACCGGCGGTCCGGAACTTCTGATGCTTTTTCGCGTTATCCTTATGTTCAGAATAATTCCATCCTTCATTTTCGGCCGCCTCGTATTCCTTCTTGGCCTTGTCGTTGAAGTAATAGATCATTGCCGCACCGCCAGCAATGGCAGCACCCGAAATAACAATTGGAATCCAATGGATGCTACGCTTCTTGCCTTCACCACCGGCGGCATCCTTCGCGGCATCCTCAGCAGCAGCTTCATTAGCCGCCTGGGCAGCCTGTTCCTCGCGTTCTTCGGCAAGAGCACGTTCCAGGTCCGCAAGTCCCTGCTTATAGGCAAGAGAGTCTTCGGCCGTCATGACTTCGGATTCATCCTGCGAGTTCGGATGAGCGACCTCATCGGGCAGTTTTTCTTCATCCCAGGCCCAGCGACCGACCATTTCCATCTTCTTCAGCTTCTTGAAGACTTCCTTGCCATGGAACTTCTGGATTTCGGCATCCTTGGGCTTGTTCAGCACGGCCTTCTTGTTCTTGATATCGAAGAACAGGTTCGACTGTTTCTGGTCGGCATCGATCGTCTTTTCAAAAAGGCGAACGCCGTTCAGGTAATAGGCGCCACTTACAGGCCTACGCATATCGATACGCAAGGCAAGGGTATTCTTGTTCAGCATGAACTTCACGTTAGAACCGGCCTTCTTCAGGGAATCGTTCTTAACCTTCAGGGTCGCGATAAACATCGGGGCAAACTCGCTACCGGACTGGCGCACCACGATAGGGCCACACTTTTCGATCCAGAGGTTTGCCAGGCGCTGTTGCTGTTCCACCCTTGCCGGGTCGTAAGAAAGCGAGAACACGTATTCGGCATCGAAGTCGCCGTTGAAGTTGATGGGTTCCAGGTACACGTTACCGCGAAGGCGGAGCAACTGTTCGCGGCTAATGATAATGCTGGTGAGTGCCTCGGAACAGCTTGCCAGCTGGCGGGTACGTTCCTCAAGCGTGGTCGCCATGCGCATGGAACCGAGTCGAACCTCGCCCGTCACTTCCATGTACTCGTTTTCGAACGCGGGGAGTTCCACTTCATAGAAGCGTGCACACGTCGTGTCCAGGAGGTCGTTCAGCGAAATGGAGGCGCATCGGTCGTTCATCTCCGCTACGCGGTTCGCCCTCTTCAAAAGGGCCGCAACCTCTGGGTTCGAGTCACCGACCATGGTCTGCAAGTTCTTCAAGTCTTCCTGCAAGGCACGGATTTCTTCGGGATTCTTGACGAACACCGATATCGTAGAAGTGTTATCATCCTTCTTTTCAGCATTTGCCGAAGCCTGCAGCGGAGCTTCCTTGAAAGCTTCACTTGCGGGGGCCGCAGCTTGCGGTGCCGGGGTAGTTGTTGCGGGGGCAGTCTCGGACGCTGCAGGGGCGGCTTCCTGAGCCATGACCATAGCGGCGACCGAAAAGACAAGCAGTGACAAACGTTTAAAAAGCATAAATTGCTCCATTATGTTATGTACGGAAAATAGTTTTTGTTATCGCATAATTCATAAGAAAAACATAATTTTTCCCAAAAAACACACTTTATTTCCGCCTCATTTCCTTTTTTAGGGTAGTTTCTATCCAATCGAAGCGGTCCTTCATCCACTGGACCATGACCTCGATGGCCTCGTCGTAGTCCTCGTAAGGGTCCTTGAGCGCCCAGTTCTCGGTATTGCTCATTATGGGCCAACGCCTGTACTCGTTCTTTACGGCCTTCGCGATAATCTTCTCGTACACAGGGACGCTATCGATCAGCGCATAGAACGTTTCCCTATGGTCGAACCAGTACTGCCGCACCTGCGAACGGATTCCCTCATCCTTGAAGAAATAGTAGAACCAGCGGTAATTGCGGATATGCCAGTTTTCGTACTTGCGGTTGAGTTCGCGGGATTCGTTGCCAAATGAAATATCAAAATCCCAGATAGGGCCAAAATGAATCTGCCCACCCTTTTGCCAGGTCATGAATATGCTTCGTGCAAAGATGGCATCCTCGTTCTTGGAATACTCCTGCACCCAGTAATAGGGCAAGAAATCCTCCATATAGATCCATTTAGCAATGCCCCCCGTATCGGCAGTGTCATAACGCAATATGTACGTTTCGAGATCATCCAGGTGGCTACGCAGGAGTTCAAGAGACTCCTCGGACGGATTCTTCGGGGACTTGACATGGAACGCATACCCGATACTCGAGCGGATAAACGGCTCATCAATTTTCTTGTCGTTTTCCTTCTCGAAAAGGAACGTGGTATCGTTCTCCTCGATATTCACACGATTCTTCGCTACCTTCACAGTTTCTGAAAGCAGGTAGAGCCCCACATACTTGCGGTTCAGGTAGACCTCGACAAACCTACAGCGCGGGGTATAGGGCATGCCTAGCCATTCCGAGAGGCGTGTCGCCATGTAATTGCGCAAGTGACTCTTGTCGCCAAAGTTCGCGACGAGCGCCCAGTCCCGGTTCTTGGGCATACCAAACAGGCTTACTTTGTCCTTAAATTCAAGTTTCATGCCGTACTTGGGCATCTTGAAACTCGAGTTGCCTCGCCCGCGCACCGTGAGTTCATAGACTTCGCTTACGGGGGCATCCTTGCCGTATATCTGCAGACGCGAGGGAATTTCGGTTTCGCGGTCACGCAACCCTGCAAAATCCTCGGTCTCGATGACAATGCGGGGCAAGTCCGCATACGGGTATTCGGAATCGTCCATCGGGAGGTAATCGGGCGAAGATTCGGTAGGCTCGTTCAGGCAGGCACACAGACAAAGTAACGTCACGACTATGGCGAGTTGTGCAGGCTTAAAACGCGATGATATCGCGGAGTTAAAATATGCCGCCCTATGTCCAATAAACGAAAACATCTGCAAGAAATATAATATATGAAAGGTTCGCGATGACAGAAAATTGATATATTTCCGTATATGAATAAAGTTTTCGGATGCATTTTACCGTTTCTCTTTGTGGCCGCCTTTGCCACAGAGAACTTGCACCCGATTCTACCGCCAGCAACCGGCCTGGGCATACAGGGTGCTTTCGAGCTTGACGAAGACGTGTACAGCCTCGACATGGACGTTGCGGCGGAATATGCGATAATCCCACGATACTTGAGCCTCTATGTGGACGGGGCATTCCGATTCCTGGGTGTCAGCTACGAGTACTCTACCGAAGGGTACCTCCACAACTACTGCAACCTGCACGTGAACGGGTTCAACGAGACATACGTAGGCGCAAGCTGGCTCGCCCTCCCCTTCCTCGGGCTCGATCTGGGCTGGAGATTCCCTCCCGGCGAAGGCTCGCAAAAGAACCGATTCCATCGCCTAAACGTGGAGCCGTTTAGTTTTTTGCAATTTTCAAGGGACCTTTCCCTCGGGACGGCGTTCCGATACAACACCTTCCTCGAAGACAAAAACTACAAGCCCGGCGACGAAATCGGGTTCATGGCATCGCTTGTCTGGAAACTCGGCTGGAACGACTCCCTCCATACGGGGTGGCAACTCAGCGAGGTTTTCCTGTACCAGACACGCATCACGGAATCCGAGAACAGGAACCTCGCCAGCGACTACCGCGGGATGAAAGACAAATACAAAGGATACAAGATGAAATTCGATGTCACGCGGTTCTTCAGCATGTTCGGGCACCCCGTCGGGTTCGGGCTCAACTACGAAATACACGACGGCACGCTGTTCGGGTTCGAAACCGGCCACCGCATCGCAATCGATATGAAAATCCGCTAAAGAAGGAGATACCATGCATAAAGGAATACTTACCGCCATTCTATTCGCACTGGGCATTACTTCGCAGGCAAATGCCTGGGGTGCAGAAGACAACACGAACACCCCCAGCAACGAAAGTTCTTTCAAGCGACATACCATAAGCGTCGGTTACGGCATATTGACTCTTTCGGACTTTGTCGGATTGATCGGTTCTGCCATCATAAGCATATTCGGCGAAGACGACAGCTTCGGAACCCTAGGTGCGGTATCCGTTGACTACGGCTACAAGGTCAATGAAGTTTTCGAAACGGGTCTCGTTTTCAACTACGCCATGCCGCTAAAGAACGAGCAACTGTATACCATCATGCCAAGGGCAAAACTGAACTTTAACGCCACCGGATTCTTCAACCCCTTCATGGAACTCGACGGTGGCGTAGCCTTCAATGAAAACGGAGCAGCCCCCATATTCCATGCGACACTGCTCGGCCTCGAGATGGGAAGGGATACTCCCATAATACTCAACCTCCTGAGCTTCGGTCAGCGCGGCATCTTCTACGCCTCGCTCGGCTTCAAGTTCTAGAAAAAGCGAAAGCTCGTCTTCTTGAGTTCACAAACAGAGTGGAGGACGACATAGTCGGGATTGCCGATAGAGTTTGCGGCTTCCTTTATGAAAGCATCCAGTTCCGCGGCAGACTGGGCATGCATCATCGCGTAGAGCGTGTACGGGAAGCCTTCGAAGGCGGGGCGCTCATAGCAATGTGAGATGTAGGGCTTTTGCGCGAGGATAGTTCCGGCAGAATTACGCGGGTCTGGATCCTTCGCGTTGCTCAGGATGACACAGTTTGAATCAACTTTGAAACATATCATTGCGTTGTGGGCGAAGCCGGCATCCTGATGCCGGAGGATCGCCCCAAAGCGGCGCATTCTCCTTTGGGCAAGGTCCTCGCGAAGTTCGTCAACAGAAACGTTCCAGTCCGTAAACGGCGTGAGCGTATGCGGAATATCGTCGCAGGCGATACGGATGCGGGCACGATCATCTGCAGACAGGACGCGAGTTTGAGCAGACTGCGGGTCTGAATCCTTCGATTCCCCCTTACAGGGGTCGCTCAGGATGACACAATCATCTACAGGTACACCAGTGCCCCCAGGATGACGCGTCATAACCGTGTTTATCTTGAATTTCTTTGTTGCGGAAAGGATATGCACATTGTGCAGGTCGGTACTTGCACAGAGTCCATCCACAATCTTGCGGATTTCCTCTTCGGACTCTGCGATGGCGGTAAACCACACGTTGTATTCGTGGGAGCGAACGTAGTTGTGGGTAATCGCAGGAATCGCGTTGACTGTGGCAGCGAACTTTTCGAGGTCATTCACCTTGCCCGCACAGAGACGCGAAATAAACCCGAGTTTATGGGAATCGTAGATGCCACCGATGCGGCGGATAATTCCAGACTGGCGCAGGTTCTCGACCGCATCATAGACGGTTTGTTCCTGTGCATTCAGCATCTCCGCCAACCGCCGGTAAGGGCGCTCTTCCAGCGGGAAGTCGTCCTGGATGATGGAGAGAAGACGCTGTTCAAGTTCAGTCATATTCAATATGAAGTGAGGAGTAAAAAGTTGATTGATGATTGATGATTGATAATTGATGATTTCACATCATCCATCATCCATTATCAATTATCCATTAATCTCCTCGTCCGTCAGGTAGCAAGCGGGGTCCTGTTCCCAGAAGTCGCCGGTCACGGCTTCGGCGCGAGTACGGAAGTTGCCGTTGCACAGGTTCAAGTAGGCACACTTGGGGCAGCGTCCCTTCAGGATTGGCTTACGGTTCTTGAGGCCCGCCATAATCGGGTTGCTCTCGTCGCTCCAGATTTCGCCGAAACTGCGCTCGCGCACGTTCCCGAGGGTAATGTACTGCGTGAACTGGTCGGGGTGAACGTTCCCGATGCTGTCGATGTTGCCAAACGCCATGCCGCTGCGGTTGCCGCCGTTACGCTTGATGAGTTCCAGCACCTTCTCGGCACGAGCGGGATCTTCGCGCTTCATGCGCAGGTACAGATAGACAGCGTCGGCGTGGTTGTCCACCGTCAAAATTTCCTTGTCGATGCCGCGCTTCTTGAAGTCGAGCGTGCGGTCGATAATCAAATCCATCGCCTTGCGGCTTTCTTCGTGGTTCAGGTCATTTGCAACCATCGCGGAACCGCGCCCGCTGTAAACCAAGTGGTAGAAGCACACGCGGTCGATATTCTCGCTTTCGAGCAGGTCGAAAATCGCATTCAGGTCCTGAACATTGTAGCGCGTAATCGTAAAGCGCAGGCCCACCTTCTGGCCGGTAGCCACGCAGTTGCGGATACCGCGGAGAGCAAGCCTGTAGGCCCCCTCCTTGCCGCGGAACTTGTCGTGCGTCGCCTCGCAACCATCCAGGCTAATGCCCACGTAACCCACGCCCATGTCCTTCAACTTCTTTGCAACGTCGGGCGTAATGCAGGTGCCGTTCGTACTGATGGTCGGGCGAATTCCCTTGCTCGCCGCATAGTTCGCAAGTTCAAAAAAATCTGGGCGGAGTAATGGTTCTCCACCGCTAAAGAGGATTACCGGCACCTTGAAATCGGCAAGCTGGTCAATGAGGGCTATTCCCTCTTCGTGAGTCAACTCATTCTGGTACTTGATGGCCTCGGAGCGGGCATAGCAGTGCACGCAGCTCAGGTTACAGGTCTTGGTGCAATTCCACACCACCACGGGGCCACGTCCCGGAGCCACGCCGTTCTTGCATTCATGGGCCTTAGGCTCGTAACGCAGCTGGTCGCCGTAGTTCGGCGTATCCATCAAAAGCTTGGTAATGCTTATCATAGGTGCAAATATAGAAATTGGAATATGAGACTAGGGAGGGCTTCCGGCCCTCCCTAAGACCCTCCCGACACTCGAAACAAGTTTCTTCGTGGGCGCCTTACGGCGCAAAAAATACTAGGGAGAACGCAATAAAAAAGCCCCCGCACGGAGCGGAGGCATTTTTCAAAAAAAGTCAGATTACTTTTCAGCAGCGAACTTCTTGGAAGCGGCCTTGACCTTCGGGTCATTCTGGGCTTCCTTGATCTTCTGCTTGATGCCGTCCTCGATAGACTTCTTGAGCTTGGCGGCGAGTGCGGGGAAACGTTCTTCCAGGGAATCACTGAAGACGGCCGGCTTCTTGGCAGAAGGAGCAGCACCCTTGCGCTTTGCGTTCATCGGGCGTTTCTTCTTGGCCGGGGCCTTCTTTTCTTGAGCTTTTTCGGTGGATTTCGTTTCCTGAGGCTTAACTTCTGTGGATTTGACTTCTTTTTCTTCTGCCATGGTATACCTCTTGGAAATATGTCTTAAGACAATTATGTTAATTTGACGCGCCCAAAGATAGCAAATTTCGGCAAATTTTGCAAGTGAGAGCCGTTCGGGCGCGGGGCTTTAGCGGTTCTCGAGCCAGTGCGCGAGGACGGTAATATCGGCAGGGCGCACACCGGGCACACGGCTCGCCTGCCCCAGCGTAAGCGGCTTGTGGGCATTCAGGCGCTGGCGGCTCTCGATACTGATGGCGGTAACCTGCATGTAGTCGAAGTTCTCGGGCAGGCGCACGGACTCCATCTTCTTCTGGTCGTCAATTTCTCGGGCCTGCCTGTCGAAGAAGCCCGCATAGATTTCCTCGGCATACATGAACCACTGGTCGCGGCGCGTGAGCGGCAGATCCGGGAGAGCAACCTTGAACAATTGCTCGGGGTCGATTCCCGGGCGGCGGAGCACGTTGATCCAGCGGGTGCGCTCGCTTGCAAGGGCCTGCCCGCCGGCTTCAAGAATGATGTTTGCCTGCTCGGGGAGCGCGGATTCCTCGGCGAGGCGCGTGCGGGCCGTTTCCACAAGGGAGCAGCGGCGCTTCCAGTCGGCGTAGTCGCTGTCCGAAATCATCCCGATCTCGTGTGCACGTTCCTTCAAGCGGGCTTCCGCATTGTCGCTCCGGAGGAAGAGCCTGTACTCCGCGCGGCTCGTGAACATCCTGTAAGGCTCGTCGAGCAGGATGTTCGTGAGGTCGTCCGCCATTACCCCCAGGTAACTGTCGGAACGACCTAAAATAAAGGGCCCTTCGCCCTTTATTTTCAGAGCCGCGTTGATGCCAGCCAGGAGTCCCTGGCCCGCAGCCTCTTCATAGCCGCTCGTACCGCAGACCTGGCCTGCAAAATACAGGCCCGGGACCTTCTTGCACTCGAACGTCGGGAACAACTGCGTGGCATCTACCGAATCGTATTCCACCGCATAGCCAATCTGCAACACGCGGGCACGCGTGAGGCCCGGAATCGTGTGGATTGCCTGCAACTGGATATCTGCAGGGAGACTTGAACTGAACCCGTTAATGTACACGCGACCGATGTCCGCCTGTTCCGGTTCAAGGAACAGCTGGTGACCGTCACGATCGCCAAAGCGGTTAATCTTGTCCTCGATACTCGGGCAATAGCGCGGCCCCTTGCCGTGGATACGCCCGCTGAACATCGGGCTATCCTTGAACCCGCTCCGCAGAATGTCGTGCGTCTTGATGTTCGTGCGCGTAATCCAGCAAACGCAGTCGTTACGTACAAACTTGTTTGCGGCATCACCCCAGAAATAGCCTGCATCACGGCCGGGAACTGTCTCGGCAAGGTGGCGGTCGCTCATGGGCCAGGCGACATCGTCGCCGTGCTGCACATCGCATTCGTTAAAATCAATGGTATCCGGGTCGAGTCGGCTCGGCGTACCCGTCTTGAGCCTGCGAAGCGCAATGCCGTTAAACGCAAGGCATTCCGAAAGTTTGTCGGCGCTCGGTTCGCCCACTCGCCCACCGATGCTCGTCTCGAGCCCGGTAAACATCTTGGAGGCAAGGAAGGTACCACTCGTAATAACGAGTGCGCGGGTCACGTAGCGGTCGCCGTTCAAGAGCGTAAGTTCCAGGCGACCGTCGGACATGCGTTCGAACGCAGCGAGTTCCCCCTGGATAACGGAAAGCCCTGGTAGGTTCGTAATGACCTCTCGGGCAATCTCGCTATAATACTTCATGTCGCACTGGGCGCGCGGGCCCCACACGGCGGGCCCCTTGCTCATGTTGAGCATGCGAAACTGGATCCCCGCCTTGTCGGTCAGGAGCCCCATCAGGCCGCCGAGTGCATCGATGTCGCGCACAATCTGGCCTTTCGCCACCCCGCCTACGGCCGGGTTACAGCTCATGCGTCCGATGGCGTTTATATCCATCGTGAGCATGGCGGTCTTTACACCAAGCTTCCAGGCGGCATGCGTCGCCTCGATGCCGGCATGGCCGCCACCGACAACTACGACATCAAATTCTTGCATTATAGACGGAACGCAATGAGATCCTTCGACTACGAGGCTTTGCCTCTCCGCTCAGGATGACACGGTGTGTTACTTCTTGGCAGCCGGAGCAGTAGCAGCAGCGGGCTTGAGCGTGTCAACCACTGCGGGCTTCGGCGGTTCGATATTCCACACAACGGGCTTGCCATCCAAGAGGGCGGCAATTTCCTGCTTGAGGGTTTCCTTCTCGCTCTCGAAGGCAACGTATTCCTTGTACGATGCATCCGGGTTCACGAGGTAGACCTTCGGGACGTAACCGTCGCTGTAGAGTTCGCCGAACTGACGGGCTTCATCCCACACGATATTGATTGTATCGTCAAACTTTGCGTTGTCGGCAAACTTGCGGATGCCGCTCTTGTTGTTTCCACCGCTAGCAACGGCCACCGTGGTCAGGCCCTTCGGGGCAAATATCTTGGCAATTTCGAGAATCTGCGGTGCAGCATGGGCGCAGTGGCCACAGGTTGCAGAGAAGTAGAAAATCATGAGGGGCTTGCCAGCCCAGGTCTCGAGGTTTTCGGCCTTGTTCGTGATGCCGGTAACCTTCACCTTGTAGTTCATCTTGGCTGGCATGCCGTTCACGAGCGTATCGCCACGGAGTTCCTTCACAGCCTCCTTGAGCTTAGCTTCTTCTTCCTGAGCCTTCTTCATGGCCTCTTCACGGAGGACCTTCATCTTCTCGTTGTAACGTTCGCCAACAGCCTTGAGGGAGTCATCCGGCAGAGCGTTCGTGAGCGTCGTATCGCGAACCTTGGCAGCAGCATCGCGGATACCGAGCACAAAGTAGTTCGCGTCGAATTCGGTCTGGAACTGGTTGCCAATTGCGCTGAACTGGTTCTGGAACTGCACACCGATAAAGTAAGAAAGCTTCTGGTTCTTGGTCGGGGTTTCACCAATCGTCACCGGAGCCTTCTTCGGAGCCGGAGCGGGAACCACCGGAAGGGCCTTCATCGCGGAATCCATGTAGGCACGGAACTTCGCCTGTTCGCCGTTGAAGGACGCATTCGTCGCGCTATCCGGGCGGATGGACTCCATACGGGTACGGGCAATGGCATTGTAGTCAAAACTCACCTGCCTCAAGGTATCAATAGGAATCTGCAGCTTAAAGTTCGTGTCCTTTTCGGCCTTGGTGGCATCGAAAACGCCCTGCACAACCACGTCCTCGTCGAGTTCCTCACCCATCTGGAGCGGGAGCATCTTGAAATTTTGCATACCGAACTGCACACCCAACATGTAGGCGAACTTCTGGTCATCCGTAGAGGTTCCAGTCACCTTGGCTTCGGCTTTCTGAGCATCATTTTTCTGTAAATCACAGGCGGCCATCATCATGGAGACACAGGCCAGGCCCAACAGGACTCTAGATTTCATTTTTCAACTCCTTGAACCATAGGTTCAAAATTTTACGCATAAAAGATACAAAAAACAGGGAGTCCAGGGCAGGAATTTACACACATTTAGCCACCCGGAAAGGCGTTTTTGAGCGAATTTAGCGGAGCAAGTTCTTCATTTCGGGCGGGAAATTCTCGCTTGCAAACGTGCGCGGGGTATCCCAGTACGGGAGCAGGAGTTCTACCTTGTACGCATAGAGCATGTGGCTATGGGCGCCGAGCACGCTGAAATCTTCTTCCGTAAGCGCCCCGCCCGCCATCTTCTCATAGTAGAGGCCGTCAAAGGCATAAAGGCGGTCCCCCACAATCGGGAACCCGAGGCTTGCGAGGTGTGCACGTATCTGGTGCTTGCGGCCAGTCAGGAGTTCGCACTCGAGCGCGGTGAAGGTTTCACCGCCATGCTCGATCACCTTTACCTTCCGGAAAATCGTGGAGCAGGGCTTGCCATCCTCGAAGGGGTACATCTTGAGCCGGATTCTGCTTGCGGGGTCCTCGCGGAGGGGCGTATCGCAGCGGTATTCCTCGTGCGGGAACACGCCACGCACCACCGCCATGTAGAACTTACGGAGCAATATGCGGTCAAGGTTCTTCTGGAAGCGCGCCGCGGATTCTGCATACTTCGCAAAGAGCATAAGCCCGCCCGTATCACGGTCCAGGCGATGCATCGGGGTCGCAGTCTCGTAATCCATCTCGCGCCGCACCACGGAAACAAACGTGTTGTAGAAAATGCGTGCCGTATGGTGAACCGGGATACCCGCAGGTTTTGCAACCAGCATGAACTCCTCGTCCTCGAATACGGTATCGAAATCCGTCGGAACCTCGGGCTCCTCGTAGTTCTCCACGTGGTAAACGACCTTGTCGCCCTTGCGTGCAATGGTCGTGCAGTCGGCCACGTTCCCGTTTACGGTAACGAGCCCACGTTCAAGATTACGCATCCAGTCTTCGCGGCTGTGGTAGGTAAAGCGGTAGCAGAGGCTATCGAGCAACAGCATGCGGTCGTGTTCGGGCCGCACGATGCTTTCAAAGTACATGTCGCTCGGGGCACGCACGAAACGTTACCTTAAGGAATCGCGGGCATAGCCCTTCGATGCGGGTTCACCCTCGAACACCTCGAACTTCTGCGAACCGATAACGGCACCGTTCTTGTAGGCGGTTTCCACGTTGTAGCGTCCGGGAGGGATGTTCTTTTTCTTGGTGTAGCTGCGGTAACCCGACTGGCGACCGCCCACAATCCTCATCCTGCCGGTAGATACTTTATCTGTAAGCTTGTACTTGCCCGTAGTCGGGTCCATATAGTACCAGCGGTACTCGAGTTCCGCCTGCAATTCGGCAGGGGCGTACACCGACGAGAGGAAATACACCTCGGAACTGTCCGTGCGGTGAACGGAGGGCAGCTTGATGCCGACCATCTGCAGGAACGTCGGGTTATCCACGTCGCAGGAATAGTTGCTGCGGTCAAAGTGCTGGCACACCATCTGCTGCTTGAGCACGAGCGGGACCGGCGGCACCCAGTTCATGATATAGGCGACAATCAGGAGCGAACTGATAATTGCAGGGGCTATGAGCACGCGCTTCTTGTGGTGCGAGAGCCTCTGGATACCCACACAAATCAGGAAAGATACCACCGTACTCAACAGGAACCAGATAAAGCCAATCCTGTGAACCACGTGCGGAATGGTAAAGTTCATGAACATCGTGCCCAACAGGCAGAAGAACGCGAGGCTAACGCCGAAACTTTCGTACTTCTTCTTCAGGAATTCGTTCCCCACCAAGAGGACCGCAAGGACAATCACGAGCAACAACGATGCGAGCGAACCGCTACTCTTGAAGTAGCACACCACGAGCGCGCTGAACATGCCGCCGAAAAGGAACTGAAGCATCCACGAGAAACGGTCCTTCCACACGTCGCTCCACTCGCGGTCGAGGAAGCGGTGTTCCACCACAATCGCATTCTTCGGGACAGCGGTAGACTCGTAACCAATCTTGTCGGCAAACTTCTTCGCCTCGGCAGACGAGGTATCCGCAGCGTTCTTGAGTTTCGCCGCCGAAACATCGGCCACGTTCTTGATTTTCGAAGCCACCACAGTCGTCGCAGGCTTCGCGATATTCGCCATCTTCCCCGCTACCGCCGAGAGTTTCGCATTCGTCGGGGACGGAGCCTTCGCCGTCTGCACAGTCTCTTGCTTTACCGTCGCGGGCTTTGCTGCGGGTGCGACAGCCTGCGGAGCAGCAGGTTTCGCCGGAGCGTTACCACCCGTAGAGGCCTTCGCCGCCATAATACGCTCGCGGGTCCAGCCCTCCGGATGTTCCAAATGTGCAGAAAGCAGAATCACGAGGATAAGCGCACCCGTATAGTATGCCAGCAGGAACAACAGGTCGGTGTTGTCGATTTGGCGCCCGAGCGTTATGGAATCCCAGCCGAAACCGCCCAGGAACGCAATCGCCGGGAAGAACTTTTCCACCTTCTGTACAAACGGCTTCTGCCTCAGATTATCTACAAGCTTCATTTAACCTACCCCAAATTATTCGCTATACAAATCGTTTTCCAGAATGTATTCGTACACCGCAGGAGCAAGGCCCGCAGGCTTTACGCCCCTGTTGTAGAGCAACTCCCTGCGTATCGCCGTACTCGAGAACTTGCCCACAAAGCCTTGTTCCTCCCCAAGCCAGAACAGCGGGGCATATCCCTTTGCGAGGTGTTCCTCGATATTAGGCTGCGGGTAGCCGTTACGGGCAAAGACAATCAGCCCGAAGTCGCGCAACAGCAGGTGGCCATTGTACTCCGTGCCATAAAAATGCAAGGGGTCGCGCCAGTGCGGGATATTCCCATAGCTGTCCGCACCTACAAGCAGGCGAAAATTCACATCAGGGTACTTTTCTGCAAGCCCCTTCAGGAACACGTACGACCCACGAAAATCTCCCTGCCGGATTTCCTCGTCCGAAAGCGCAAAACGCGGCTCATCGGAGGTTACCATTTCCAGCATCGCGAAGCGGTCTTCCGGGGAGGCGTTGAGGGTCTTGTCCCACCTATCCGGACTCGGCACGAACCACACCTCGTCGCAGAGGTTGTTCCTTAGGCAAAGCCTCGCCACCGTAACATGGTCCATGTGAACCGGGTCAAACGCACCACCCATAATGGCAACATTCTTCATCGCAGAACCCAGCCCTAGTAAATGTACGTGATGAATCCCAGGTTCATCTGCAGGCGACTACCCGAGATATTCTTGTTCAAGAAGGGGTCGTAGTGGTCGAGCACCCAGCGGTAACCCACATCGGCAAAGAGCATCGTCTTCGAGAAAATACTGAAGATTGTCCCGAAACCGGCACCCCATTCATTCCACGCGACATCGCCCGCATCGGAGAGTTCCTTCGCACGCGAAAAGTTCCCGACAACGTATAAGTCGCCAAACACGTGAACGCCGAGTTCCACATCCAGGTTGTAATGCTCGATTTCCGTCTCGGAACCGTCATCGCCTTCGCCATCAAAATCAAAGAATCCGTAACCCGCGCGGAAGAACGCCACGTGAGGGAACCAGATACCAAACATGGGCTCGATCTGCCTGAGACCGACACCCCTCTCGGAACCCACGCCCGTACCCGTACCGAACCCGAGCGCACCGCCCAAGAAGAACGGCGTGTGAATCCCGGTCGTCTGCGAGCCCTGGGAAGCAGCCCCCGAATTAGCGGATGCTGCGGAGGCACCCGAGGAATTTGTCTGGGCCGATACAGTCCCGAAGCAGAACATCAGTGCGCATACCGCGCCAAGGAGAATCTTTTTCATACTTTTTCCCATGCTACAGTACCAGAACCAAAGCCATAGAAAGCCCAAGTAAAACATTCAAGAAGGAATCCGCCTTGTCCAGCAGTATCGCCCGCCTATTCATTTCCTCGCCACGGATTTCCATGCGGAGTTCACGGTCCGAGAAAAAGAGCGTTATCGCAAGCTTTACGGCAATAATGGCAGAAATCCAGTATACAAGCCCAGAGAAAATGGAAAGGAGCACGTAGGCTACCAGGAGGGTGAACGAAATCGCAAAATTGAACAGGCGAATGCCATGCTCGCGCGACTCGCTCACCTTCATAAGCGTCCGTATCTCATCGGCCTTCTCGTCCAACTCCGCAGTCTTTGCCACGAGTTGCGAGGCGCTGTAACCCATCAGTACGATGGAGGCCACAAGAGTTATTTTAGACACGACATCCATATTCAATAATATAATCAATCCGAGGAATTTAATATGCGGAGGTAGCTCTGATAACGCGCCCTGGAGAGTTTTCCGGACTCAACGGCGGCACGTACCGCGCAGCCGGCCTCCTTCACGTGGATACAGTTGCTGAACTTGCACGTAAAGAGGTCGCCCTCGAAGAACCCGGGGAAGATTTTCGCGAGGGTTTCCGGTTCCACGTCCATAAGCCCGATGCTCCTGATGCCCGGGGTATCAATAACGATTCCGCCATCGGGCAGGTCAAACAGGCTAGAAGAAATGGTGGTATGGCGCCCCTTGCCATCACGTTCACGCACCTCGCCCGTCGCAAGTGCTGCATGCGGCACGAGCGCGTTCACCAGCGAGGACTTGCCGACCCCGCTCATGCCGCTAAACACAGAGGACTTACCCCGCAGTTCGCTACGGAGGTCGTCGAGGCCGACCCCCGTCTTGACGCTTACGGGAATCACCTTATCGGCAATGCTCATGAAGTCGCGGATATCGTCCGTAAGGTCGCTCTCGCCGTTCGGGAGCAGGTCCATCTTGGTAAGCACCAAGATAAACGGCAGACTGTTCAGATTCGCCGCCAGCAAAAAGCGGTCCATAAACCCGTAGTTGAATTCCGGCTGGGTCACACTCGCGACAATCACCACCTGGTCAATGTTCGCGGCAAGCGTCTGCTGTTTGTAGAAACTGTCGCGCGGGCCTGGCCGCTTGAGTTCGCTCTTGCGCGGGAGCACACGCACCACGCAGTACTTCTGGGAACCCACGCCCTCGCCGGCATCCTCGCCATCGTTCACGAGCCCGAGCAACACCCTGTCGCCCACCGCCGGGAACTCGCCCAGTTGCTTGGACGTGGTCGCGCGGTACATCGCGGTCACCGTCTCGGTAGGCAGGCGTACCTCGCAGGTACGGCGGTGCACTTCCAGCACGAGGCCCTCGACGCAGTTTTCCTCGCCGATATTGGCCACAGGGTCTTTCAAGCGCTTGATTTTCGCCTTCTTGAACTCGCGGCTAAAACGTTCCTTGGTCGGGCGGTCGTCCACGATGCCCGAATCCCATTCGCGCATGACATCTATACGGCGCGACCGGTGTGCGCGCCTCGATGTCCTCACTTCCCGCAGTTCATCATCTTCAAGCATAGCGTTACCGGTTCAAACACGCCCTTAGTTCAATACACGGGTACGGACCATCACGTCGGTGGAGTCGTTCACCTTCACCGCGGGGGCGGCAAGCGTGAGGTCTATCTGCTTGCGGATTTCCACCACCTGGTTCTTGAGGCGTGCCAGGCGTTCACCCGCAAGCTTCGGGGTCGCAATCATAGTCTTCGAAAGCGGGTTGATCCACTGACCCTGCGCGTTCTTGAAACCGTAATGCAGGTGCGGACCGGTGCTCCTACCCGTAGAGCCGACACGCCCGATAGCCTGACCCGGAGAAACTTTGGCACCCACCCCGACGCCGCGCGCCGAAAGGTGCATGTACCAGCTGGTGGTGCCGTCCCTGTGCCGGATGGCGATCTTGTTACCGCTCAGGTCGTCGTAACCCGAAACCGTCACCTCGCCTTCCGCGACCGCATGGACAACCGTGCCCGTAGGCGCCCCGTAGTCCACGCCATAGTGCACCGTCACACGGCCCGTAATCGGGTGTACGCGCGAACCGTACGAACTCGTAATGCGGAGGTGTTCCAGCGGGTAGCGCAGGCCGTCAAAGACAAGCGCGTCGCCCGACTCGGTATAGTGCGCATTGTAGGAACTCTTCGGGTCAGGGTCCTCATAGCGGAAAGCCTCGTGATGCCCCACGTTCCTGCCTTCGAATTCGGCATACACGACCTTGCCCGAAACCCAAATGGAATCCTGGTAGTAGGAATCTTCCAACAAAATGCGGAAGCGGTCGCCGGCACGAGCCAGCGGGAATGCCACCTTGCACTGCAACACGCCGCTCACCACGCCCACCATGCGACGCGGGATACCCACCTTCAAAAGAATGCCGTTCAGGGTGCTGCCCTCTTCCAGGGCACCCTCGTACACGGAGAGTTTCCGCACCACCGGCTTTTCGACCAGTTTGTACACAAAACCGCTGTCGGTCCTCACCACTACATGCGAGGTAATCACATTCGGCGCATAGCGGAAACGCTGCACATGCCGGTCCGCATCCACCGCGATGTAGAACTTCTCGCCCACGCGCAACTTGAACTCCACGCTATCCTGCATGGCGAGGTAGACCTTGCCCAGGTCGGCATCGCCACCCTCCACCATCGCCTTCAGGCGCGAAAACACGTGGAACGGCCCCTCACCCGCACGGACCGTATCCGAGAGGATGGTGTACGCGGGAACATTCTGCAGTTTTTCCCTACTCTTTTGGAGGGAATCTACACGGTTTTCGAGGGCAGAAACTTCGTTCCGAAGCGCAGCCAGTTTTTCTTCTTCGTGGCAGGCCGAAAATACGAGCAGGAACGCAATGAAAAGCGGATAAAAAATCTTCATGAAAGACCAAATTTATATTGTCGGATATCACACCAATTTAGAAATATTTACGCAATGCACGACTGTATTTTATTGAAATTGAGCGAATATCGCCATTTTTGTTTTGAATGGCGTTATTTCGCCCAAAACGGGGAGCCAAAAAAACTTGAAATTTCAGAGTATAATTTCTAACTTTTGCGCCACGATGAAACTCCTGAACGCATCCATTCTGTGTCTCGGTCTTATCCCCGCGCTTGCCCTGGGCCAAGAGTCCGCCGCCAGCGCCTCGGAACCGGCACCCGAAGCAACGGAAAACGTTCAGGAAGCGGCAGTCGAAGAAGCCGCAGAAACCGCCCCCGAAACAGTCGCTGTTCCCGCAGAAGAGGCCCAGGCCGATGCCGTGAGCATCGCCTCCAGTTCCGCAACTGCGGATTCGACCCTCGGCAACTCCGCATCGGCAGTAGAATTTGTCGCCGTCGCTGAACCCGAAGAGGATTCCGAGGAACTCGATTCGCTCGAAAATTCCGACCTCGCCGAAGGGACTGTCCAGTTCCTCGATTTCAGCGGGGCACATTTCCCCACCCTGCACGGCACACGCATCAATTCGCCCTACGGAATCCGCCATTTCAGGCTCCACAGGGGCGTAGACCTGCACATTTCTATCGGTGATTCCATTGTCGCCGCCTACCCCGGCAAGGTTGTCGTCTCCAAGTACAACCGTCGTGGCTACGGCCACTACGTGATGATCGAACACGCGAACGGCACCCGCACCCTCTACGGCCACCTGAAGAAAAGGCTCGTGAACGTGGGTGACATGGTCGAAGGCGGCCAGCTCGTCGGTTGGGGCGGCAACACCGGCCGTTCCAGCGGTCCGCATCTTCACTTCGAAATCCGCTACGGCGAAGTGAATATCGACCCGGCAACAGTCTTCAACCTCGAAGAAGGCACGTTGCTCGAGAACGCCGAACAGTACGCCCTCGCCCCCGCTGTAGAAAGCCACAACGGAATCCAGAAGGAACTCTCGAAGCATCGCTTCCACAGAATCCGCCCGGGAGATACCCTCGGGAAGATTGCCCGCAGGTACGGCACAACCATCGAAAGGCTCTGCCAGCTCAACGGCATCAAGCGCACCACGATACTCCGTATCGGGCGCAACCTCCGCTGTTCGTAGTTTAGATTATCGCGTCGTCACAGATGGCGGCGAGCATGCGTTCGTGCGTGCAGACCTCGGGCGACACCCCGTGGATATTCCCGGTGGAATAGAACGAAGTGCAAGCGCATTCGTGCGCATGGCACCGGAAACGGATGGCACACCCCTTGCAGTCTTCCTTGTCGCGGTTGAAAAAGTCAAGGACATCGCGGGCTACCGGCCCATTCCAAATTGCTGACGGCTCGTCGAACACGTTCCCCAAAATGTAGGGCGCATCCAGCTTGCTCGTGATAAAGCGCGTGCAAGGGAAAAGGTTCCCGTTTGCGGCACAGGCGACAATGCCCTCGGCCACCTGACAGCTCGACGTGCGGTGACGTTGCCCCGTAAGTCTAAACTTGAGCTTGTCCTGGATGGTCCCTAGGTAGAACGGAATCTTGTTCTGCTTGATTTCAACCCAGAACTTGGCAAGTTTCTCGTATTCGGCGGCAAGGACATCGAATTCCTCCCCCGTCCACTTGCCGTCAAAATCCACGGCGGCAGTCATATTCCTGAAACCCTGCGCCTGAATCCAGCGGACCGCCTCGTAAAGCGAATGCATGTTCTCGCGGGTTACCACCGAAAGGACGACCGTATCGAGCTTGGTCAACACGGGAATGTGCGGTTCAATAAGTTTGAAGGACCCCGCACCGCCCACCTGCTTGCGGCAAATGTTGTGATGTTCTTCAGGACCGTCGAGCGAAAGGTAGATGCGGAACTTTTCCTGCTTGAGGTATTCAATGATAGCATCGTCCAGCAGGGTTGCGTTCGTGTTGACAGCAAAACGCAGGCGGAACTTGGGCGAAGACGTGTTCGAAGTCGGAGGTCCGAGCAAGACATCGTCACCAAAGCGCTCATGTGCCAGGCTTTTCGCAAATTCCACTCCCCTATGGATGGCGTCCATGCAAAGCAGAGGCTCGCCACCGAAGAACGTGATGTTCAAAAAATGCTGGTTCAGCAAAAGCGTGCGTTCGAAGGCCAGCCGAATGGCGGCCTCCATAATTTCATTCGACATCACGAGACTGCGCGCCTCGTGGCTCACCTTGTAATAGCAATAGGTGCAACGCAGGTTACACCGTTCCGTTAGAGAAAGAACCAGGTTCATTGACGAAAATTACTGCTCAGGTTCATCCATGCGTACCGGCGTATCCTCGATAACCCCCGATAACATCGGTCCAACTTCAACTGGTTCAATTTCAATCGGATCTCCGCCCAGGGGTTCCACTTCCTCGCTGCTGGAAGACTGCGGCTCTGCCACCGAGGAACTGGATTCCAGATGCCCCGTGTCGATGTTGCTGCCCGATTCCGGTTCAATATAGACCTCGCCCGAAGTAACAGTAAGTGTGTCAATTTCGTAACTGCTGGAAGACTCCTGTAGTGGAATCCCCGGCTGCAAAATTTCACTACTGGACATCGGCCGAGGCGGTTCACTGTTCGACGAAATCCCGCTTGTAGGTTCCAAACTGGATGACATTTTGCCGCTTGACGAGGAACTAACGCTAGATGACGAAACATCCTGCCATCTATCATCGATCGGTCCCATGCCGTCAAGTATCACTTCGGACGAAGAAGATTCGGTATTTTCAATATCTCCCCCAGCCACAGTTTCACATGCCGTCAACGCCGCACCCGAAATCGAGAGCGCCGCAGTAATGCCAAGCATCGAGGCTAGCCTTTTTTGCGTAGATTGCGACCATTCGCGGTTGCCAGAAATCTTACTCTTCTTGATATCCATAGTTCATTCTCCTCCACTTTCAAAAATATAAAATAGAAACGGCGAAAAAAAACACGGAAAAGCTTTTTTTTTACAGATTTTTCAAAGCCAACAAGCCATATAGAACAGGCTGTTTCATATAAAAAGCCGTCCGGCGATGAACCGGACGACTTTCGTGAAAAAATGAAGATTATCACCAAAAAGCAATTTGGCTTAGACCTTCAATTCTCCAGCGTCAATCTCCGCCCAGTTAGGTATCTTTTCAATCGCAGGGCGAACCTCTTCGGTCACAAACTTCACGACCTGGCCAGGAGCGCGGCCCACGAACTTTCTCAGGTCGAGGATTTCCTTGAGCTTTTCTTCGGTGATGCCGAGCTTCTGGAACTTCTCGTTCTTGAGGACGCGTTCGAGAAGATCGTTGTCCTTGCCCTGTTCCTTGACGACCTTGCCCGCTTCCATGGACATCACGCGGATTTCTTCGTGGAGTTCCTGACGGTCGCCGCCATTCTTCACGCCTTCCATGATGATGTTTTCGGTAGCCATGAACGGGAGTTCAGCCATGATACGCTTCTCGATGACCTTCGGGTAAACGACAAGGCCGTTCGTCACGTTTTCAGCGATGATGAGCATGGCATCCATGGCGAGGAACGCTTCCGGAATGGCGAGGCGCTTGTTGGCGCTATCGTCGAG
>JAGAAW010000076.1 GCA_017615055.1 Fibrobacter sp.
GACCGGACTCGAACCGGCAACATCCAGAATCACAATCTGGGACTCTAACCAATTGAGCTACATCCACCATGTAGCGTGCCCAAATATAAAAAAGCCATCCCAAATTTCAAGGGATGGCAGTAAAAAAGTTTCAAAAACCGCTAATTTCGCGAAAAAACTAGTCGGAGTTCTTCTTCTGCATGATGCGGATGAAGTTCTCGCGCTTGAAGTCGTTCGTGTGTTCCTTGCAGAAACGCGGGTAGACGGTCTGTTTCGGGTAGATCTTGATGGAGAAGAGTTCGTTGCACCCTTCGAGGCAGCACTTGAACATCAGGTCCATGGACTCGGTGTAGTTGTGGCGGATGACGATGTTCTTAGACTCGATGCTCTCCACGTTCTTCTTCTGCTTCTGGCGCAACTTGATGTCGCGGTGCAGTTCGCAGTACTTGGCGATCGGGTGTCCCCAGAATTCGCGTCCGCAGCCGGGTTCCTGGCAAATTTTGAGCTTGATGCGTTTCTTTTTCTTGTATTTGGGTAACTGCATGCTTAAAAGATAAAAAAAAAGTAGTGTTTTGGCTCATTTTGGGGGGTGAAACCGTATTAAAGGTATGGAACACTTCTCTTTTGACAAAGCAATGCGGGTCCGGGCGGCCCTTTTCGCCCTAGTGATGATTTTTTCGCTGGTGTCTGCGGTTTTCGTGGCCGGGTGTACGTATGTGATCGACGAGGGTGGGAACGAGGTGGTGCCGCTGCGGGTCTCGTTCATCGACGTGGGGCAGGGGCTCGCGGTGCTGCTGGAGCATGGCGGGCGGTTCGCGATGTACGACATGGGGCCGGATTCCGCGGGGGTGGTGGATTCGCTGGTGGCGCGCGGGGTGGATACGCTCGAGTGGGTGGTGCTGGGGCATTGGCACCGGGACCATGCGGGCGGGTTCATGGAGTTTGCCGCGGGGTGCGGGGTTTCGGGTGAGGCCGGCGTTGGCTTTGCTCGGGTGCATGTGCGGCGGCTGTTCGTGGGGCCGGATACTGCGGGCGGCTTTGTGCGGGATAGCGTGTTGCGGGTAGCCCGCCGGTTGGACATTCCGGTGGATACGCTTGTGCGCGGGGATGTTTTTTCTGGTGTCGGGGAAGGTTCGCTCGGGTGTGTTGCGGGTTCCGGGGGTGCGCTTGGGCTCGCTGCGGGGTGCGGGTCTGTTGAAGGGGTTGGGGATGATGGCTTATTGATGGAGAGGAATGCCCCGCGGGTCGAGGTGCTCTGGCCGCCAGATTACGTGCGCGAAGGCGGGAACCCTGCTAGCGTGGTGCTGCGGGTGGAATACGGCGCTTCTACTGCCCTCCTGACGGGCGATCTGGACTCCGCAGGTGAACGCCGCCTGCTGGAATTGTCGCCGTCGCTCTCTGCAGGCCTGCTGCAGGTGGGTCACCACGGCTCTGCGGGCAGCAGTTCGCTGCGCTTTGTAGCGCAGGTCGCTCCGGAATACGCCGTGGTGAGCGTCGGGGCGGGCAACGGTTACGGGCACCCCGCTCCTTCGGTGGTGAACAAGTTCGGGTTTGTGCTCGGGGATACGGCGCGTTTTTTCCGCACCGACCGCGACGGCTCCGTGACATTTGAACTGTGGCCTGATTTGGGCGTGGTAGTTAATACAAACTAAAAAAATTAGTCTGCAAACCCGATGCGGGCCTGGAAATGGCATATGGCGTTGTCAGGCCCCTGCTGCAGGCTGTCGGCGTTCATCCCGAAGATATACGCGTGGTGGTTCGTGTTCTTGAAGCGCACGATGGCGACCTTGCCCCCGAGCGGCACCTGCGAGATGTAGTTCATTTGTATGGAACGGATGCGTCGGCTCCTGAGTTCGTCGGCGTCGAGCGAGTCCATGACCCAATCTACATAGCGGCAGTGGTTCACGTGGTTGTTCATGTCGAGGTCGCTGTACTTCGCCTGCTCGGTGCGCAACATGCGGGGCTCGATTTGCGGGTCGAGGATGTCCATCATCTCGGGCAGCGCGTTCTTGCCGGGGAACAGCGGGATGGGGAACGGGCAATCGGCGGGGTTCTCGGACTTGCCGGTCTTGAGGTTCACCAGCAGCCAGCTCGATGTGGCCTGCGCGATGGAGTGCCCCTGCGAGTCGGTGATGGAGTAGTCCTTGAGGCAGACCTTGTCCTTGATGATGTCCTTGGCCCAGGTGGAAACGTTGATCTTTTCACCCCAGACGGGCGTGTGCAAGATGCGAATTTTGAAGCGCGTGATGACGGTCGTGTAGCCGGCCTGCATCATCTTCCAGAGCCCGAAGCCGTTCTTCTCGGCGTCGGCGATGGCGGTCTCTTCCATGAACAGGAAAAGGTTCGAAAGTTTTAGGCGGCTGTGGTGGTCGCAGTCCGAGAAGCGGACTTCGAATTCCTTGGTCGTAATTTCCTGTTCCATGGGCTACCTGCCGTTTTGCGGTTGTCGTCGAATTTAAGCGGATTTTGCGGTGCGCCGTGCGCCGCCTTTTCAATAATTTATAATTTTGAAATATGGATGATTTTCAGTTCCGCCCTTCTTTTATTCAGTTACCGGCTTTTACGACATTTAATGGCGAGGTGCGCCTCCCTGGCTCCAAGAGCATTACCAATAGGGCTTTTTTGATTGCAGCGCTGGCCCGCGGAACGACGCGGCTCCACAACCTGCTCAAGAGCGACGATACGCGATACATGGGTGAGGCCTTGCAGAAGCTGGGCGTGCGCATAGATTTTTCGGATGACTTTTCCGAGGCGGTTGTTTACGGGAACGGTGGCCCGATTGGCGCTTCTGCGGACAATGCATCGGGCGATGCGGCAGATGGTGCCGTGAACCTGTTCCTCGGCAATGCGGGCACGGCGATGCGTTCGCTGACGGCTGCCCTCACGCTGGGCTCCGGCGAGTTCGTGCTGGAAGGCGAGGAGCGCATGACCGAACGTCCGATTCGCGATCTCGTGGATGCGCTCCGGTCGCTGGGTGCCGACATCGAATACCGCGAGACGGAAGGCTATCCGCCGGTGAAGATTCGTGCTGCCGGGCTTGAAGGCGGCGATGTGGAAGTGAACGGCAACATTTCGAGCCAGTACCTGACGGCGCTCCTGATTTGCGCTCCGTACTGCAAGGCTCCGCTCCACATTCATGTGAAGGGCGAACTGATTTCGGCCCCGTACATCGAACTGACGATGGACGTGATGCGAGCCTTCGGTATCGAGGTCCGCCACGAGAACCTGCGCGACTTCTATGTGCCGCAGGGAGTCTATGTCGCTCCGGAAGACTTCATGGTCGAGGGCGACGCGAGCTCGGCGAGCTACCCGCTGGCGGCTGCGGCTATCGCGCATGGAAAGGTGCGCGTGCTGGGCGTAGGGCACAAGAGTAGCCAGGGCGATGTCGCCTTCGTGCTAGTGCTCCGCAAGATGGGCGTGAAGGTGGAAATCGGTCCGGACTGGATAGAATGCGACGGTACCGGATGTACGCTCCATGGCGTGGACCTGAACCTGAACGACATCCCCGATGCGGCGATGACGGTCGCGGTGCTCGCGCTGTTTGCCGACGGCCCCACGACGATTAGCGGGATTGCCAGTTGGCGCGTGAAGGAGACCGACCGCATCGCGGCGATGTCTGCAGAACTCCGCAAGGTCGGTGCCGAGGTGCGTGAATCCACGGATACCATCGTCATTAACCCTCCCGCTCAGCTGAATGCAGCAACGATCGAGACCTACAACGACCACCGCATGGCGATGTGCTTCAGCCTTGTAGCCCTCGGTGGCGTGCCGATAAAGATTTTAGACCCTGCGTGTGTGAACAAGACTTACCCGAACTTTTTTGAGGATTTCAATAAGCTCGCAAGATGATGGATGTGATGAGAAAGTTTTTTGCCACCGTATCGTTTGCTGTTGCGCTTGGCGCGTTGTCTGTAAGTGCGGAACCCGTTTTGGAAAGTGCCCCTTGGTCTGGCCCTCTCAATCTTTGGGTCATGGACAACGGCATTGGTTCGCAGAAGGCCGTGCACAAGCTGGTGAAAAAATTCAAGCGCGATACGGGCATTCCTGTTGAAGTGCGTGTGCTGAATTGGGGCAATGCCTACACGGTCATAACCGATGCCTTTGCTGCCCCGGATTCGGTTGCCGATTTCCCGGATGTGTTGCAGTTGGGTTCTACGTGGGTTCCGCATTTTGCTTCGGTCGGCAAGATTCGCGTGCTTGACACGCTCCTTACGCAGGTCGATACTTCGCGCTTTTATGCGGAGGCGTTCAAGGCAAGTCACATTGCGGGTAAGGCCGATGTGTATTCGCTTCCGTGGTTTTTGGATGTGCGCGCCCTCTTCGCGAACGAGTGGCTCTGGCATACGCTCGACATTCAGGACAGTGACATCAATAGCGTTCCGAAATTTCTCGGGTCGTTGCGTGCCATCAACCGCGGGGAGTTGAAAAACTCCGAGATGAAGCGCGTGGCTGCGTTCGCGCTGCCCGGCAAGGACGACTGGACCGGCCCGCAGCAGATGTCGCCTTTTATCTGGAGTTCTGGTGGCGATTTCTTGAATTGCGGTGACGGCAAGTGTCGGAGTGCCTTGCTGGATTCGGCAACGCTTGCGGGCCTTGCCATTTACGTGAAAATTTTGGGTGACGAGGAACTTGCGCCCTTGAGTCTCTCCGAAAATTCTGCGCAGAATGCTGCACGCTTCGTGAATTCTGAACTCCTGATCCACTACGGTACGTCTGAACTGGTGCGCCAGCTGGAATATCCGGAAGATGTCGGCGGCCTCCGATCGAGCGCTATTGCCGACGATGGCATCATGATTCTGTCTGCGCCCGAAAGCCCGTATTCCCGTTCAACTTTCGTAGGCGGAAGCCATTTGGCCTTGACCGTGCACGACGATTCTGTGCGGTTCCAGGCGGCGGAGAACTTGCTTGCCTACCTGCTCCGAGCCGACAACGTCGATGCCTTCTGCCGTGCGGTTGGTTTCTTGCCGTCGGACCGCGGTCTCATAAGCATCTGGAACCAGGATAGGCGCTATTCGCAGATAATCCAGAGTCTTGAAAGCGGGAAGAGTTTCCCGAATATTCCCGAATGGGGCGATATTGAAGCGGTCTTGAACCAGCTGGCAAACGACATTGGGACAACGTTGTCTACAAACAGGGACGATGCCTCCCGTGCTCGTGAAATCGCAAAACTTCTGGTGAAGACGCATAACCGCGTGAACGAAATTCTTGAGAACAGGGAATCGCTAGACGAGGCCGCTCTCACGAAGCAGATAGAGGGTGTACTGCTTGCGGAAATTCCGGAAATCATGCCCGAGGAATTGAAGTTTGAGCCTGTCGATGCTCCGCTGCCGCTGTGGCGCGTGATTGACCTGCTTGTCGTTATACTCATTGCCGTTATAGTCATTGCGATTGTCGGCGTGATAGTTTATGTTGTTCGTCGCAAGAAGTGAGTATTTGGGGTGGGGTTCTTGCGTAGGTCCTTAGCAGTTTTCCTGTTCGCGATTGCACCGCTCTTTGCGGCGTTCGATTTCGCTCCCTACCAGGCCTACATCGATTCCGTGATACCCGAGGTGAAGTTCGGGCTTTCCGTGCGTTCGGTGAGCACGGGCGCGGAACTCCTGAACGTGAATGCGAACGAGTATTTTACGCCCGCAAGCACGATGAAGACGCTCTCGACGGCGACGGCTTTGCACTTTTTGCCGCTTGATTATGCCCCGCAGACAAAGATTTCCCTGCTCGGCACGCAACAGCGCAACGTGTTTACCGGCGAGGTGAACGTGCGTGGCGAAGGCGACCCGAATATTTCTGCCCGCTATTACACCGACCCGATGATTGTGCTCTACGCGATGGCGGATTCCATCAAGTCGCTCGGAATCGATACTGTTCGCGGGAATGTGGTTCTCGATACGAGTTTCTTCGCGCCGCCCTGGAGACCCGAACACTGGCGCAGCGACTTTTTTGACTACTACTACGGCGCCGAGGTAACTCCCCTGCAGTTCAACGACAACTGCACGGTAATCCGCATAAAGCCCGGTGCCGAAGACGATACGGTGCGTGTGTCGGTGGTGCCCGACGTGGGTTACGTGAAGGTCGTGAACAAGCTTATCACGAAGACGGCGCCACGCAACAAGAGGGGCCGCAAGCAGAAACTCAAGTGGAACCGCGCTTTGGACCCGGTTGCGCCTATCGTGACTATCGAGGGCGAATTCGATATCGAGACGGATTCGACGCAGTTCGTGATTCCCGTGCACGGGGCGCTCGGCTATTTCCGGGCGGCACTCCTGAAGGCCTTCAGCGATCGCGGGCTGATTCTGAGCGAAAATTCCGTCGCCACTGCCGGCGAGAAGATGAGGACGTTCTCGTTCTCTTCGGCGCCCCTGCTGAGCGTGATGGACGAAATCAACCAGCGCAGCCAAAACCTGCATGCCGAAACGCTTTTCCGCAATGCGGCGGCGTACATGTATGGCGTGGGGAGCGTCGAGAACGGCAAGAAACTTGAACGCCGGTTCCTCGCCGAGATGGGAATCGATTCCAGTGGGTTCGAAGTTTACGACGGTTGCGGGCTTGCCGCCAAGAACAAGCTCAAGCCGACGGTCGAAACGCAGATGCTTGCCAAGATGGCGCGCCACCCGAAGGGCGAATACTACGTCAATTCGTTTGCGAGCCCGCGCATCGGTTCGGGCAGCAAGCGCATGCAGACGCTGGTGTATCCCTGGTTTACGCGCTTCAAGACGGGCTACATCGCCGAAGTGCACGGGCTTGCGGGCTACATCTTCACGATGGCGGGCGATACGCTTTCTGTGGCGATGTACCTGAACCAGACGGGCAAAAACAAGGATGCCGACTGCAAGAACACGATGGATTCCGTGTGGATTGCGCTTATAGAGTGGGCGAACAACGGGTATACATCGCTGTTGCGCATGAGGGATATGTGGCGCGACGGCATGAACCTGAAGGACTTTGACGAACGCCTGGAATATTTCAGCAGGCGGCTCATGAAGACTCCGTATGGCCTTGGCATGATGGGTGAGGGCCACATCGATACCGTGGAACAGAAACCGATGGTGTACCTCGATTCTGTTGACTGCGTTACCTACGTGGAACATGTGCTTGCGATGGCCGACGCGGCGAGCGAGGATTCCGTGTTCAGCATGCTGCAGCGCATCCGCTACATCGACGGGAAAATCGGTTACCGCACGCGCAAGCACTACATGCTCGTGGACTGGGTGGGCGAGGGCAAGTTTGCCCGCGTGTTGCCCGTGGAAGGCGATACGGTGATGGAACGCACCATCGCGAAGAAGGATTTCTTCAAGTCGAAGAAGATGAGGTACCTGGTCGATGGCAAGCCCGCCGACGACCCGAAGGTGCAAATCCGCTACCTGCCTTACGAAAAGGCCCGCAGTTGGGCGAAGGAAACTCGCTCCGACACGTTGAAGGTCATGGGCGTCGCCTTTATTGCGAAGGCCGAAAAACTGGATGCAACGCATACGGGATTTGTCGTGTTCAAGCCGGGCGAGGCGCCGCGCCTGCGCCATGCGTCTTCGCAGCGCAAGCAGGTCGTAGACATGTCCCTTTCCGATTACCTGGATAGCCGTAAAGGCAAGTTGCCGGGAATTACTTTGTTTGAATTTGTGCCGCAGCAGTAGTTTGCGGTTATTCCCCGTAGTCAAAGGCGAGCAACGCGACCAGCTGGTGCGTACTTTCAGTGCTTGAATCTGTAACGGTGGAACTCTCGAATGCTGTCCATGCGTCGGGCATCCATCCGTAGGCGTTGGTGGTGAGTTCCTTGCCCAGCGCGATTTCGGCATGTTCGATCTGTTCCCAGTCGATTTTATTGCCGGGCGCCGTGTAGTAGCGCAGCATGCCTAGCGCTTCCATCGATTCGGGGTGGTCGTCTACGAGTTGGTAAACGCAGTCCTTGTAACTCTCGCCGGTAAAGCGCAGAACCTGGTAAAGCCTTTTGCGGCCCAGGAATTTCGAGAGATCGTCGCGGTGTGTCTGGATCTTCGAATTGTCGCCGAAAAATAGCGCAAGTTCGCGGAATATCTCGGAATCTTCCTCCATGAGCGGGGAAAGTCTCTTGATGAGCGATTCGATGGTCTCGGTGGGCATACAGAAAAAATATATATTTGAACATGGACGGTACATAGGGAAAGAGAAAATTTGCAATGTTTTTTGAGCGTTTCCAAAAAGACGAAATTCGAACTGGCGTAAGTTTTTTATTTGCGGCTCTGGCTTTGGCCTTGTCGGCGTTTTTTGAAGGCTGCTCGGATAACGAACCTCTGGATAGATTGCCCTCTGAGCCCGAGTCGTCATCGTCTGTGTCTTCGTCTTCTGATTCGCTCTCGGGCTTTGTGAAATTTGAGTCTGCTGGCGATTCGATATATCTCGGCACCGATGTGGCGACGGCCCCTGTCGGAGAACGCCCGCGTATGCTGGTAAAGCTCACTTACGGTTTTTCGCTTTCGCGCAGCGAAGTGACTTGTGGGGAATATAGGTCGGTGATGAAAGGTGTCGGATTCGTGCCGGAATGCACGAACGATTCTCTTCCTGTGGTCGATGTGACGTTTTATGACGCTGTCCTTTTCGCGAACGAGAAAAGCAAGGCCCGCAAGCTCGATACTGCATACCGCTATACGTCGCTTGTGAAGGACAACCTGGGGCATTGCACGTATCTCGAAGGTTATGCGTTTGACCCGCAGAGCAATGGAGTGCGACTCCCCACGGAGGCGGAATGGATGTATGCCGCCCGTTGGTATTGGAATACGCAGCATTCGTGGAGTGCCGAGAATTCTGAGGACAGACCGCACAATGTTTGTTCCGCCAACGCCGATAAGGTCTGCGATATGGCGGGCAACGTGATGGAATGGGTGAATGACTGGTATGCGAACCTGCGCGATACTTCGCTCGTGAATTTTGCGGGCGCACCCGATGGCGGCCATGTGGGCAAGCGCATTGTGAAGGGAGGCTCTTTCCGTACGCCTGTTGCGGGAATGTTGCCGTATTCTCGCGGGGACGTGTACACGGTGACGTCTTCTACCCATGCGGAATATGTGGGCTTTCGCCTTGCCTATGGCCCTATACCCGAAGCCGTGTGGATGGACGATAAGGGCAATGCAGGGAACAGCCGCTTTGTCGTTGTTTCCTCCTCTGCGAAACTTCGCGGGAAGACGAATTCGTACAACGTAAAGCTCGCCTTCAGAAACGACCTGACGGGGAATCTCGCGTACATTGACTATTCTAGCGGAATCCCGAATGTCCATGAAATTGTCGACACGATGGAGGTCTACCATCCGGATATTTCTCCCGATGGAAAACTCGTCGCGTTCTGCACGGGTCTGGAAGGCGTGAACAGCGAATCCTACATTTACGTGCGCAGTCTCGATGCCATCTGGAGCTATGTCGTGAGGCTCCCCATGGTCGGTGCGGCAATCCCGCGGTGGCGCGTGCTCGATTCGGGCGATACGGCAATCGTTTTCGTGACATCTGCGGGTAACAACAAGGACGATGCGACGTTCATGTCGCAGTCTACATGGCAGGTGCGTTTTTCGAACGGGAATTTCGGAATCCCGCAGTTGCTTTTTGACGGTGCGTATCATGGTGGGCTGAGTGCCGATGGCAAACTCGCCGTTACGGGGTCGTCCAAGTTGCGCGCTCGGCTTTCTAGGGGCGACGGCACTTTTGTAGATACGGTATGGTACGATGGCGAGCAGGCCTGCAACGTAAGTCTCGCGCAAGATGGCAGCAAGCGCACGCTCTTCCTCGATTTTGGCGGAAAGACCGGACGTGAATTTGTCGGGCAGGATTACGGCACGCACGAGCGCCTGCTCATTGCCGACAGCACGGGAAAGCTCATTGAATCTATTGGAATGACTGCAGGCTATACCTATGACCATACGGAATGGGTTCACGATGCCTCGATGCGTGCAAATGAAAATCTTGTGGTGACCTCGGTGGCCAATGCCGAAGGCAGGCATGGCTGGGTGTTGCTAGTCGACGTTTCGGATTCGAGCATGATATCGCTTGTCGAGGGCGAAGAAATTTGGCACCCTGCCCTCTGGACACAAGATGCGGGCAGCGCGCTCCAGACGAATCTCGATCTCGACAGCGCGGGAGTGTACTGCGCACTCGGTGCAGGCGAGGCGCCCTACATGATGCGTTACAAGCTGGAGCTCCTCTGGACTTACAAGGACAGCGCCAATGTGGCTATCGTCGGGTCGTCGCGCCCGCTCGAAGGCCTCGTTCCGGCATTGTTCAGTAAGGATTTCTTTGTCATAAATATGGCGAATGTGCCCAACATGGTTTATGGATCCAAGTACCTGTTCGAGAACTACATCCTCCCGCATGTGAAGAACCTCAAGTACCTCATCATTTCGCTGGATATAGACCTGTGGTTCCATAGCGAACGCAGTGACTACAACTTCTTCTACAACGAATACAAGAAGTATCCGGGCTACATTTACGATGCGAACCATAATTTCTGGCAGGACAGCGTTCCCGAGGGCCTCGCGGAGGTGGTGCAGGCTTCCTTCGGGTCGGAGTTCTATGCGGGATACTTCCGCGACGAGATGGGTTATGTACGCTTCAATGCGAAACCCTGGGAAGACCTACCCGTCGTAGAATACGATAGCACATGGATGGACTTCGCGTCGGAGAATTTCTACGAGGCGTTCGACCATCTGGTAGAAATTATCGAGATGGCCGAAAGCAAGAACATTTACGTTGTCGGTATCGTGTTTCCGCAGAATCCGAACTTCCAGAAGACTGGCTCGTTCGGGCGGTATGGCCCGCGCCGCAGCGAGGCTCCCGAGCTTTTGCAGAAAATCGCCGACTTGAGCAAGGAACACCCGAATTTTGTATTCATGGACGAGAACAAGATGGGCAATCACGACTTCTTGGGCGAGATGAGCAACGACAAGGACCACCTGGCTTATCCCGGTGCCGTCAAGATGACCGCCCGTATAGATTCGCTGCTCCAGACGCTGAAATAGGAATCGCCGCCTGGGATTCTAACACCGTGTTTTGGTGATTTTATACAAAAAAAGACCGCGACGTTTAAGTCGCGGCCCTTGTAATTATCGTTTGCTCGTAGGCTTACTTCTGGTGAGCCTTGAACCACTTGATCAGCCCGTTGGTGGAGCTGTCGTGAGCGAGTTCGGCGTCGGCCTTGGCAAGTTCCGGGAGGATCTTCTTGGCGAGCTGCTTGCCGAGTTCAACACCCCACTGGTCATAGCTGTTGATGTTCCAGATAACGCCCTGAACGAAGATCTTGTGTTCGTACATGGCGATGAGGGCGCCGAGCGTTTCCGGAGAAACGTAGTCCATCATGATGGAGTTGGTCGGCTTGTTGCCTTCGAACACCTTGTGCGGA
>JAGAAW010000077.1 GCA_017615055.1 Fibrobacter sp.
AGCATTTCGAAGAAGGTGTGGTGGTAGTTGTCGCGGCCCACCACGTCGAGGTCGTTGTGCTTACCGGACACGCGGAGGCACTTCTGGCTGTTGCAAGCGCGCTTCCAGCCCTTCGGATTGTCGCCCAGGAAGATTGCCTTGAACTGGTTCATGCCCGCGTTCGTGAACATGAGCGTCGGGTCGTCATGCGGGACCACCGGCGAAGAACGCACAAAGAGGTGGCCCTTGGATTCAAAGAACTTGATGAAAGATTCGCGCACCTGCGCAGAAGTCATTTTTTCAGCCATAGCTTTACCTTTTGATTTTTACGGCACAAAGATAAAAAAAGAGACCCCCGGTGTTACCCGGGAGTCCCATTAGGAGGAGCGAATTTCGTAAAAAACTACAGTTCGTAATCCAGGCGGAGCTTGGCGTAGCCGTTTTCCACACGGATGTTCAGGTCGCGGTACATCACGCGTTCCATTTCCCAGTTGCCTTCGGACCAGCGGCTGTAATCGAGCGCCACGCCCTCGAAGTCATCCTGCCACTTGAATTCGAAGCCCTTGGTATCCGGATTGTAGGAATAGACGCGAACGTAGTCAATGTGCTGCTCGATGGGGAGGTTTTCCGGAGTCCACTTACCGGTCCAGCTTGCAGTCTTCGAAGCCCACAGGTTGAATCGGAGGGTCTGTTCTTCCGTCATGAACTTCACCTGGTCCGCATCCGCATGGGTACCGCGGCTCTGGCCCAATTCATCGCGGCGCACTTCTACGCTGTCGATTTCCCAAGCGATGTATTCCGGAGTCCAGATGATTGCGTACAAATGAAATTCATTCGTTGCATCGAAACCGAAGTCGTGTATCTTCTCCGAAGAAGTCAGATCCGAAATAGAGGGGTCAGCTTCGCGGGTAAGCAAGTTGGATTGCCACTTGGTCGGGTCCTTGCCGAGAATTTCGATATCAATCTCATTCCAGGGTTCGATATCCTTTTTCCAGGAAAGGTCGTAGTTCAGGAACATGGAGCTCACGGTGCCGCCCGTAGCCGCCATCTTCATGCGGGCTTCGAAACGCCCGTACTTAAACTTCTCCAGGCCGGTCAGTTCCGCACCGTAGAACGTGTACTTCTTGGTAGCGTCATACGGTCCATCTGCTGCAGGCGGAACCGGGTCGATGCCGCCGGCCGACGGTGTTGCCGATGAAGAGAGAGGAGCATCGGGCAAGACCGAGGAAGACGACAGTTCCGGCAGAGCCATGTCGGAAGAAGACAACGTCGGGTCAATGACCGCCATGTCCGAAGAGGAGGAGAGCGTCGGATCGGGAGTCACGGCAGCGTTGGAAGAGGAGTCATCGGAGCATGCGACAAACGCGGCAGCGACAACCAGGGGCAAGATGAATTTCGTTTTCATGGGAACCTCGCGGTTTCAGTGTTCTTCTGTTCGTAAAGGTATCTTATTTTCGTGGCATATGCACGTCCGGACGCTGAATTATGATAAAAAGTGTATCAACTGTACTTATTTCTAGGACTTTTGACGGTTAAGCGTGAATTGCGTCACAAGCCACCTCCCCACACGCGTTCCAGGAACACCCCTAAAACACACAAACTTCTATTTCATTGACAATCAACAAATTGCAAAATATTTGATTTTTCCTGTTGCGTTTTGATAATTTATTATGTATATTTGTAATAATTACAAAATAGAGGAATCGCCGACAAGTACCGTTTTTTCGGGGTTTGACCCCACCGCATTTTGGTAGATTTGGGCTCATAAATCAGGTTGTTTTTGTTTATTGAATAAGGATAAAAGAAGGTAAAAGATGATAGTGAAAGAAGAATGGGACGGACTCGTCGGCCAGCGCTGGAAAGAAGAAGTCAACGTCCGCATGTTCATCCAGAAAAACTACAAGCCGTACGACGGGGACAAGTCGTTCCTCGTGGGCCCGACCGCCGCGACTACAAAGCTCTGGAATGAAGTCCAGGAACTGCAGAAGCAGGAAATCGCGAAGGGCGGCGTGCTCGACATGGATACCGACGTGGTGTCGACACTCACGAGCCACAAGGCAGGCTACATTGCCGAAGGCACCAAGGACCTTGAAAAGATCGTGGGTCTCCAGACAGACAAGCCTCTGAAGCGCGCATTCATGCCGTTCGGTGGCATCAAGATGGCCGAGGAATCCTGCCTGAACTACGGCTACAAGCCGAGCGAAGAACTGCACCACATCTTTACCGACTACCACAAGACGCACAACCAGGGCGTGTTCGACGCGTACACCCCGGCAATGCGCGCAGCCCGCAAGGCGCACATCATCACGGGCCTCCCCGACACCTACGGTCGCGGTCGCATCGTGGGCGACTACCGCCGCGTGGCTCTCTACGGTATCGACTACCTCATCGAGAAGAAGATGGCCGACAAGGCCCTTACCGATGAAACCGACATGTCCGAAGAAGTCGTGCGCCAGCGCGAGGAACTCGCCGAGCAGATCAAGGCGCTCCAGGGCATGAAGGAAATGGCGAAGATCTACGGCTACGATATTTCGAAGCCCGCGAAGAATGCACGCGAAGCCGTGCAGTGGCTGTACTTCGGCTACCTCGCCGCCATCAAGACTCAGAACGGTGCCGCCATGAGCGTGGGCCGCGTATCCACGTTCCTCGACATCTATATCAACCGCGACATGGAGAAGGGTATCCTCACCGAAGAGGAAGCCCAGGAACTCGTGGACCACTTCGTGATGAAGCTCCGCATGGTGAAGTTCGCCCGCATCACGAGCTACAACGAACTGTTCAGCGGCGACCCGGTGTGGGCGACGCTCGAAGTCGCAGGCCTCGGCCAGGACGGCCGCCACATGGTCACCAAGACGGACTACCGCTTCTTGCACACGCTCGTGAACATGGGCCCCTCGCCCGAACCGAACCTCACGGTGCTCTACAGCCCGCGCCTGCCCGAGAACTTCAAGAAGTTCGCCGCGGAAATTTCCGTGAAGACAAGCGCCATCCAGTACGAGAACGACGACACGATGCGCCCCATCTGGGGTGACGACTACAGCATCTGCTGCTGCGTTTCTGCAACACAGACCGGCAAGGAGATGCAGTTCTTCGGTGCACGTGCGAACCTCGCGAAGGCGCTCCTGTACGCCATCAACGGCGGTAAGGACGAAGCGATTTGCAAGGGCCAGCAGATTGGCCCCGAGTACCCGCCCATCACGAGCGAATACCTCGACTACGACGAGCTGGTACACAAGTTCGACCTGTACCTCGACTGGCTTGCACGCCTGTACGTGAACACGCTGAACCTGATCCACTACATGCACGACAAGTACTACTACGAGGCCGCCGAGATGGCCCTCATCGATACCGACGTGCGCCGCACGTTCGCGACCGGCATCGCAGGCTTCAGCCACGTGGTCGATAGCCTCTGCGCTGTGAAGTACGCGAAGGTGAAGGTCATCCGCGACAAGGAAACCGGCCTTGCGCAGGACTTCCAGATTGAAGGCGACTTCCCGCGTTACGGAAACGACGATGACCGCGCCGACGACATTGCCGTGTGGCTCCTGAAGACGTTCATGGCGAAGATCAAGCACAACCCGACCTACCGCCACTCCGAACCCACGACGAGCATCCTCACGATTACGAGTAACGTTGTCTATGGTAAGGCGACGGGAACGCTCCCCGATGGGCGCAAGGCGGGCGAGCCGCTTTCTCCGGGCGCGAACCCGAGCTACGGTGCCGAAAAGCACGGCCTGCTCGCAAGCCTCAATTCCGCATCCAAGATCCCGTACGACTACGCGCTCGATGGCATCAGCATCACGCAGACCATCAACCCGGCAGCGCTCGGACACGACGACGCGGAACGTACCGAAAAGCTCAAGCAGGTCTTGGACGGGTACTTTGGTACCGGCAGCCACCACCTGAACGTGAACGTGTTCGGCGTCGAGAAGCTGAAGGATGCCATGGAACATCCGGAGAAGGAAGAATACCAGAACTTCACTATCCGCGTGTCCGGCTACGCAGTGCGCTTCATCAAGCTCACGCGCGAACAGCAGCTCGACGTGATTGCCCGCCAGGCTCACGGAGTGCTGTAATCGTTTATAGCAATTATCAAGAATCCCCCGGCTTAACCGGGGGATTTTTTAGTTGTTCATCATTCAGAAGGTCGTAAGAAGATGTTTCTTACACGCATGTACAAAAACTTCTTTCGCAAAGAAATTGTACATGTTGTCATCCCCTCTGATTTCTTCATTGCCCGGGAAATATTCAAACCTATCTTTTAACGAAGCATGCTTATTGCTTTTCCCCTTCCACATGAACAAGGAAATTCTTGGTCCATTTTTTGACGGCTTTTCTCGCGTCACAATCCTCACATTATTTTCAATGTTATTCAGCCTTTCCATCTGTTCCGGGGACAGACTCTCGTACACACCGCAAACGCTCGACCAGACCTTGTTTACTTCTTTGTTTTTAGAATACATGAAATAGCCGTCATTCACCGGGAACATGTAAATCACAAGATCGTCGTCTAAAGAAAATGTGTCGTCAAAATGACTAAAGTAATGGTTCAGGAATAACCCAAAAGCCGAATAGGACTTCTCGTCATCCAAGCACTGCTTGCATTGACTTGTCATCACACTGTCAATGGGAGGCGGGCAAGAATCGTCTTCACGATTTTCGCAGCCTAGGAAAATAAAAAGCAAAAGACAGATAAGTAATCTACCGAGCATTTTGCACCTCCCAGTTAAATTCTTGAGTATGCAAGAGCGGTTCTATATTTCCACGAGGATTCCTGCGTGGAGGTACACGAAGCCGCGGTCTTCATGGTGCAGGTACTGGTAGCCTGCCATAAGCAGGATGGAGGAGTAGTCCCCGTTCTTGATATCGAGGCCGCCACCCGCACGCCAGAACATCTGGTGGTTCTCGCCAATGATGTAGCCGATATCGCCCGTAGCGACCGGGAGCACCTGGCGCCCGATGGGGAGGCGCACCCATAGTGCACCGGAAAGCGGAACGTACCCGACGTTATCGAGTTCCTGGTAACCGCCACCCGCACCGACAAAGAGCATCTGGTCGATAGGGAACCACCAGTGCCCATAGAAGCTCATGTTGAACTTGGAGAGTTCGCTCACGTGGTTCGCGATACCGCCCTGCACGTCCATCGTGAAGGCGTTCGCCGGAACGACCACGAATGCAACGGCGAACAAGACCGCTTTCAAAAACGCCAATCGAGCAAACATTCTTTTTCCACGTTCAACCATTTTTCAATCACCAATTTAAAACATTCTATGTCGGTTTGCGATTGCCACGGCTCTACGAGCCTCGCAATGACACCGCTTGTCATTTCACATTCCACACTTCACATTTCAAATTACTCATCGCTGCGGGCTTCACGGGCCCAGCCACCACTCTTCTCGCGCTTGAACGAGAGGAAGAATCCCTTGAGCAGGGCAAGGTTCATCGACATAAAGTAGTATGCACTCGGCACGACCTTCGTCACGCAAATGAGGAAAGCAATCACAAGGAGCCCAAACGACACCTGATATACACGGCCAAAAGGCAGAAGAAACGCATTCAGGATAAACAGCAGGATTATGATGTGCGGGGAGAACCAGCGCAGAATCTTGTGCGAGAAGAACAGGTAGGCAAGCAGCGGCCTGAACGGGTTCAGGAGCGGCAGGTACGACCACAGGTAATTGAAGTTCGCGCGACCGATACGCACCTTGCGGCGGAATTCACCGATAGATTCCTTGGAGGTCTGTTCCGTGCCGATAGCACTTGCGACAAACGTGCAGAACTTGCCCTTCTGGAGGATTTTCGTGGTAATGAAGAAGTCGTCCATGACGCTCTTCTTGACCGGCAGTTCCGTATAGAGTTCCTTGCGAATCGCGTACAGGGCGCCGTTACCGCCGATAAGGCGGTCCAGGATTCCCTCGAACTTCTTGATTTCGGATTCCAGGTCCCAGTAGGAACTTTCGCCCTGGCCGAGCATGCTCCCGCTCTTGTCCGAAAGGATCAGGTGGCCGCAGACGCAGCCAATCTTGCGGTCTTCGAAGGGTGCCACGAGCTTGCGCACCACGTTTGGGAAGAACATCGTATTTGCATCGCAGAACACGAGAATCTCGCTCTTTGCAATCTTCTGGAGGCGGTTCAGCATCGCCGCCTTGCCCGCATTCTTCGGGGCCTTCACTAGGGTGATTCCCTTGTCGGCATAGCGTGCAACAATCTCTGCCGTGCGGTCGGCAGAACCGTCGTCGCCAATCAGGACTTCAAGCTTTTCCTTGGGGTAGTCAATCTCCAGAATGTTCTGGATCTTGCGTTCAATGACGCCTTCCTCGTTATATGCCGAAATTAGGAGCGATACCGTCGGCAGGTCAAAATTTTCAATGATGTCGCGGCGGCGGCGCTTGAAGAGTTCGCTCACGAACGGGAGCGTCACCGGGAAAATCACGTAGCAGAGCGCAAGCAGAAAGAACAGCCCCCAGAAGGCCACGCGCAAATAGAATACTACGTCTTCACTCATTGCTTTATCCACTCCTCTTCCTTTACAAGGAACTTGAAAAGAAGAGACTGCATTTCTTGCGGGCTCATGGAGTCCGTTACCGTCAATATAGTAAGACCTTTCGGCGCCACGAGCACGAACGCGGGCAAAGCACTCAATTCCCACACGTCAAAGTAGCAGCGCTGCACCGTCTTGCGTTCGCCATCACACGAAATCGTATCTTGCGACTCGGCATTGAGCTTTACGGCATAGAACCTGCTGTTCAATAGCGAGGCGACCGTCGGGTCGCTATAGACGTTCGCTTCCATAATGCGGCAGGGCACGCACCAGTCCGCATACAAGTCCACGAAAATGAGCTTCGGGTTCTTCTTCGCCTTCTCGAGCGCGGCATTGTAGCCCATCCAGTGGACCTGGGACTTCTTCTTCGGGACAGCCGCATACGCAGGCGATAGAACGGCGGGCACGCAGAATGCCAGCAGGAACAAGACCGCAGCAACAGCTGTCGCAAAACGGGAACTGCGAATCACTTCTTGTCCCCCTTCTTCTTTTCCTTGACCGGCTTCGGGATCCCAAGCAGTGAATCGATGCGCTCGGTAACCGCCTGCTCGAACGGAAGCCACATGGCATCATCGTTCAACACGGCATCGCATGCCTGTGCGAAGGACTCGGTAGTATAGCCGTATTTCTGGAGAGTCGCCTGACGCGAGAGCCTTGCCGCAGGCGATTCGGCCCCGTAGGTCTGCTCGATCACGCGCACTTCGACAAACGCCTCCACAAGGCGCATATCGGGCTTAACATCTTGCTTATTGCACGCGGCGAGCAAGAGGGCGCAGGCAACCGCCATCAGGAGGTTTGCAACAGGTTGTTTGCGCCAGAATCTCGCCATCGCCAGAACCCTTAAATATTAAGGCTGCTCTTCCAGCGCGTTCTCGAAAAGGCCTTCCACGTATTCGGCCTTGCTGAAAGGCACCAGCTGGTCTATGCGTTCGCCCATACCAATCCAGCGGATGGGAATCTGGAGCGAACTTGCGATACTGAGAACCGCACCTCCACGTGCAGTCCCGTCGAGCTTGGTGACCACGAGCCCCGTCAGCGGGAAACTCTGGTTGAAAATCTTCGTCTGGTTGATGGTGTTCTGTCCGGTGTTGCCATCAATCACGAGCCACATGTCGTGCGGGAAGTCCGGATTCACCTTCTTCACCACACGCACGATCTTCTTGAGCTCTTCCATCAGGTAGTCTTTATTGTGCAGGCGACCGGCGGTATCAATCAGCACCACGTCGCAGCCTCGCGCAACGGCGGCCTGGCAGGCGTCGAACGCCACAGCCGCCGGGTCGGAACCCTCCTGGTGCTTCACGAATTCAGCACCGCTGCGCTCAGCCCAGGTCTCGAGCTGTTCGATGGCTGCCGCACGGAACGTATCGCATGCCGCAATCATGACCTTCTTGCCCTCGCCAATCCAGCGGGCAGCAAGCTTGCCAATCGTAGTCGTCTTGCCGGCGCCGTTCACGCCAATCACGAGCACCACGTGCGGCTTGCCCTTGAGTTCGAACGGCGGCGGGTCCTTCAACAAACGTTCCGCCTCGCTGCGCATGATGTCGAGCACCTGCTCGGTCGTGAGCGACTTGCCCAGCGCCTGTTCGCGCAGCGCATCCGTCAACAGGAACGCGGCTTCCACGCCAACGTCTGCCTTGATCAGGTGTTCCTCGAGTTCCTCGAGCGTGTCGTCGGTAATCTTGCCTGCACCGACAATGCCCTTGAGTTCGCCCATCAGGGCGTCGCGGGTCTTGGCAAGCCCACTCTTGATGGCGGAAAACAGGCCCATTATACCAGACTCTCGACCTTGTCGACCAGGCCGTAGGCCTTGGCCTCCTCGGCGCTCATGAAGTTGTCACGTTCGGTATCGCGGTCGATTTCCTCGATCGTGTGGCCCGAAGTTTCGGCAAGGATCTTGCCCGTGATGCCGCGGATACGGAGCATCTCTTCGGCCTGAATCTGGATATCACTTGCAGGCGCCACGATCTCGCCGTGAATGAGCGGCTGGTGGATCATGATGCGTGCGTTCGGCCATGCGACGCGCTTGCCCTTCGCACCGGCAGTGAGGAGCACGGCACCCATGGAGGCCGCCTGACCGCAGCAGACCGTCACGACGTCGCTCTGGATGGCATTCATGCAGTCGTAGATGGCAAGGCCGCTAGAAATCACGCCGCCCGGACTATTGATGAAGAACACGATGTCTTCGTGGTTCAGCGAATCGAGGTACAGGAGCTGCTTCACGATGCGTTCGGCGCTCTCGTCATCGACACCGCCCCACAAGAAGATGCGGCGCTTGGAGGCGAGGAATTCCTCTGCCTTCTTCATCATTTCCGGAGTCTGGTTTTCTTTCTTTTCGTTGCAGTCGGCCATAGTAAATCCTTTTTGTTCGGGTACAATTTAGAAATTTCAATATATTATCGTCCCGGCCGCGCGGTTTGTAAAGCGCGAAAAGCGGAGAAAAGGGAGCCCGAGTTCCCCGAACTAATTCCTATATTTGCAGCATGCCCGCGAGCAACGAAAAATTCCTGGTCGGCCTTGTCGGCCCCGAAGTCCTCTCCGCGATAGAGGCGGACGCAGCACACCCCGTGTCCATCGACATCGGGGCATGCAACGCGCTCGAGATACGCTACGACTTCTTTAATGCGAAGGACTGGCCCACGCTCTCCAAGCGCGTGAGGAAGATTGCCCCGCAGGCGCTGCAGATAGGCACCATCAGGCTCGCGCGCGACGGCGGGAACTTCCCCGACAACGAGGCGGGCAAGCGAATCCCGCTCTGGTCGAAGATTCTTGCCGAAGGCGACGTGCCCGAGTGGCTCGACCTGGAGCAGGACTGCCTGTACGACTTCAAGAACCTGAGGAGCCTTGCCGACCTGCGCAAGACCAGGATTCTCGTATCGCAGCACAACTTCTTGCGGGTGCCGAGCCAGCAGGAACTGGACGACTTCGCCCGCGACTGCATGCGCGTGAAGGCCGACGGTCTCAAGATTGCCGCCATGAGCAACAGTGACACCGACTGCGACAGGCTGTACAAGTTCGCCCGCATCCATGCGCAGAACTTCGAGTTGTTCGCCGCCTTCGGGATGGGCGAAACCGGAAAGGCGAGCCGCGTGTGGTCGCTCAAGGAAGGTGCGAACCTCACTTACGGGTCAATCGGGCAGGCGCGCGCCCCAGGCCAGGTGGACGTGCTGAGAATGGCACGCGCCATCCGGGAACTCCCCGACCTGAACACCCCCGCCGATGTCCAGAATTCGTTCGCAAAACTGTAGTTTTTGCCCAAAAAACGCACTTTTTTCGCATAGAATCTTATTTTAACACTACAATATCCCAAAAATCAGTTTTATTTTGCTAAAATAATAGCGGGATAGATTTGAAGGAATAGAAACATGCGTCTTTCTGAACGATTCGTTGACAACTGCATCTTGATCAACTCTTCGAGCACGACCAAGGAAGCGGTCCTGAACGAACTAGTGGACACCCTGTGCAATGCCTACAAGCTCGAGCACAGGGACGAGATATTCGAGGCCGTATGGAACCGCGAACAGAGCCGTTCCACCGGTATCGGTTGCGGGCTTGCCGTGCCCCACGCGAAGATCGACTACGTCGACCGCATGTGCATGGTGGCAGCCACCATCGAGAAGGGCCTCGACTTCCAGTCTTTCGACGGAGAGCCGGTCTACCTGCTCATCCTTATCGTGAGCCCGGGCAACACCGTGGGTCCGCACCTCAAGGCGCTCTCCTCCGTAAGCCGCCTCCTGGCCGACGGCAATGTGCGCAAGGACCTCATCGCCTCGAAGACCCCGGCAGAGTTCCTTTCCATCCTCCGCGCCGCCGAGGACAAGTATTTGTAGGCGGCAAAGCCGCAGTTACTAGTTACTAGTTCCGAGTTACTAGTACTGCCGGCATCAAGACGTTTTTGATATTAAAATCCTAGTAACTAGTAACTTAAAACTAGGAACTCAGCCAAAGCCCTTGACAACCTACAGTTCCTTTACTACATTTGCTCGCACCTCGGACGGTTAGCTCAGTTGGTTTAGAGCGCTGCTTTCACACGGCAGAGGTCACTGGTTCAAATCCAGTACCGTCCACTCAAGAAAGGTCCGTACAAGCGGGCCTTTTTTGTTATCTTATACGCTCAAATCGGTGCAACCTGCGCACGAGGTCGGGCATCTAAAAGGCATGAAGATTCAAAAGGCTACAGTTTTCCTGGTTCTTGCGGTATCGGCACTCTCCTTCGCCGACACCTGGACTCTTGAGGCATGCCTCAAGCAGGCCAAGGAAAAGAGCCTCTCGCTCGAATCCGCGAAGCTCCGCGAACAGCAGGCAGAAATCAACATCAAGCAGGCGCAGGTGAGCAACCGCCCTACGGTTTCGGCCAGCATCCAGAACACGCTCTACGACCACCCGTTCGTCCATAACGAGGACCACTACCGCCTGAACCTCGGTATTTCGGGCTCGTACACGCTGTGGGACGGCGGGGTGAGCGGCGCCACCGTCGAGGTGAACCAGCTCAAGAAGCAATCCGCCGCGCTCGCCACAAAACAGACTGAGCGCAGCATCCAGGAAAGCGTGCTCAACGCCTACATGAGCCTCCTTGCCGCGCAGGAGAACCTCCGCACGGCTGACGCCTCCGTCGAACTGGCACAGGCGGAATTCGAGCACTACGGCAAGCTCTACGAGGCGGGCTCCATCACCAAGAAGGACCTCACGCAGAGCCAGTCCAACGTTCTGCAGAAGCAGGTGTCGCAACTTTCCGCGCAACTTTCCGTAAGTACCGCGAAGACGACGCTCCGGCAATTGCTGGAACTGGGCGATGACGCCGAGTTCGACGTCTCAGCGCCCGAAGCCACTATCACCGCGCCCGATTCCCTCGAGGCGCTCCCCGCGCTCGCCGACCTCAAGAAGGCGGTCAAGGAGCAGCACCCGGGCCTCAAGTCCGACAGCGTCTCCGTGCGCGCGGCCAAGAAGAATACCGAGGTCGCGGGCAAGGGCAGTTCCATCACGGTAACGCTCGGCGCGAACTCCAGCACCGGGCTCCAGGCCTGGGAGTCGGGTGCCTACGGTGACCAGCTCAAGTACGGCTGGCAGAACTCCGTATCGCTCGGCATCAACATCCCTATCTATGACGGCGGGTCCACCAGCAACAAGGTGCTGCTCGCGCAGGTGAGCGAGAGCGAGGCCGGCCTCAGCATGCAGGAGACCGCGAAGAGCCTCGAGAACAACATCGAAAAGCTTTACATCAACGCCGTGAGCGCCGACATGCAGTGGAAGGCGGCCATCCTCCAGGTGGAAGCCGAGACCGAGGCGCTCCAGGTGGCCGAGGAACAGCGGAACGCGGGTGCCCTCACCTACACCGACTACCTCACCCAAAAGAACAACCTCGAGAAGGCCCAGGTGACCCTCGTGAACGCGAAGTACACGAGCCTGTTGGCCCGGAAGGTGCTCGACCTGTACCAGGGCAAGCTGGACTAACCGGCAGCCCTGACAGCCCCCTTATTTGTATACAAATGCTTACGTTTTTATGGACAAAATGTCCATAAACTATCGTTTACATAGCGAGAAAAGCCCACATATTAGAATAGATTTCCTTTTGGAGTATTGGGAATACACCAAATATGGAGGCATGAAGATGAAGAATCTTCCTTTTTTCGCAACCGCACTCGTTACGAGTCTAACCGCGGGTGCTTTTGCATATACAGTTAGCGGTATGGTGGCCGATGAAAACGGCCAAGCCATCAAGGGAGCCCAGGTCACGCTGGTCAAGGAAAACAAGACCACGACAACGGGCAACAAGGGCGAATTCTACATCCACGAAGACGAGCAGGAAGTCATTACGCCTCCTCCGACCGACGCCATCAGCGCCACGCATGCTCCGGGCTTCATCAGCATCAATTCGGGCGTCCTCTCCTATTCCCAGAACGGGAGCAAGCCTATCCAGGTCAAGATTTTTGACGCCGTCGGCAACCAGGTATTCAAGCAGACCCTCCAGGGTTCTGGCCAGGTTGACCTTTCCTCTGGCGTAAAGGCAAAGGGCACCTACTTTGCACAGGTTACCATGGGTAGCGCAAAGCAGACCATCCGCTTCAGTGCAAGCGGCACCTATACAAACACTTTCGATAGCGAAGGACACGCCCTGCTGAAGCAAATCCAGCAAGGCGAAGCGCTCAAGTTCGTCGCCGACGGGTTCGACACTCTCTCCATCCCGCTCGGCACGCTTGACACTACCGTCAACGTGAAGCTCACGAAGACCGCTCCTGCCGAAGAGCAGTTCACCTTCGGCTACGCATTGAAGAACGACCCGCGCCCGAGTAAGGGTTGCGGCAAGGCATCTACCTTGAAGGCCAACAGGCAGGTCGAGAATGGCGAGCAGTTCTCGCTTAACGTCGGCGGAAAGAACCGCACGTTCTTCATCACCTTGCCGAAGAACTACGACAACACCAAGCCGCACAAGCTCCTCATCGCGAACCACTGCATGGGTAGTAAGGCCGAAGACTTCGTGCACCACACTCCGGACTACGACCATCCGACTCCGTACTATGGCCAGCAGAAACTGGATACGGAAGGCAACTACATCTTCGTAGCACCGCAGGGTAACGACAACGGTACCTGGAACGGAAAGGAAGACCACCAGTTCGTCGACGAGATGATTACCGCTATGTTCGACAACTACTGCATCGACACTACCCGCGTATTCGCCACGGGATTTAGCTTCGGCGCCATGTTCACGAACTCCCTCGCTCAGGACATGCAGGAAAGACTCCGCGCAGTAGCAGTCTATGCAACCGCCGACTATAACATCTGGCTGCCGGGCGCAGGAACAGGTCGTTACGATGCCAAGGACCTGCCAATTGCATGGATGGCGGTTCACGGCCAGAATGACGGCATGTGCAACTACAACACAGCCAAGACGAGCGCCCTTCCGAGAATCCTGAAGAGGAACGGCAAGGCCGGTGCAGACGGCAAGTTCACTGACGCAAGCGCCGAAAAGCCGAAGGAAAACTCCGGCAACACCGGACACACCTGCTACGACTTTACGACTGTAGACCCGCGCTTCCCGGTCAAGTTCTGCAGCTGGCCGGGTGGACACCAGTGGACCGCTCACGACACCGGCAGCATGGATGTCGGTCAGGGATGGCAGCAGACTTGGGTGCCTGAAGAAGTCCACAAGTTCTTTGAACAGTTCTAAGAGTTACCTCCATAACCAACCCAGAACGGCTCCCGCAAGGGGGCCGTTCACCTTTTATGGGCGTGCATTTTCATAATGAAAACTAAGACCGTTTCGTATGTGAAACAGGCGTGTATTTTTATGAAATGGCCGAGTGCAGTTTTGGCATGAAACAGCCACCAGATTGGCGATTTTCGCAGAAAAAAGGCAGTTTTATGTTACGAGATGCACCGGGAAGCCGTTTTGGCACGAAGTTCGCTTATAGTAGTGCGAAGACAAAAAACAATGGGTCACGATTAAAACCGGGCCCGCAACCAAAAGAGGTAAAATTATGATCAACGCACAGATTCTCCCGACCGCATTCTACGGCATCCAGAACTTCCTTGACAACCTTAACGCCGAAGCCGCCAAGGGCGAATGCACCTACACGCCGAAGGCCGACTACTACGAGGTTGAAAACGGCTTCGCATTGGAAGTCGAGCTCCCGGGCGTCAAGAAAGAAGACTTGGACGTGCAGGTTGAAAAGAACATCATCACCGTGAAGGCAACGCGTGCCCGCAAGGACGAGAAGTACACCTACGAACGCAGCTTCAGGCTCGCCGACGACATCGACACGGACAACATCAAGGTCTCGCTCGAAAACGGCATCTTGAGGTTCGACTTGTCGAAGAAGGCACAGGCTGCCGCGCGTAAGCTCACGATTGCATAAACATTCATAGACATACTCCAATCATCGTTCCTCCTTATGGGCTCCCGGCTATGCCGGGAGTTCTTTTTTTGGATTTTTTTTGCGTGAATTTTAGGTCGCGACGGCGCCATTTTGCCGCCGTTGCGGGTAATTTTGCCGACAAATACAGACTAATTGCAGACTTTTCGCCCTTTTGGTCTGCTCAATTTCAGACAAATTCACAAAATCCATGTCAAAAAGTGTCTTTTTAACGCATTTTCAGGGAAATTGCAAAAAAATTTCAGTGCAAAAGGGCTTTTGGGCACACTTTTATTACATACAAATTAAAATTATACAGACCAAATGCTCATCCGGAGACCGTTTGGTCTGTCTTTTTCGCAAAACTGCTCTCCGAGACACCCGAAAATTGCATTTTCGCATCCGTTTTTTGTATATTGAAAGCCGTAAGGCCCGCAGGGGGCCGCAGAGATTTGCAAAATGCTTGATAAAGAAGTTTTAAAGACCGTCAGCCGCATCGAACTCAGCGTTCGCGGCACGCTCGACACCGTGATGACCGGCGCATACCACAGTTCGTTCAAGGGCAACGGCATGGAGTTCAGCGAAGTGCGCGAATACATGCCGGGCGACGACGTGCGTACTATCGACTGGAACGTGACCGCACGTACCGGCACGCCGTATGTGAAGAAGTATATCGAAGAGCGCGAGATGACCATGCTGTTGATGGTCGACGCGTCCAGCAGTTCGGAATTCGGTTCCGGCAAGCAGATGAAGGGAGAGGTCATGGCGACCCTCACCGCATTGCTCGCCTTTGCCGCCATCAAGAACAACGACAAGGTGGGGCTTTTAATCTACACCGACCAGGTCGAACTGTTTATCCCGCCGGAGAAGGGCCGCAAGCACGTGCTGCGGCTTATCCGTGAAATCCTTTACTTCAAGCCGCAGCACCACGGCACGAACACGCAGGTGGCGCTGGAATATGCCGGCAAGATTCTGAACCGTCGTGCCGTCGTCGTGGTGATGAGCGACTTTTTGGACGAAGGTTTCGAGAACGCATTCAAGATTTTGCGCAAGCGCCACGACGTGCTTGCGGTATCGGTGGTGGACCCGCGTGAAATGGAACTGCCGCCCGCGGGCCTCGTAGAGCTCGAGGATCCTGAAACCGGCGAGACGCTCCTGATCGACACCGGCGATGCCGCCTTCCGCGAGGCGTTCGCCCGCGAGGCAAAGCGCCAGGGCAAGGCGACCAAGGAACTGTTCCAGCGCATGTCCATCGACTTCGTGCGCATCGAGACGCACGACGACTTCAAGGAAACCGTCGCCCCGCTTATCGAGCACTTCCGCCGCCGCGCCAAGATGGCGAGAATGTAGACGGTATGTCAGCTACCCATATAAATTAAAAAGGTGGTTTTAGACCACCTTTTTTGTTAGTTCTCGGATTTTATGCAGCGGATGGCGAAATGGCTGTTTTTGTAAGCAATCCAATGATTATTAGGAGCGATATTTTCAAAATCGCCATCTTTATCTACACCGGACCTAATGCATTCCTCGCATCCAATCGTCCAAATTTTTTCTTCAGAACCTTCTGCAAGCCAATAGTGGGCCCTCGTATATCTTTCAAAGAATCCATCGCCAGTATCAACAATATGGCCTTCATCATCCAATATTTTCCAATTTCCATATAATCCCGATGCTACAGCGTTAAATCCATAAATATCCATTCCATCGGCCCAATCTTTTGAACGTAGCGCATCAGAAACACTATATTCCTTTTCTACAAAATCAACCAAGGCTTCAATTTCGGCTTTTGTAGGCAAGTGCCATCCTGACGGGCAAGCGATTTTCGAAGCGTCCCTAGAGTAAAGCCTACCATATTCAGGAACAGAATCCGGATTTCTATCATACGCAAGCGAGCCTCCTTTGGGTGGACGGTATCTTAAGTTTTCTGCCATCCAAATTTGGTTACCAATCTTGCATGTCTGATAGGTTTCTCCATCTCGCGGGTCCGTAAACGGCTTGCAGAACATTGCACTGAGGGCCGCATCGCTGGTCTTTGAACCAGAAAACATGTTATCGGTCTTTGCAGAAATGTTCCATTTCGAGATGTTGCCCTGGAATTGGGAATCCTTGAACATCGCCGTCATGTCCTTCACTTTCGAGACATTCCAGCGGCTAATATCGCCATTGAACATGGAACCTTCAAACATGCTTTCCATGTTTTCAACGTTCGAAACATCCCATTTAGAAATATCTTTGTTGAAGGTGGACTTCATGAACATCTTTTTCATGTTCTTGACTTTACCGACATTCCAGCGGGACAGATTAGATTTGACATCGGCCCCCCAGAACATAAAGCACATATCTTCGACATTGGAAACGTCCCACTTTGAAATATCGCCACAAAATTTCGAAGCAGAAAACATGCCGCTCGTATCAGTTACATGAGACACATCCCAGTGAGACAAATCTCCTGCAAAAGGCGTCCCATGGAACATGCTCTCCATACATTTTACGTGAGAAACGTCCCACTTCGAAATATCGCCATTAAACAAAGATCCATCAAACATTCGGCACATATCCGTCACGTTCGAAACGTTCCAATCCGATATATTTCCATTGAATTTTGACTTGAAAAACATTTTTTTCATGTTCTTGACTTTGCCAACATTCCATTGTGAAATATCCCCATTAAAAATGGATTCACTAAACATGCTTTCCATATTCGTCACATTGGACACATCCCATTTGCTGATATCGAATTCAAAGGAGCCGATAATAGGACGATCGAACAAATCGGACTTTTCAAACAAATGACTCATATCTGTTATTCGGGATACATCAATAAAGTTCAAATCAAGAGTCTTTGAACTATTTCCAGCAAACAATTTCGCAACACGAATCGATTCCTGGAGTTCCTCTACATTTTTAGGTTTTGTATTGACGTTTTTTTGCAACAGTCTCTTTTTTATTTCAAGTACTTCTTCTTTAGGACGCGAGTTGTAATCAAAAAGTGAGGATATGTCATCCCGCACTTTCCTTATATCCCAATTAGAGAAGTCTCCAATATCATGCGAATGAGCACTATCTTTTTCAATCCATTCATTGCCTATAAATCCAATCATTTCATTCACATTCGAAACATCCCAATTAGACAAATCCCCGTTGAAACAAGAGTCGCTAAACATTTCATACATATTTTCGACCTTGCCAACGTTCCATTCAGAAATGTCACCAGTAAACACCGAATGTCTAAACATCGCGGTCATGTCCGTGACATTGGAAACATCCCAGCCGCTGATATCGCCGTTAAATTTGGAATTTTCAAACATGGAACCCATATCAGTCACTTTGGAAACATTCCATTTAGAAATATCGCCTGTAAATAAAGAATAAAGAAACATGTATCTCATGTTCGTTACATTTGAAACATTCCAGCCACTAATATCGCCATTGAACGGATTAGAACCAACGTCATCACCAAAGTCATCATTACACGCAAACATACTTTCCATGTTAGTCACATTAGAGACGTTCCAACCACTGATATCGCCGTTGAATTTAGACTTATTGAACATGGCCTCCATATTCGTCACATTAGAGACATCCCATTTGCTGATATCTCCATTAAAATCGGACTCTTCGAATAAGTGGCTCATGTCGGTCACTTGAGAGACGTCTATAAAATTCAAGCTGCAAGAATTGCCTTTCTTTTGGATGGCGGTCGCGATCAATTCTTTTAAGTGTTCTTTATCTTTTGCCTTTTTTCTAGTGAGAAATTCAAACATAGAGCCCTGCATTTAAATGCGGGAATACAACGCCAATGCCGCATTCCCACTTTTGTTAAAGTTTATTTGTTTTTAGAGAAAGAGACCATTTGATTATCCTTTATACCACTTGGGCAAATTGCCATTCTGTTCCAATGCAGATCTTGCAAACATGTCTCCCATTTCGGTGTCTTCAGAAACGTTCCACTTGTTGAGATCGCCATCAAAGGGATTTACATTGTTCGCATCCATGCAATCGCCTTCAAACATTGAACCCATATCCGTTACGTTCGAGACATCCCAATTAGAAATGTCTCCATTGAAACTAGTTGCAGCGGAGAACATAAAGCTCATGTTCGTCACACTCGAAACATTCCATTTGGAAATATCCCCATTGAATTTAGCCCCAGAGAACATGCAACTCATATTCTTCACTTTCGAGACATTCCAGTTACTGATATCGCCATCAAAAACAGAATCCTGGAACATACGTTCCATACTTTCTACTTTAGAAACATTCCATTGGCTTATGTCACCATCAAAAGGACTGTTGCTAAACAAGTCATCCATATTTTTGATTTTCGAAACATCAATAAAATTCAAATCGCAGTTTGGACCATCTTCTTCAATAGCTTTATCGATTATCTTTAGCAAGTGAGCATAATCCTTCGCAATCATGCCGTCTCTGCAAAGGACAATTTCTTCATCGTCATCAGAAGAGGAGCTAGAAGAATCTTCATTACTTTCTTCATTTTCAGAATCTTCGTCATCATCGCCCCACGAATCATCCGTAAGTTCGTTATATTGGCTTCCATCGAAGAAATAGAAACGATCGTTTTCTTGGTCATCACCGCTTTCAGTCCATTCAATATCATGCCCATCGTAGCGAACTGACCAAAGTTGCAATTCGAACGAGCCATGAATGGAGAACAAACGTGGGTCATAATTGTCCAAATTTTCATCACTGCCATTAACCGGACGTGTAATATGTTTCCATTCTTTTTTACGAACATACGTACTTTTACCAGATTCCACTTCAAACAAAGCGTTTCCATCATCTTTCGCATGAATGAGGTTATACCTAACCCCATCAACCATAAACATCGCAGATTGTTCGGGATCATCCGCAAAAAGATTTAGCCAAAGATTTTCTATATGGAGGCTCCAGCAGCTATTTGGAATGGGTTCGTCAGAAAATGGAATGGAGGAATACAAAATATCCCCATATCCGAATTCATCCCTATCGGCAGCAGCACGTTCCCTAGCTTCATCTTCATCTTCAACTTTACTGTACCACAATTCACATCCGTAATGAGCATCACCGCCAATAGCGAAAGGTCTCTTAGGCAATTTAGCATCGTAAAATTCTACAGCCATGTCCCCATTAATCGTGGTTTCTTCCATAAATGACGGCACCATCAAGCTGCTAAACATCGGCTCACAATAGGCATACCCGAGAATCGTAGGCGGAACCTTAAGAACAGCCTCATTAGCATCCCATTCAAAATCTTCAGGAACATCATCGTCCGTAATGTTCAAGAGCAAAAGTCCTTCAGGCAGCTCGATAACAGTCTTTTCTTCGGCCGCATCGTAGATTTCAAAAATCTTCTTTTTGGCCTTATCAGTCAGCATTTTGTACTTGTCGTTGGTCAGGTATTCTTTACCGAGTTTAATCGTCTTCATAAGAGTTCCTTTGATGTTTATTTGTTAAAATCTATTTTGAAAAGTTTTTTATTTTGGCGGACCATTTTGTCCAACGCCGAGAGAGAAATCTTGATAAGATTTGACAGTTCTGTCTGAGAAATTTTCTTTGACAAATTCACATAGACGTACTTGAAATCCCCAAATGACTTCAAATTCTGGGGATTCCCAACCGATTCCGCCAAAACCTCATCGCCCAGCACCATCTTTGTCGGAATTGCATTATTTATTTCAGACACACGGCAATCATCATCGATTCCTGCGAATTTTGTCTTGCGAAGGCTTTCGTATTTAGCCTCATTAAGCAAGTCACAAAAATCATTTTCCTTGAAGTTTTCCCACCTACACTTTTTATTTGGAGCTGGTTCCACGTAATAGCGGAATTGACCATTTTGAATTTGGATGCCATAGACAATGTCCGAGCCATCCTGAAGGTAGCACTTATACCCCATCAGGCCAGCGTTATGCCCATATCCACTTTCAGGAACGATGCGAACGTTATCTAGTTCGGGGCATGCAACACTCATTTTACGAGCGAGGGCGCTGAACCATAGTTTTTCGTAAAAATCCCGCAAACGGATCGTGTCCAATTTCGCAGAAAAAATCGCATCAGGGAATACCGCCCCCTCTTCTATGGGGTCTTGTATTTTACGCCTCGTGAGCAACATGATATCGTGAACGATCTTGCCGTAGCTCTTGACGTATTGCGTCATGAAATCGTCTTTATTCTTGCGATTCATCTGCACGCAAAAAAGCATCTTGTTCGAGAAATCCTCGTAAGTGGCGGCAAGCCATGGCTCCGGCAAATCGCCAAAGACATTCAACGAATAATGAGGAACAAGCAAATAGAAAGTCGTGTTCAAATCATCCGCCTTGACATTAAACTTTCTTGCACCCGTGATGTAACCGATTCCCTTGCGAACTTTTGCACTATACTCATCCAATTGGGCGGCATCAGGAATCGACTTGAACTTGTTTTCAACCACCACGAACTTGCAATTTTCCTTAAGGATGGCCAAGGATTTTTGAAATTGCTCGTCCGCTTTTACAGATACAGGTGCCACGGATGTCCGCAATAGTTCCAAAAGTTCATACCCCGCTCCATCAGCCTTCAGTTCATTGTAATGAGCCTCGTCAATGAGCGCAATAAACAAATCGAAGTGGTTGAATTCCCTGAATACAGAGAGGACTCGGAACTTAGTCTTTGAAGAACCCTCTTTTTGCGGTCGAAGCCACTGGGCAAGCGTTTGCGAAAGGCTTTGCAACATAGTGTTGGCGGAATCGCCTTGTTGCAAAAAATATCCAATTAAGTTGCTGTGGAATAGCTCCTTGCTCCCCAGACTCGAATTGAAAACCGCACTGGAGCGGAGATTTTCAATCACCAAATCCCAAGCGGATTCTTTCCGCTTGGCTGAAACGGATTTTTCAGCCTCTTTCGGTAAACTCGAATTTACACAGGGGAGGGGTAAACGCTTTTTAGTTCTCATTTCTATTTCAAAAGTAACTTAATGTTTAGCAAAAAGCGACTTTTTAATAAAAAAATTTTAAAAATATTACACTTTTTCACAACAAGCACTCCAATAATTAAAGAAATAGGGAAAACAAAAAGGAACCCACCGGCATAGCCGGTGGTTCTTCATATGCGGGCCCTGCCCTAGGATACTAGCCACGCGTCACGTCACGTTGCACGTTCTGGCATCTGCGTATTGCCCCTACCGGCAGCCCGCAAGCGGGCTACATCTTC
>JAGAAW010000078.1 GCA_017615055.1 Fibrobacter sp.
CACGGTAACGCCGACGAAATGTACGAGATCGACAAGAAGACCGGCATGCCGAAGGTCAACAAGGACGGTACGTTCAAGGCCAAGACGAGCCACACGCTCAACAAGGTGCCGTGCATCCTTTACGATAACGTAACGGGCGGCAAGCTCGGCCTCAAGGATGGCGACTGGGGTCTTTCCAACATCGCCGCCACGACCGCGAACCTCCTCGGCCTCGAAAAGCATGAGGCGTGGGATGAATCCATGCTCATCGTGAAGTAAGAGCCGCGCGACAAAGCAATTAAAAAGGAACCCGCAAGGGTTCCTTCTTTTTGTATAAAATAAGGTATAAAAAAACGCTCCCGAAGGGGCGCTTTTTATTGCATGAAATGCGGGATTAGTCGCACTGGCCAGAAGCGCCGACCTTCATGATATTGAAGGAGCCCGAGCCGCCGTCTTCACCATCCGTGGTGCCGGCGAACTTGAACTTGAGCGAGGCGAGAGCCTTCTGCGGATTAGTAACCGTGGTGGTAGCCCAATCCGGCTGGTCAAATTCAGCCCAGAGGAAATCAGCCGTCTTTTTCGTAGTAGCCTTCGGCAGCGTCACGAACGGGTTGGCGTAGCCAATCTTGGAATCCTGGGCACCCAGACCCATTTCGAGCTGGATAGCGATGTCGGACGTATATACCACGCAGATACCCTTGCTCGATGTTGCATCGCCCGTCAAGTTCGCAGACTTGCCGTAGTTGAAGCCCACGCCGACATACGGCTTATACGGGTTGCTGCCCACAACGAGGTCAAACGTTCCGCACAGGCCACCACATGCTTCAATAACGGGGCTGAGGTCGTCATCGCCGTATTCCGAGCCCGGAGTGCCACCCCAGGTAAGGGTAGATGCGCCCTTGTCGCCCGAGTCATCGTACATGTACCAGTAACCACCGGTCTTGTTGCCCGTCGGGACCTGCTTGTCGCCGGCGGTGCCATCCCACAGGCCGAGCTTGAACAAGCCGTCATCTACGTCAGCGGCAGCAGAGGAACTCTTCGGGGTCACTTTGGAGCTGCTGGACCTAGCAACAATCGCGCTGCTAGAACTGAAACCCGAGGAACTAGACACAGCCGGGAAACCGCCCAGCGAGCTGCTGGACATAAAGGAAGAGCTGCTGAGCTGACCCGCGAACGGGTCCACAGCGGAAGAGCTCTGGGCGTAAAGGGCGGCAATCGAATCCCTCACGTGCTGCGCAATGGAATCCGCATTCACCTGGGTATTCTGGTTCGGATCCTGATAGCCGTTCTGGTTGCCCGCAGACGGGGACACCACTCCGTTTTCGCCGGATTCGTTGCAAGCTACCAGACAGCAGATTGCCAAAAGTCCGAGTATCTTTTTCATCTTTGTTACCTCTTGAAAATGTTTTTCTAGTATGGAAATATATATTTTTCATTTCCAAAAAGCAAAAACGCCCTTCGTTTTTTTTCTCACGAGGGGCGTTTTTTCATGCTTTTTTATGGGTCTTGGCTATTTTACAGAGAAAATCCTGTTGAAACTGCCGTCCTTGACCACGTACAGGCCCTTGTCCAGGCGCATCGAGTTCAACAGCGCCTGCACGTCGCCCATGCGGGCCGCGGTCACCTTGCACACGAAGGAGCCCTTCATGTTGTAGACACTGAACGTCCTTTCGCCGGTAAGCAGCATAGCCTTGCCTGCAATACCCGTCGGGGGCGGTTCAACCACCGCTTCGGCCTTCGCGATAGACACGTTGTCGATGAACACGCTTCCCAAAGCAAGACCCGCATTGAAGGAAATACGGCCATTCTCGTCGGTAGCTTCATTCATGGTGAACACAATTTCATAGGTCTTCTTTTCGGTCGTCAGGTCAAAGGACTTCGCCTCGCCCAGGTAACTAGTCCACGGGTCGGTATCCTTCTCGAGGTTCACCTCGAGAGTCCTCGCCTCCGATGCGTAAGCGTCAAACGACAGCTTGTAGCTCTGGCCGTTCTCGTAGTGCATACCGTTCTGGATCATCTGAACGTCATAGGCGTTGGTGCCCGTCTTGGCCACCTTGATTTCGGCCATGCCATCGGAGTGCTTCAGGGAGCCCTCGCCACTATGCTGCTGCAAGGTCCAGCCAGCCAGCTTGAGAGAATCCGAGAAGGTTCCATTGAACACGGTGTCCCTGTTGGTCGGGACTTCGATAGGAGGCGTAATGTTGGCACCATCCAGAGAATATTCCTTTACAAAGTTCCAGATATCCGAAACCTCCGCCTTGGAGGGGCTATGCTGACGCCCTTCAAGTTTTAAATGCTTCACATAGATACCATCGTCACATGGTCCCCAAGTATAAAGCGTCGCCTTGTTCTCATTATTCGGATAGTTCTGCTGTACTTCGGCCTGTGCAGGGCAGTTGAACTGGTTACGGTAGCTTTTCAGGTTGTTTTCAAGACCATCGTAGCCCACCACATTGTCGCTGGTTCCATGAACATGGAATATCGGTACAGGACGCATGGCAGTGCCGGCGCCCTGCATTAGGTAACCGGAACAAGGGGCAAACGCAGCAATCCTGTCCGCAATCTTGCCCATCGCATGGTAACTGAGCATGCCGCCCATCGAAAAACCCGACATATACACGCGTTTGGTGTCGATCTTGTAGTCTTTGGCCAGCTGGTCGATAATCTGCGTAATCCATTTGGTATCCTGGTCACCGCCGATATCCCAGGTGCTATAACCCGTCGCTCCTTGAGGATAAGCGACAACAAAGCCCGCCGTATCGGCGACCGCTTCCCAGTGAGTATTGGACTGCTGGTAATTGGGGTCCTGGTCCATGCCATGGAAAGACATGAGCAACGGACTGTTGTCTGCAAGACCGGACGGGGCATAGACATAGACTGTCCTACCCGAAACAGACACTTTTTTGTAGTCGTTGATGGATTTACCGCCACCACCCCACTGGGCAAAGGAAAGCGATGCCGCAATTAATACCGGTAAAAGGTACCTCATTTTTCACTCCTGGGATATAAAGTTCCAAAAAATAATATATACCCAAAACACGGGAATGCACCCAAGCACGGCCAAATAGCGGTGTAAAGGACTACAACAGACAAATTAGCGATTTTTCGCGAAAAACGGGAATTTCCTATATTTAGGAGGAATGAAAATCTACTACCACCTTCCCGGACTGTTCGAGTTTTACGAACTTTACAAAGCGTTCCTGCCGCTATGGCACGAACACCGGGAATACTTTTATGACTGGTGCGATATTGGCTCCATTTACGGAGCACCAAGCGATTGCATCTGGGGTGGCGGGCGCGTCGGTTTCGGGGATGCCGATCCGGAAAAGGTGGCGAAACTCGTAAAGGAATACGGAATTTCACCTCGACTTACGTTCAGCAATTCGCTAGTTCGCAAGGAACACCTTAGCGATGCAAGATGCAATGCATTGTGCAAGATGTTTGATAGTGGCGCGGGAGATTGTTCGGATGTCGACGCGGGTAAGAACGACGCAGATGATTATGCATGTAAAAACCGTGCGGGCATCATCGTCCACTCAGACCTTCTGCTCGATTACATCAAGGAGAAATACCCCGGATTCTATTTTGTTTCCTCGACCACGAAGGTGATTACAGATTTTAAGGAGTTCACGGCGGAACTCAATCGCGACGAATTCCGTTACGTTGTCCCGGATTTTCGGCTGAATAAGCAATTCGATAAACTGAACGCGCTCACGGATGCGCAAAAGCAGAAAGTCGAGTTTCTGTGCAATGAATGCTGTTGGTTCGGCTGTTACGACCGCAAGGCCTGCTACGAGAACGTGAGCCGCAAGAGCCTCGGCGAAAACTGCGAAGACCATGAATGCGTCTCGCCCACCGCACAAAGGGGCTACCGATTCTCCGACGCGATGAAGAACCCGGGATTCATCGGGATAGACGACATCCAGCACGTGTTTGTGCCCGCAGGATTCCGCCACTTCAAAATTGAGGGGCGAAGCCTCGGCAGCGCCATCATCCTGGAATTTCTACTTTACTACATGACCAAGCCCGAGCACCAGTTAAAAGTGCGCGAGGAAATCTACCTGGACAGTTCGCTAGATTTGTTTTAGATGAAGAAAAAGATTATGATAGCCCTGATTGTTGTCGCCGCCATCATTTTGCTGCTGGCGGTGTGGTTCAACATTCCCTATTCACCCATCAAGACGCAGTTCAACAGCGATGTCGCACAGCGAATGCAGAGTTCCGCACCTGTCGCCAGCGAAAAATTTACGGCAGACGATTTCAAGGAATTGCCACCGCTCATCCAGAAATACCTGGAATCAAACGGCTACATCGGACCCGAGCGCCATGCGCTTTTGTCAATGGAATACAGGGACGTCGATTTCGGCTTGGGCGAAAACAAGCCGCGACTCAAGATTGACTACACGCACACGGACTTCGCCGATTCCCCAGACAGGCTCGCATTTATCGACAGCAAGATGTTCGGCGTCCCCTTCCAGGGATACGATTACTACATGGATGGCAAGGGCGGCATGAAGGGCGTTCTCGCGAAACTCTTTACCCTGTTCGACCAGACCGGCCCCGAAATGGACAAAGCATGCCTCATCACCTACCTGGCCGAAGCGTTCTTCTTGCCCGAAGCACTCCTGAAGGAATTCATCACGTTCAAGCAGGTTGACGAGCATACCGTAGAAGCAACCATCACGAACAAGGGCGTGAGCGCATCCGGCGTTTTCCACTTCAACGATTCCTACGAGATGATTTCGTTCACGACAAATGACCGCGGGCAGATAGCCCCCGACGGGAGCATCGAATACACTCCCTGGGAAGCGCAGTGCGAGAATTACAAGGAATACTCGGATGGCATCAAGCGCCCAACCGTTTTCCGCGCCATATGGAAAAACAAGGGCGGCGATTTTATCTATTTTGACGGGAAGATTAGCCGCGTAAACGGGGCTGAAGTAAAATGAAATTCCTTAGGCAAAATATTCTCTCGATGATTGCGGTCGCGGTGTTCGCGATAAGTGCCGCTATTGTCGAAGGATCTTTTGTTTACGATTACGGAGTTTCCTTCGACGCGGTCCAGGTCTCGGACGGCACTAGCCACGACCTTCACGCCAACGATTTCGCCAGCGAACCTCTATTCCTCTCACGCGAAGATGCTTCAGAAGCAGCCCTGCTCACCCGCAGGCCCGGCCAACAGGCGCTTTCGCGTACTTTACGGAACGGCAATTTTCAGGGATTCTGCGGACGCGATTCCGGCACGTTCAAGCGCATTGCAACGTTTGCTGGCAACTGCTCCGCCGCACAAGTCAACGCACATCGCGGGTTTCCTACCCCACTCGCATACCAGACTTCAAAAGAGTATTACGCTTTTGCACTAGAACGCATCCTCTGTTAACAAGATTCTTTCTCCACATTGTCATTCTGGAGACCCAACGGGTCGATAGAATCAAAAAAAATAGTCAACTTACACTTGACGGCCTATGCCGTCGGAGAAAGAAAATGGAAAACATTTCTAAAATGGAGATGGCAAGCGCCCTCTTCGCACAAATCTACATCAAGACCGAAAAGAAGTTCTTCGGCCTCAAGACCAAAGTCACCTACACCCCGACAAACTCGCCCGTCGTGGGAATCTGCCTGGATTTCAGCCCCGCCGAAGGGGAAAAGGTCCGGGAGATCCTCGTGACGCCAGCAAGCGGACTCGACGCGATTTTCCAGAAGGTCGGCCACCCGACAACGACCGCCAACGGGAATTTCCGCCTGAACCTGTGCTACTCGCAGGACCATGAATTCGCAGCATTGCACCTGCAGCAGTTCTCTGGGTTCGAGTACCATTCGGTAAGCGGAACGCGATTCGCCGCCGGTGAAGAAGCCAAGAAGTTGCTCGACGCATTCGTCAAGTAACTCGCATACACATACAAAGGTCCAAATGGCACAGCGCCATTTGGGCTTTTTTATATGTCAAGTTCTGACATTCTCTTTATGTATATTTGCGTGTAACAGCACAAAAGGATCACCGAACTCGAGGGGGCCAATAGAACTTTTTTCTCGGAATTAAGCGCTTATAATTGTATTTTGGGCATTTTTAAAGTTTCTAGACGTATTGACAATTTGTAATACAATTTGTATGTTTAAGACCGATACATCACCATAGGCGAACTGGACGGAGATATATGGATAGTCGTATTAGAAAAAGACCTATACACAGTCGTCACGGCAAGGCGCGCACACAAAAACGAGGAAAACCTATGGAAATCAAGGTAATGGAAAAGCCCGACATGACGGAAGAAGAACTGCGCTATTTTAACGAGCACAGTTTTGCAGAGGAATTCCGCAAAGGCTTGGAAGATGGGACCACGATCGTCAGCGACGGACCTTGGGAAGAAACCGTAAAGGAAATCAAGGCGCGCAAGGCCCGCGAAGCAACAAAGATGGCATCTTTCCGCTTGCCCACCTGGGTTATCGAAGGGCTCAAGCGCAACGCCGCAAAAGGCGGCGTCAAGTACAGCGAATATGCCATCGAGGTCTTGTCAAAGGCCGCGGTATAAATTTATATTCAAGGTATGAAACTTCTCGACCAGTTCAGCTATACGGAACTCAAGCCCATCCTCTCGACAGAGGGGATGAGGGCACTTGACAAGGCGGCAAAGGAAGCGCTCGCCGGAGATGCATCCGCAATCGAGGCGGGGTACGGCCTGATGAAGCAGGCGGGCGCCGCACTGTTCAAGAAGGTAGTCGAAGTTTTAGATTGTGAAGTTGCCGGTCGCGAGGACGTTTATCGCAAGACTGGAGATGCGCCGCGATCTGTCGCGGTATTTGTCGGCGGAGGCAATAACGGCGGTGACGGACTCGTGCTCGCAAAACTGCTGATTGAGGCAGGAATTCCCTGCACCACGTATTCGCTTGCCGCCGCGGACAAGTTCCAGAACGAAGCCAAGAAGGCGCTGGACGATTTTTCGCAAGCTGGCGGACGTTTAATCCCGTATTCGCCAGTTGGAACAGCGCCGGCATCAGGAAGTTTATCGCAGGCAGGAACTGCGCCGAGGTTCGCGGATTTTAACCTGATAGTCGACTGCATGCTCGGGAACGGAGCGCACGGCGAATTGCGGGATCTGTACGCAGCCGCGGTGCGCGACATCGGCGCCGCAGGCGTCCGCGTTGTCGCGGCCGACGCCCCTACCGGCTATGATTCCTCGGAACACGGGCGTCGGGAGCCCTGCATACACGCGCTTGAAACCCTGATGTTCGGGTTCCCGCGGCTGGATGCATATACGCGCGAAGGCGGCGAAGTCTTTGGCCAGCCGGCCGTCGCCACGCTCCCCTATCCCGATTCGCTCGCCCGCAATTACGACACCAGGCTTTACCTCGCCACAGAGGCGCTTATCCCGCAAATGCTCCCGGAGCGCGACGACTGGGGCGACAAGCGCAAACAGGGCTGCGCGATGATTGTCGCGGGTTCGGGCGACATGCCGGGAGCCGCGGCGCTCTGCACGCAGGCAGCCCTCCGGAGTGGCGCAAGCCTCGTGACGCTCGCAAGCCCCGACGCCATCATGCCGGTTCTGCAGACGAAACTTTCGGAACCCGTTTTCTGCAACCTGCAAGATATCGCGGGGCAAGACGGAGATTCCGTCGATGACCGCGCCACATCATTCTCGTCGGCGCACATCCCGCTGATTCTCGAAAAGGCAAAGCATAACCAGGCACTTGCCATCGGGCCGGGACTAGGCAGCGCCGAATGCACGCAAGGCGCCGTCATCGACCTGCTCACACAAATTGCGTGCCCGACGGTCATCGATGCCGACGCGCTGAACGCCATCGCCACGCTCAACAAGACTTCGGCGAGCCCCGCCTCCGGAGCGGCATCGTTCCTGTACGGCATTCCCTGCGAGGCGATTCTCACGCCGCACCGTCGGGAATTCGAAAGGCTTTTCGGTGCACTCCCGACAAACGATATCGACATACCAAATCTATTGCGCGACATCGCCCGCCACACGAAAAAGGTCATCCTCCTCAAGGGCGCGCCGACCTTCGTCGCCGTTCCCGACAGGCGCGTATTCGTAATCCCGGCTCATAACTCGGGGCTCGCCAAAGGCGGCTCCGGCGACGTTCTGACCGGAATCATCACGGCACTGCTCGCGCAAGGACTCCACGCCCCCGAAGCCGCCGTGCTCGGAGCATTACTGCATCAAAAAGCGGGCCGCATAGCCCGCACAAAAATGGGAGCATTCAGCATGCTCCCGAGCGACGTTATCGACGCGCTCCCGCAGGCTTTTAACTAATCAAGATGCACATAGAAAAGCGCATAGTCAAAAAAGAGGGCGAACTCAGCCCAAAAACCAAGGCGAAACTCGTCGCTCTCTTGGGGCTATCCGCCGCTTTCTCGATTTCAGCATTCGCTTCGACCCCGGAACAAAAGGAATCGGCAGATTCTACGAAAACGGCAAGCACCGTTTCGCCATCGGCACTTTCCTCATCATCGTCCTTGACAAGCAACGACTCCACTTATTACGGGCCAATCGGCGGAGAAATGGACGACATCGTTTCTGAAGACGAGGTGGTCAATAGCCTGATTCGAGACGGTGATTTACGGCATCACCTATAACTACTAACGACACCAAAAACGATTACTTCATCTCGGCGACGAGCTTATCCAGCGCCGCTTCGGATTCGGCGTTGAGCGAGGACTTCACCGTCACCACGGTTTCGGCGAGCGTCACGTTCTTAAGCGTCGAGAGGATTTCGGTCATCTTTTTCGCGGCCATCGGAGCCCACGTGCCGTTTTCCACAATGCCCACCTTACGGTTGCTATAGTTCTTCGCCTTCAGGTGGTTCAGGAAATCTTCCATCACCGGGAAAAGGCCCGCGTCGTACGTGGGAGCGGCGACCACCATGCGGTCGTAACGGAAGGCGTCTTCGATGACTTCGGCCATGTCGCTACGTGCGAGGTCGGAAACCACGACCTTTTCGACACCGGCGGCGGTCAACTTTTCGGCAAGCTTCTCGGCAGCCTTCTTGGTTCCACCATAAATCGAAGCGAATGCCACAAGCACGCCCTTGTCTTCAGGAGCGTAGCTGCTCCAGGTGTTGTACTTGTCGATGTAGTAACCGAGATTTTCGGCGAGCACCGGACCGTGCAGCGGGCAAATCGTCTTGATGTCGAGCGCGACAGCCTTCTTGAGCACGGACTGCACCTGGTTCCCGTACTTGCCCACGATATTGAAGTAGTAGCGGCGGGCTTCGCAAGCCCAGTCATCCGGGTCGGCATCGTACACGCCGAACTTGCCGAACGCATCGGCAGAGAACAGCACCTTTTCGCTCTG
>JAGAAW010000079.1 GCA_017615055.1 Fibrobacter sp.
GACAAGATCAACAACGTCGAAGTCGGCGGAGCCTCGTCCCAGGTATCTTTCCCTGTCACCGACAAGGGCAAATTTGTCGATGTCGAAACCGTCCTCGCCTTCGCTGCGGGCACGAACACCGTCGCCATCACCAATAGCTGGGGCTGGATCGACGTGGACTACATCGAGGTAAAACCATACGAAGCCAAGGCGTTTACCCTTTGTAACGCTCCCGTCACAGCAAACGCGACAGCATCCGCCAAGAAACTCTACAACTTCCTCGTGAACAACTTCGGCAAAAAGACCATCTCCGGCGTGATGACCGGCAACATGGACGCCTACACCATGGGCGATGCCACCCAGCACGAAGACGTGCAGGCCGTTTACAAGGCCGGCGGCAAGTACCCGGCACTCGTCGGCGTCGACCTGATGAACGCCACCGGTGCGAACAAGGACGATTCCTGGTACAAGCAGTACACTGAGAAGTCCGTCGATATCGCAAAATCCATCTGGAAGAAGGGCGGCATCCCCGCAATCACCTGGCACTGGCGCCCCGGTGACGAAGTAGAATTCTATACCGCCAACGGGAACAAGGATAAAAACACGGACTTCGACTTCACCCAGGGCTTCGTGAAGGGCACCACTAGCTGGGATACGCTCTCCACCACCTACAAGGCACTGGTTGGCGACATCGACCACGTCGCTGAAATCTTCCTTGACCTCCAGCAGGAAGGCGTTGCGGCCATCTTCCGTCCGCTTCACGAATCCGGCGGAAACTGGTTCTGGTGGAGCACGCATACCGGCAAGCAGTTCGCGGCCCTCTACCAGCTGGTCTACGAACGCTTGGTATTCAAGAACGGCGTGAATAACCTCATCTGGGACTTCAACCCGCAGGACGCATCCAAACTTTCCTGGACTCCGGGCGAAACCTACTACGACGTGCTGAGCGTGGACATCTACAACAACGCAAACGACCACCAGAGCAACAGTGCTGCGTTTGTAGACTTTGCGAACAAGGGCGGCACGAACAAGATCATCTCGCTCAGCGAGAACGGCCCGATTCCCGACGTAGACAAGATGTATGAAGACGGAGCCACCTGGAGCTGGTGGATGCCGTGGTATGAATCCCCGAGCTGGAACGGCGGTTTTGTAAGCCAAACCGCAGCAAGCGTGTGGCAGAAGAACCTCGCCGACGAACGCATTATCACCCTTGACAAGATGCCCGGCTGGGACAACTACAACGAAGCCGCTTCCTCTACGAAGGTCTGCCCGACATCTACCGAAGGCGGAAGCTTCGGTGCCGATACCACCAACAAGGAAGACGTAAAGAACTTGATGATGGCCGTGACCTACACCGCCCTGAACGATAGCGGTGCGAACATTGAATTCCAGAAGGTCCCGAACCTTACCGGTGCACAGACCGTTTCCGTCAAGATTACGAACAACGGTTCCGGCGGTGCAGACGCTGGCATCTGGGTCGGCCTTGCCTTCGTGCGCAACGGCATGGAAGACGACGGCTGGACCTGGGAAATGTCCACCTCGACCGGCTGCTGGATTAACGACGGTGCCTCATCCACCTGCGAATTCGATATTACCAAGTACGAAGACGCCGAAGGTACGGAACATCCCATTGACCTTGACAATCTCTTCTCTGTCACATTGATGGTTGCTGCCGTCGGTTTCGAGGGTACGGTCATCTTCGACGACCTCGTTGCAGATAACGGGAAGGTTATCTCCGCATTCGACAAGAAGACGGAACTCTTCAAGGCTGCCGATCAGAGCAAGGGTCACGTGAGCAAGATCGAACTTGTTGACGAAGCCGGCAACTCCACCGCCATCAAGCATGCACGCGCAATTGCGGCTTCCAAGCTCGGCGTAAACGGCAACTCCATCTCGCTTACCACCGCGAAGGCTGGCAACGTGAGCGTGGACGTGTTCAGCATGAACGGCAAGCGCATCGCTACCCTCTACAGGGGCAACATCGCTGCCGGCAGCTACAGTTTCAGCCTCGAGAACATGCCTAAGGGCAGTTACATCGTGCGCGTGAAGGGCGCCGGAATCGCCGCAACGCAGCCCGTGCTTGTAAAATAGTTTCTCCTTATGGTCCAAGCCCTGCGGGTTTTCCGCGGGGCTTTTTTTGAAAGTATATTTAAAGCAAACCTTTATGGAGTGATGTTATGGGATATAAAGCAACGACGGCAATTGCCGTACTATCTGCAGCGACAGCCTTCGCCGCACCGACGACTTACGAAGCCGAAGATTTGACCGGCGCAACCGTTGTCGAAGATGCCGATTATTCGGGTGGCAAGTATGCAAAGCCCGCCGATGCAAGCGGAATCACGTTTACGGTCAAAGTCGAAGAGACCGCCGTCTACGACATTACCACCAAAGTGTTAATCAAGCAATACGACTGGATAACTTCAAAAATCACGGTCAATGGAGTTGACGTAGGCTCAATGCTAACGACCCCGCGTAACTGCGATTCCAGTTACGTGGTGTCTGCATCCGCCAAGATGAAAACCGGCGGGAACACGATTACGGTAGGCAATCAGGCCATCGGCGTAGACTACATCACCGTAGAACGCCACCCCGATCCCGAATTCAAGATTAATGCGGCCCCGGTCACGCCGAACGCAAGCGAAAGCGCCCGCAAGGTCTATTCTTTCCTCCGCGAAAACTTCGGTAAAAAGACCATCAGCGGCATGATGATCAGCGACCAGAATTTCAACTACAATTACGGCGATATGAAGATTATTCCGCCCGGTGGCTGCACGCCCGCAGATTCCTGCAAATACACCGACGAACAGGTTTCTTGGAAGGGACAGACCGACATCGCCGAATTCTACAAGCGCAGCGGTCACTACCCCGCCATCGGCGGTTTTGACATGCTCTTTGCCGCAGGCGGCCACCATGAAGAAGGCTGGTTCAAGGGCTACACCGAAAACAACATCTTGATGACCGAAGAACTTTGGGAATTGGGCGGCATCCCGACCTACACCTGGCACTGGAAGGTCGGCGAAGACACCGTATTCTACACGCAGGGGACTCCGGCCGGTTTCAATAACCCCGGCTGCACCGAAGGTGTCATGGGAACATCGGGTACAAATACCTGCTTTAACTACACCAAGGCATTCAAGGGTGACAAGTGTGCAGAAATCAACGAAACCTCGCAGGAATACAAGGATATCGTCGCCGACGTGGACATTGTTTCGGGCTACTTCAAGCAACTGCAAGACAAGGGAATAGCCGTCGTGTGGCGCCCGCTCCACGAAGCAAGCGGTGGCTGGTTCTGGTGGGGTGTCGGTAGCGCCGAATGCTACGTACAGCTGTACCGCCTGGTCTTCAAGCGCATGGTCGAAACTAACAAGCTCAACAACCTGATTTGGGTCTGGAACATCAATACCGACCCGGCTTTCGGCTACGACTATTCCGCACTCAATGCAGCCTGGTACCCCGGCGATGAATACGTGGACATCGTGGCGGTCGACATTTACGACCCGCTGAACGACCACAATTCCGCCGCCAATTACTACAACAAGATTGTGAGCGACGTGGGCACAAGCAAAATGATTGCCTTGAGCGAAAACGGGGCCATCCCGGACATCGACAGCATTGCCGAAGACAAGGCCTATTGGAGTTACTGGATGACTTGGAGCCAGACCTGGAGCGGAAACTTCCTGGAAAAGACCCCGACCGACATGTGGAAAAGGAACCTGGATGACGAACGCATCATCGCACTCGACAACATGCCCGGCTGGGACAAATTCGTCGTCGATACAAGCATCGCCCCGGACGCTATTGAGCCGAAGGTTACAAATGCAGCCTCCAAGCTCAGCATAAACGGCAACTCCATCTCGCTCACCACCGCAAAGGCAGGCAACGTGAGCGTGGACGTGTTCAGTATGAACGGCAAGCGCATCGCTACCCTCTACAGGGGCAACATCGCTGCCGGCAGCTACAGTTTCAGCCTCGAGAACATGCCCAAGGGCAGTTACATCGTGCGTGTGAAGGGCGCCGGAATCGCCGCAACGCAGCCCGTACTTGTGCGCTAGAACAAACATCTGACAAGGTGTTGACATAATCTGTGATTTTTGTCAACACCCCTGCGCCGAAATAGTCCTATTTCGGCTTTTTTTATTTATTTTTCGAGAAAAAGATATGAGGATGTTTTTATGAAAAAATCTTTCGCGATTTTGCTAAGCGCCACACTGCTCGGTGGGGCTGTTTCTGCATTTGCAGCCCCGGGGCTCACCGTGAGCGGCACCGACCTGCTCTATAACGGCAAGAAGATATTCTTCTCGGGCACAAACCTCGCCTGGAGCGACTACAACTCCGACGTGGGCGATTCCCCGCTGAACGAAAACGCGTGGAGCAAGGCCGTGGAAGGTACGCGAGCCGCGGGCGGTAACGCAATCCGCTGGTGGCTCTTCAACAACATGAGCCAGAGTCCGACTATCGACCAGACCACGCACCTGGTAACTGGCCCCAAGGAAAACACCATCGCCAACATGAAGAAGGCCCTGGACATCGCCGAGGAATACGGCGTGATGGTCTCGATGTGCCTATTCAGCCATAACCTGATGGAACCGAACCAGTGGGGTCTCTACAACGAGAAACTCGACATCACCGCGAACGAGAAACTGTTCGAAGACGAAGGCACCAAGGCGTTCATCGACAACGTGCTCGTTCCGGTCGTAAAGGCGATTGGCAATCACAATGCACTCATGACCTGGGAAGTGTTCAACGAGCCCGAAGGCATGACGAGCGTGGGTTGGACCACCAAGAAACTCGACAAGTCCGTGCTGCAGAAATTCACGAACAAGATTGCGGCTGCCATCCATACGACAAACCCGGAACTACTCGTGTCTACGGGCAGCGTGAACATTCAGTATCAGAGCTGGTGGAACGATTCCGAGCTCATCGCCGCAGGTGGCGAAGCAAACGGCACGCTCGACTTTTTCCAGACGCACTACTACCCGTATTACCAGAACGACGATGTTTCGCCCTTCGTGAATACGGCAGCCCAGATGGCCGCGAAATACAACTACGATAGCAAGCCTATGATTATCGGCGAGTTCCCGGCGAGCGGCTGGAAAGGCGACACCTACACTGCAAGCATGGCAGCAAAGACCCAGATTTCTACCGAAGAATGCTATCGCAAGGCATTTGACGGCGGCTACGCGGGCGCACTCGCCTGGCAGTACATCGGCGACAAAACCGAATCGAACTTTGGTGGCTATACCTACACGATTGACCCCGCGCTCGAAGCCATGACGGCACTTGCCGCTTCAGAAGAAGCAAGCATCAAGATCAAGGACGTAACGATTAGCCAAGAAGGCGGCGACGGCAAGATGTCGGTGACCTACGGTGGCGATAATGCGCAGATTGAATACCAGAAGACCTGGGACTTGAGCAAGGCTAGCACGTTCACGTTCGAAGCCACAAACAAAGGCGCAAGCGATGCACAGCTGCACCTGATTTTCAAGCTGACGGATGCATGGACCTGGACTCCGGTGAATGACGACGCTGGCGCATGCGTTGTGCCTGCAGGTGAATCCGTAACCTGCTCCTTTGACATTTCAAGTTTTGCTGACCGCAACAAGACATTGAGCGTCGTCGTGGCGAACTACGCCGCAGGCTACACAGGCACCATCCTGTACGACAACTTCAAGGCGGGCGACCAGGTTCTCTGGGACTTCAACAGCGACAAGTACGACGCCTTCAGCCGCGGTTTCGAGAACACCGAAGAGATGATTCCCGAAATCAAGATTGTGTTTGACGGCACAACGGCTATCGGGAACACCGCCCAGCAGACGGCAAGTACACGCCCCACCTTCAGCATCCAGAACACCACGATTTCGCTTACCACCGCAAATGCTGGCAACGTGAGCGTGGACGTGTTCAGCATGAACGGCAAGCGCATTGCGACCCTCTACAAGGGTAACATCGCCGCCGGCAGCTACAGCTTTAGCCTCGAGAACATGCCCAAGGGCAGCTACATCGTGCGCGTAATGGGCGCAGGCATCACCGCCACGCAGCCCGTACTCGTAAAGTAAAAACCTCCTATGGTAATAGGCCCTGCGGAACTCAAGTTCCGCGGGGCTTTTTTGTGCGTACTTTTTTATATTTACAGGCATGGAAAAGAAGCACCCTCTCTATTTTACGATTCATGGTCACTTTTACCAGCCTCCCCGCGAAAACCCCTGGACGGGCGTCATCGAGAATCAGCCCTCCGCAAGGCCGAACCACGACTGGAACGACCGCATCGCGAGCCAGTGCTACAGCCCCAATTCCGCAAGCCGCATATTGAGCCCGCACGGCCACATTGTCGACATTGTCAACAACTACGAATACATGAGCTTTAACATGGGCCCCACGCTCATGGGTTGGATCCGCACGAACACGCCGGATACCTACAAGCGCATCCAGGAAGCCGACAAGAAGAGTATCGAACGCCTCGGGCACGGCAATGCCATCGCCCAGGTCTACAACCACATCATCATGCCGCTGGCGAGTGAGCAGGATAAACGCACGCAAATCCGCTGGGGCATCGAAGATTTCAAGTTCCATTTCGGTCGCATGCCCGAGGCCATGTGGCTCGCCGAGACAGCCATCAACTTCGAGACGGTTGTCGAGCTCATCAAGGCGGGCATCAAGTTTACCATCCTCTCGCCTACGCAGGCCGACAGTTTCCGCAAGTTCGGCGACGAGGAATGGACGGACTGTTCCAACACCAGCATCGACACGGCCCGCCCCTACCGCGTCTACCCGCGCGACAAGGACGGCAACTTGGTGTGCGACGGCTATCTCGACGTATTTTTCTACAACCCGTGGCTCTCTTCGGCCGTGGGTTTTGAGCACCTGCTCCGTGACGCGGGTACATTCGGCAGGCGCATCAACGACGCCTGGGACGAAAACCGCGAAGATGCACAGCTCGTGAGCATCGGCACCGACGGCGAAAGCTACGGCCACCACGAGCCCTTCGGCGACATGTGTGCCGCTTGGCTCTTCAACCGCTATGCGCCCGAACACAAAATGGAACCCGTAAACTACGGCTGGTTCCTCGAAAAGTTCCCGCCGCAGCACGAAGTACTCCTCAAGAATTTCCACGGCGAAGGCTGTGCCTGGAGCTGCGCCCACGGCGTGGGTCGCTGGTACAGGGACTGCGGATGCTCTACCGGCGGAGGCCCCGACTGGAACCAGAAATGGCGCGGACCGCTCCGCGACGCATTCAACCACCTGAAAAAACTCGCCGACCACGTCTTTGCCCGCGAACTCGAGAAACTTTCCACGATGAACCCGTGGGATGTGCGCGACGCCTATGTCGAGACGCTTGTCGCCCCCGAGCAGAAGGCCCGCACGGAAACCTTCTTGCAGAAGGTGCTGCTGCACCCGGACAATCCCGAAGAATGTGCCAGGGCCATGAGGCTTCTGGAAATCCAGAAGTTCTGCCTGTTCAGCTTCACCAGCTGCGGTTGGTTCTTCAACGACATCGAAGGACTGGAACCCGTGCAGAACATGCGCTACGCATTGCGCGCCATCGAGCTCCTGGAACCGTTCCTCCCCTTCGGGCACAACATCAAGAGCGAAGTGCTCAGCATCCTCGCCCGCGCCACGAGTAACGAACACAAGTGGAACGGCGCCGAAGTCTTTACGCGCTACGCCGAAGATGCCGTTCCCGTCATCCTCAAGGAGATGGCCGAACGCGCCGCGATTTTCCACCTGGAACTCGACGACAACTACGACGACAAGGATTCCCGCATGAAGGCGGAAAAGATTTCCAGCCGTCGCCGTCAGACCCTCGTGCGCGTCACCTAC
>JAGAAW010000080.1 GCA_017615055.1 Fibrobacter sp.
AAGGTGCTTTACGTCTTCTTCGGGGAGCGAATCTATCATGAAAATATTTCCGTAATAGGTTTGGTTGAGACCGCGCGTGCTCTTGTCATTTTGACGCCAGACGGAATCAGGGATTGGCGTATAGGAAACATCATTCCCGCATTTCCATTTTAGTGTAAGATAAGCGTCGCCAAATTCCTCTGCATAGTTTAGTTTGAATTTGTAGAGACTGTCTTTCTTGAATTGAAAAGCGCTGTAATATGGAATGTCCCAATTGTTGAACCATGCGTCAATGAGCAGGGAATCGTTAATCCAAAGGCGTCTGTCGTTGTCCGTGGTAAGTTGCAGGGAACAAAGTGCGGTGACAGGAGATTTGAGGTATCCGGAATATGCGATTGAAAAACTATCCGCCGGTACTTTCCCCGGTATCGGAGAACCGTCGCGTACATTGAAGTTTAATGTTGTCGTGGTGGTATCAAATAACTTTCCGCCATAGGCTTCGGGGCCTCCGGCAGCTGTGTCTTTCCAAATACCGTCAAGATCCATGAAGTAAAGGTCTGTTACCCAACGTTGGTATCGGAATCCGTATTCTGTTTTCTGGTAGAATTCAAATTGAGCTCGCGGAATGTCTCCAACAAAAATGGCTCCCATGATGGAATCCTTCTTGCTTACGAGCATTTCTTTTAGGTCTGTGGCTTTCCCGCCGTTCTTCTGGGATTTGAAAGATACGATAGAGGCGTTTACTTGATAAGTATTCCAAATGTCATCTGTATAGGTGTCTATGGCACTCTTGATTTCGTTGTCTTTTATCATTTCGTCGTCAACGACGATGAGGACATCAGGTGCTTTACTCCATGCGCAAACAGAAAATAGAAGAAATACCCAAAAAAAATATTTAATTGTATTTTTCATGATCGCCTCCCTAGACTTCATTAAAGACAAAGTCCTTTTTGGGGAAATATATAATTTTTTCTGTTCGAAAGGGCTATGTCGGGCTAATTTACCACTGGAGGGTTCCCGTGGCATAGGCGCGGAATCCTTCGTAGTCGCCGAAGAAGCGTGTGTAGCCTGCACGGAAATCCATCCAGTCCCAGGGGGAGACGGCTAGCCTTGCGCCGAATTCCTGGTAACGCAGGGTGGAGGCGTCCGTGAGGAAGTTCTTGTCTGTCGCGTCTTCAGGACCGTGGACGTCGGTGACGTTCCCGCCGAAAGCGGTATCCTTCGCGACCATGCCTGCAAATAGCGTCGCCTTGATGAACTTGTATGTCGCAGAAATTTCGGTATGGACTTCCTGGCTATTGGGGCCAAGGTCGTTCCCGAGACACTGCGCGTAACTTGCATACGTGTAACCGCCACCCTTGTGGTGCGTGTATACCCACGGCTCTATGCGAGTGTATTCCGTGAGGACGTCAAGCTGTACGGGGCCTGCGTAGATGCTGTCGCGGGCAAAGCCTACGGTAGCCGCCCACTTGTTGCCCCACCAGCTGTCATCGAACATGCTCGTGGGCGATTTCATGTCGTCCCACAGGAGTTCCCCGTAGAATTCCCAGTTCCGTAGGGTCTTCATGCTCAGGTTGAATGCGAGCGAGATGTTGTCCTGGTCGCCCTGCAGGTGTTCCTGGAACATGTAGGGGATGAACGGGATAACGTATGCCCATTCGAAGTCTCGGCCTGTGCTGTCGGCATCGACGTTCGGGTTCATGCCCGCAGGTTCGGTTGTTGTGCCGTAGAGCGATGTCTCGGATAGCCCGAGGGTAATATTTGCGGGGAGGCGCAGGTCAAGGTTGTGGAAGTGGAAATACTTGCCTGCGTTCTTCTTCTCGAAAAGTTTTGCGGCATATTGCGTGTACGTGACCGGGCCGATTTCAAAGCGATAGCCGAAGTAGGGGAGCGGCGCGGGAACGGTGATGCGGCTCGAGGAGTCCTGCCAGGGGCGATAGTTGCTCTGTTCGCCGCGCAGTATCACGTGGTTGTAGCGTGCGGAACCCCATTCCAGGTAGTCGAAGCCGGCGAGTAGCGTGAGAGGCTTTAGCTTGTAGTCAACGTTCGCGGAGAATATGTCCCAGGTGCGCTTGTTTTCGCTCTGCTTGTTGTAGGGGATGCCTTCGTTCGGGTTGTAGAAGTGGTCTGCGATGTCGCGGTTCGTGTAGTCGGTAAAGATCTTGACCTTTGCACCGAAGTGGAGTGCCTCGGTAAAGTGCCCGTCGAGGAACAGGCGTACCGACATGGAGTTGTCGTAGTGCGTGGGGGCGTTCCCCAGGTTGGTGATGACCGCGGAATCGACGAGCTGGCCACGGATATTCACGAGGAAATCGCGTGCGGTATCCTGGAATGCGTAATGCGTCACCTTGGGGTCGCCGGGATTTGCCGCTTGGGCAATGCTGGCGAGCGCGAGAGCGATGAGGCTGAGAAGGGTTTTGTACTTACGCATAAAATCCCCCGTTCTTTTGTATAAAGTTCCTGAAACTGTGCTCGGATTCGAGAATCATCAGTATGGTGAACGCGCGTAGCGGCTGGAACCTCAGTATGCGTAGCACGAGCGAGATGAGTAGCCCGACCTTGACCGAATATTCCGGGAACATGTACTTGTTGGCAAAGACAATGCGGTTCCTTATCATGAGGCAGTCGATGAAGAAGGGGACTTTCCCTTTTCCCTGTTCGCTGCCGGTGGAACTCCCTGTATCGTGCCGTACGATGCTCCTTGTCGCCCATGCGATATCGAAGCCCATGATTCGTGCCCTGTAGCAGTAGTCGCTTTCCTCGAAATACAGGAAGTATTCCTCGGGGAGTTCGCCAACCTTGCTGAGGCATTCGGGCGATATGAGGAAGGAAGAACCTTCCACGTAGCTGAACCCGCGCTCCTCGGGCGATGTGGCGCGGCGGACTGTAGCGTACTTGGAATTGACGAACCCGACGCCTCCGGTAAAATTTCCCTGCATGTCTACAATCTGCGAGCCGGTGATGCCCGCATGCGTATCTTCGGCGGTATGCAGGAGTTCCTTGAGCGCATCAGGTTCGGGCAAGGTGTCGTTGTTCAGGAGCCAGATGAACCCTTTGAATCCGCTCTTCCTTGCGGCACGGATGCCCTGGTTGCAGCCCGCGGCGAACCCGACATTATGCGTATTCCAGACGCATTCTATTTCGAACGAGTCGGTGCGGCTGTTCGGGAAGGCTTCTTCAAAAGTGTGGCGCGAATCCTCGGTAGACGCGTTGTCGATAAGGTACACGCGCTCGGGTTTTACGCTCATGCTGTCGAGCGCGCGTATACAGGCGATGGTCTTGTCCATGTTCCTGTAGTTTACGAGGACTGTCCTTGCCGGGAGGCTCATTTGCTGATACCTTCCTTGAATGCCTGTAAGAACTTCTCGCCGAACTTGCGTTCCGGTTCAAGATGCGCACTTTCGGCCCACTCGTTCCACGCGTTCACGAACAGGAACTGGTTGCTTTCGGGTCGCTTGCGCACGATACTTGCGGCTTCGCTCACCCAGCGGGCGAAATCTTCCGGGTGGTCGTTCTGGATGACTGTTGCTGCCTTGCGCCTTGGGGAATTGTCCCAGTTCGGGAAAACGGTCGGGTAGTGGTTTTGCCCCAGCGTGCTGTAAAGGGCGAGCGCATTGCAGGCAACGTCGTTGTACCGCAGGCGCAATACAGAATTGACTTGCGGGAGCCCGACCTTCTTGGCGAGCGAGTTCCAGCAGCGCTGCAGGAACCGGATGCCTTTCCCGATGGCGGAACGGCGCGGGTATTCCGTATTGTTGGGCTGGAAATCCACGATATCTTCGATCCCGTATGCCTTGAGGGTCTCGTCGGGCACGTCGCAGGCGAAGTTCCTGACAGCGAAAATGCGAACTCCCGGGAATCCCTCGGCACATGCGGCCTCGTCCAGGATGCGCACGAACCTTGCGGGGTCGTCCATCTTGCCTACGCGGTAGATGATAAAGATGGGCTTGCCGTCCGATTTGAGGTAGCGGCTATCCTTGAAAATCTGTGCGAGGAATGAGGCGTGGTTGCGGTCATCCTCTTCGCTGTAGGCCTGCTGGATAAGGACTTCGCTTTCCTTGCCGTCCCAGGCGCGGGACCAGGTTTCATTTGCCCAGCAGAGGCAGAAGGGCAGGGTGCAGCCCTTGTCGTCGAGCATCTTGTTGAGCGGTGTTTCGAGCAGTTGTTTGCCGTTGAACCAGTAGTGGTAATAGCAGAAGGCGTCAATGCCGTAATCCCTTGCAAGCTTGGCCTGCTCGTGGCGGGTCTCGTCGCAGCGCAGGTCGTAGTACCCGAGTGTTCCGGGAACTTGCGGTTGCCTGTGCCCGCTAAACATGGGCCTTGCGGCGCTCACGTTGTGCCATTCGGTAAAGCCTGCGCCCCACCAGAGGTTGTTCTCCGGTATCGGGTGAAATTGAGGCAGGTAGAAAGCGATAGTCTTCATTTGTCTTTTCCGAATAGCAGGTGGACGGCGGGGCCGCCCAGCATTGAAAATAGAACCTTTTTCAGGCGTCCGTCCCTCTGCGGGAACAGAAACGCTCTATTGCGGGCGAGAAAAGCGAGCGAACAGGGTAGAATCGGGAACTTTGCGCGTTTTTTCCAGTAGCGGTGCAGTGCCTGTGCGAACCGCTCTTCGTCGGGGGTAAGGCCGAGCTGGCTCGCCTTTTCGCAGACGAGAGCTGCCCATGCGGTTTGGCGCCTGCAGGTCTCGTCGAAGGTGTAGCGGTTCCCGAGCCCCACCGCATTTGAATCGTGGAGCCTGTATTGTATGACAGGTGTATCGATGGCTGTGATTCCGCCATTTTTTGCCGCGAGAATCCCGATCCAGGCGTCGTGTACACCTACGGCCTCGGGAATGGGGAGCGCCTTTTCAAGGAGCGATGCGCGGAATAGGGATAGGCATCCCGTGACATTGTTTGTGCCGGCGATGCGCGTCTTGATCGGCTCGCTTTTTGCGATGTGTGCGACATTGCGCCACGAGGGGTAGAGTATTTTACCTTCGCCGTCGATGACTTCGGCGTCACCCAGGACAAGGGCCGCGTCGTTTATCCCTTGCTCGAGAATTGCGAGTTTTTGCGGAAGCCAGATATCGTCCTGGTCGGCGAGTGCAATCAGGTCGTCGGGAGAAAGGTCGTTGCGGGCAATTTCGAGTGCCTTGGAGAATGCGGCACGGTGCCCCGTATTCTGCGGCAGGATTTCCAGCCGGATGGGCAATTTTGAGGCGTATTCGCGCAGTATGCTTGGCGTAGAATCCGTAGAGCCGTCATCGACTACAAAGACTATATCGGCCCTGCGCTCTTGCGAGACGAGGGAATCGAGCATCTGCGGGAGATACCGGGCGCCGTTGTAGGTCGCGAGGACGACTGCGATTCTTGCCATGGAATGAATATAGCAAATCGTGCCACGCGAGCCTAACTTTGAACCCTTGACTCGTGAGGAATGACCAAAAACGGAGCCTTATGTGCTATATTTAGGCATTATGGGATTGAAGCAGAAGATACTTTTCATTTGTGACAAGAACGAACGCACGAGTTTTGGCCGGTTGACCATGAACCTACTCGATGCTGTGCACGAAAAGTATGATGCTCACGTGCTTTGGCTTAAGACACCGAAGTTTTTCCCGGATGAAGTGGCGGCAAAAAAGCCCGCCTCGGTGCCGGTTGAAGATGCCCGCGGGTTTATGGCGCACGAGGTGTGGGCAAAGTCGCTCTATACGGGATTTTTTGCGTTCCGTTCGCCTATGAAAAAGGTCCTGCGCGAGGTTGCACCGGATGTTGTGTTCTTTATCCGTCCGGAGCTCGGGTTTCTGGTCCCCATAGCAAAATCGGCTTGCCCGTCGGCAAAATCAGTGATGTTCGTGCACGATACTTTTGCCGAGACGCTCTACCCGCATAGCGTCAAGTTCAAGCTGTTGAACATGTTCTTTATTCGCCCGACTGTCTGCGCGGATTCCTTCGTCTATAATTCCGGATGGACCCGGGGCGAGGCGGCCAAGTATTTTGGCAAGAAGATGGCTGATGCACCGGGGAAGGTGATTGGCTGCCCGATCGATTCCGCGTTGTTCAATGCACCGGAATCTCCGGTGACAAAGGAGGAACGAGCTGCGTTCCGCCGTAAGAACGGCATGCGTAATTTTCAGGGAATGTGCCTGAACGTGAGCCTGGACGAGCCGCGTAAGAATATCGACACCTACTTTGAGATGGCACGTCTCCGGCCCGATGTCGCGTTTGTGCGCGTGGGCAAGTTCTCGGAGCGGCTCCGGAACATCGTGAACGAGAAGAGGCTCTACAATGTGTTCCACTTTAACGAGTTCAATGCTTTGGAATTGCGTGAATTCTACCGCCATGCCGACCTGATGGTTTACCCGAGCTTTCTGGAAGGCTTCGGGCTTCCGCCTATCGAGGCGATAGCTTGCGGCACGCCTGCGGTGTGCGCAAGGGCATCGGCGGTCAAGGAAAACCTGGACGGCGTATGCCCGCTGGTAACGCCCGCCGATGATGCGGAAGCCTACGCCCGCGTGCTGGACCGCATACTTGCAGGAGAGAACGTTATTGATGCAGGTGCGGCGCGTAAACTCCTGGACTACTGTTCCATGAAGGGCTTCTCGGAACGCGTGCTCGGGTTCCTTGAAGCGCAGGGCTAGTTAACCGTCAAATTATTCTAGGAAAGTTCCGCGATGTCGGAATTCTTGAACTTGCTCAGGAGTGTGGCCTTGTCGCGCTTCTCGAAGATTTCCTTGCGGTTCTTCCAGATAAAGTAAAATACCTTAGGGTTCCTTGCGAGAAAGCGTATGTTCCGCGGAATCCCGAATGATTTCACGAGCGCGTAGGCGAGGTCGTTTTTCTCTTGTTGTTCCGCCTGCGGATTCTGAATTTCGGGTGCGTCGGTTTTGGGAAAGTTGCCCGTGGTATTTGCGACCAGGTACGGGACGGAGAACATCTTCCCGCCGGCATGGAGCATGCGGAATGCGTAATCGGCAAAGATTGCGCTTTTGGCTAGCGTATCGTCGAGCCTGCCGGTGCGTTGCACTATCCTGCGAGAAAATACGGCGAGATACGGGTGCGGGGCTGCGACAAACCGCATTTTCGCGTTTTCGTCGAGCATCTTCAGGCCGGCTTTTTTATCCAGCGCGTAGCCCGAAAGGAACTTGCCCGATTGCTTGTCGTGTATGCGCGGGGCGAATGCATCGACCATCGGGTAGCCCGAGATGCATTCGGCAAGGTCGTTAAGGAACTGCCGGTCAATTGCGATGGACCTGTGGGCGAACACGACCCATTCCGCCTCGCTATTTTCGAGATTCGAGTTCAGATCGTTGCCGTAGAACCAACCGAGCGCACTGTCGGTGAAGGGCGGTTCAAATGATTCCTGTTCATTTTCGGAGGTGTTGCCATCCCACACGAAAACATCGAATTGCCGCATTAGAAACCTATACGGAGGCCGATCCTGTGCTCGACGCCCAGACCCTGTGCAAGGTATGAGAATGCGTAGTCTAGCGCGAATAGCCTGCTATTGTAGCCGAGACCAGCACTCAGCATGCGCGCTGTCTGTGCTTCGTCGGGGCGGCTGTCGGCAGAAATGAGTTGCTTCATGTCGCGGGTGAGGTCAAGCCATGCACGTGTGAAGCCTGCACGGATAAAGAAACTTTGCCCGAGTGCATATTCGCCTGCCAGGTTCAGTTTTGGTTCTGCATAGCGCGGGAAGTCGCTTTCGGCCATGATTGTAAGTCTCGGGGCGATAACTGGCCTGTAGTATGCAGAGATACCGAATGTTTGCGACATCGGGTAGAATGTGTCCTCGCCGTCGTCGACATAGTCGCGCAGTAGGCATCCGAAGTCGCGTGCGATAACGGCTAGGCCGAAAATTCTGCTCGAGGACTGCCAGGAGATACCCCAGTCGAACGCTGCACCCCATGCAGTACGGTCGCCTGCATCGTCGGCGAGCTGCTCGCTTGCGAATTTCGCCGTGATACCCACATGGATATGCTTCATCGGGAACGAGATGGTGGCAGTTGCCAGCTGGCTTAGGGGATTGTATTCCTTGCCGGTTTCGTTGCCGTATTCGTCGTAGCCGGTGAGGGAACCGTAGTCGAGCCAGTTGTACGAGATTTGGTACAGGAACCACTTGAAACTTGACGTGTACGATATGGACCCCTGGTTTTCGGCCATGTCTCCAGTTTGCCAATGGATTTCTCCAATGCGCTTTGTCCCTTCCGGTAGTCGCAGTGCGGCCGGGTTCAGTTGCACAATGGTCGGGTCTGTAGAGGGAACCGCTGATGCAGCTCTCTCGAGGGCTGCGTTACGCGGGCTGTCGAAGGTGCTCAGGAATGAGAATACTTCTTCGCCCTGGTCGTTCTGCGAAAAGTACGCGTTTGCACCCGTCGGGAGCAGCAGGCTCCAGAAGGCAAGCAGGGCAACTTTTCTCTTTAAGTCCATGCGCCAAATTTACAAAAAAAACAAAAATGAGACCCGTAACCTTTACAAAAATGCGATTTTTTCGTATATTTGGCTTGCTCGGGCTATTAGCTCAGTTGGTAGAGCAACGCCCTTTTAAGGCGTGGGTCGAAGGTTCGAGCCCTTCATAGCTCAGTGAAAATCCGGTTCCGAATTCTCGGAATCGGATTTTTCTTTTGAGCTAATTTGGTTTGTCGTGGACTAGCGGCTCTCGTGCTTGCTCATGCAGTGCAGGCTGCCGCCTTCCTCGATTACGGTACGGCTGTCGATGCCGATTACTATCCTGTCGGGGAAAGCCTTCTCGAAGAACTTCTGGGCAACTGCATCGTTTTTGCACTTGTATTTCGGGTAAATTAACCCGCCGTTCACGAAGATGAAGTTCATGTAGCTTGCCGGGAGAATCTGCCCGTCGCTGAGTTTGCGCTGCGGCGGGAGCGGGAGAGTCTCGACTACTGCATTCTTGGCGTAGAATGCCTTGAGCCAGGTCTCGATGAGGTACTTTGCCTCGGAAAGGACCTGCGCGTTCTTTGATTTCATGCCCTTGTCCCATGCCATCACGACCTTGTCCTTCGCGATAAAGCGGGCCACGTTGTCGATGTGGCCGTCGGTGTGGTCGCCGTTGAGGCCGTGGGGGAGAATCAGCAGGCTCTTGAGCCCGAGCATCTCGCATATCGCCTTGATGATTTTCGACATGTCTTCGGGCTTGTTGCGGTTCTTGCCCACGAGGCAGTCTAGTGTCGTGATGCCGAGTCCGTCGCCATTCACTTCAATGGCTCCGCCCTCGAAAATGAAGGGGACGCTCACGCCTGTAGGATACTTTGTGGCCTTCGCGATATTGGCGGGAATCTGGTTGTCGTTCTTCCACGGCGGGAACTTTGCGCCCCAGGCGTTGAACTGCGTTTCGGAAACGATAGTCTTCTTGCCCTGCTTCACGAAGAACGGGCCATAGTCACGAATCCAGATGTCGTCCGTCTTGATGTTGAAAAGCGTAATCGGGAATCCGGGGCTTTGAAGAGCCTCTTTTTCTTCGGCGGTCAGGAAATTTTTGCTCGGAACAAGCAGGTTCACCGGCTGGAAGTCGCTGATGGTGCGGATGAGGTCTATGTAAAACTTGCGGATCTTGACGCCGCGTTCACCATACCAGTTTTGCGTGTTGTGCGGGAAGGCGAGCCAGGTGGCTTTTTGGGCTTCCCATTCAGCGGGATAACGGACTGCTTTTGTCATTTTCGCTTATTCCTTGCCCCAGATTTTTAGGATGTCTTTGTAAAGGTCTATGCGGCGGTCGCGGAAATGCGGCCACCAGCGACGGTTTTCCTCGGTTTCGGCGAGGTCAATTTCTACGGTAGAGACGCCGAGGAAGTCGGGAGCGCACTTTTCGATGAAGTAGCCGTCCGGTGCGGCGGCAAAACTTGTGCCCCAGAAGGTCAGGTGGCCTTCGGTACCGATGCGGTTTGCGGCAACCACGAACGTGCGGTTCGCGATGGCGTGCCCACGCATGACGGTGGTCCAGCTGTCCTGCTGGCGCGGGTAGATTTCCTTGGGCTCGCTATCCATCCAGCCGATGGCGGTGGGGTAGATGAGCACGTCTGCACCCTTGAGGCTCATGATGCGGGCAGCTTCCGGGAACCACTGGTCCCAGCAGATGAGCACGCCGAGCGTGCCTGCGGATGTCTTGATGGGCTCAAAACCCGTGTCGCCGGGGATGAAGTAGTACTTCTCGTAGAATGCCGGATCGTCGGGAATGTGGCTCTTGCGGTAAAGGCCTGCAATGCTGCCGTCACGTTCAAACACGAAGGCGGAATTGTGGTAGATGCCGCGTGCGCGCTTCTCGAAGAAGGGGAAGACCACGACGGCGTTCAGCTCCTTCGCGATGCCCTGCCACTGGCTTACCAGCGGGTGGTCCTTTTCGATGGCAAGGTCAAAGAAGTCCGCATTTTCCTCGAACGGGAAATAGGGCGTGTGGAAGAGTTCCGGCAAGACGACCAGGTCGTAGCCCTTGCCCTTGAGGGCGCGGGCCTGTTCCACGTACCAGGCGTTGTTGCTGTCGAAATCGCCTGTCCACTTGCCTTGCAGCGTGGCTACTTTAATCTTGCTCATGTTATCTCCCGTTGTCATTCTGGAGCGCGAAGCGCGATAGAATCCATGGACCCTATCAGTCGCCAAAGGCTCCTTCCAAGGTGACGTTTTCGTTTAGTTTGCGAAATATTCCTTGGCCTTGGCAACGACGTCTTCGACCTTGACCATGGTGAATTCCTTTTCGTTGCGGAACTTCCATTCAACTTCACCGTTAGCAAGGCCCTTCT
>JAGAAW010000006.1 GCA_017615055.1 Fibrobacter sp.
GATGGTATCGAGACGCTTGTTCCTTTCGCGCTGTTCCGAAAGATAGTTGCAAAGGTGCGTCGCACCGGCAGAAGTCCCTGCATAACCGCCGAACTTGAGGCCGTTATCCTGCATCACGTCGAGCACGCCCGCCAGGTAGGCGCCGCGCATTCCGCCGCCTTCAAGCACGAGGGCCGCATTCCTGTACATTGTCATCGGGCATTCTCCATAAGCCACTGATAATCTTCCGGGTGCGACACGAACTTTTCGGGATGCAACTTGAGCTTCGCGAAAAATTCCTCGCGGCTCATCCACTGGAAATCATCGACCTCGCCAGGCTGCGGCACGAGGGAAGCTGCCTCTTCATCCGTGATGGTCGTCCTGTAGACATCGTAGTATTCGTTATCGATGTAGGTGCCGCCGTTAAGTACGGTCGAGTACTTGACCTCGAATAAGTATTCGAGGTCGCGCGAACTCTTCTTGATGCCCAGTTCCTCGCGCAGTTCGCGCACGGCGGCATTCACGCTCGTATCGCCCGCAGAGATATGCCCTGCGCAGCTCGTGTCCAGAAGGCCGGGGTTATTTTCCTTCACGCGGGCCCGCAGCTGGAAAAGAATCTTGCCTTCGCGGTTAAAAACCCACACATGAATCGTGCGGTGCCACAGGCCTTCCGCATGCACGCGCGTGCGCCCGCAGGAATAACCCGCGGGAGTGCCGTCATCGTTCAGGATGTCAATTTGCTCTTCTGCCATGCAGTATAAGATAATAACTTTGCTATAATTCAAGCCATGGCATTCAGTGAAAGCAATATCGAAAGGCTCCTGGAACAGGCGGAATCCGCCGGAGTTTTCCACAAGGCGGTCGCGGGGTTTATACTGCCCGATGGCAGCACGCGCCTGGTCGCGTTCAACACGCCCGAAAACACGGTTTTCGACATTGCAAGCCTCACGAAGGTCTGCCCCACATCCACGCTTGCGCTCTGCTACATTCTGGAGGGCAAGTTGCATCTTGACGACCGGGTAATAGACTACATCCCCGAACTACAGACAAACTACCGCGAAGACATCCGCATCTTTCACCTGCTGACGCATAGCCTGGATTACCGCGTGCCCATGAAGACCTTGCGCACGCTCCCGCCCGAAGGAATCCTGAATGCGCTATTTACCTACCAGTTCGCAAAGGCACCCGGAGCGGATTTTAACTACGGGAACCCGGCCAGCGTGCTGCTCGGGATTATACTGCAGCGTCTTACGGGCAAGGACCTGCAACAGCAGGGCCGCGAGCGGTTCTTCGAGCCGCTCGGCATGACGCGCAGCGGCTGGGACCCGCTGACCCGCGACTGGAATGCTATACCACGCGAAGAAATCGCCCCGACGGAAATATGCGAGTTCCGCGGGCGCGAAATCTGCGGGGAGATTCACGACGAAAGTGCGTGGGTACTCCGCAAGCTATTCCCGGTAGGCAGCGCAGGCATGTTCAGCTGCGTGCCCGACCTGCTGAAGTTCGTGAAGATGGTTTTAGAGGATCGCCCCGCAGGCATCCTGAAGATGGTGAGCGAGAACGCATTCACGCGGGAAGATGCCGCACAATTTTTGCCGGCGGGAGATTCGCCTGCAGGTGCTGCGAATGGCGCCTGCACAGCCCTCGGCTGGGAACTTGCCCAGAGCAAGTTCATGGGGTCGCGCGTGTCGCCCCATGCATTCGGAAAGACCGGGTTCACCGGGGCGAGCATCGTCGCCGACCCCGTCGCAGGCGCCGCAGTCGTGCTACTTTCCGACTTCACCTACCCGCACCGCGAAGCAAGCGCCGACCGCATCCACGCATTCCGCGCCTCCCTCGCCGACGCATTCTTCGGCGCAGTTTAATAAAAGCAATCCTAGACGCAGTTTAAGACCAGCGAAAAGTGCGCCTTCCACCCATTTGGTCTGCTTTTTTCCAAAAATCCGCTATAAACAAAAAGACCCCCGGCCGGAGCCGGGGATGACATTCATAAGCCGCGCATTTTTTTCCGCGCAATCGGCCAGCAACTACCTTCCAGCGGCCCTCTTCTGCATTTCCTTGCGCTGTGCTTCGGCGAAGAGTCGGGCCATTTCCATACGGTTGTTTTCCTGTTCCTTCTTCTTCGTCTCTTCCTTGCAGTTCACGCACTTGGTAGCCGTCGGCACGGCCATGAGCCTTGCCTTCGGGATAAGCTTCTTACAGACCTTGCACACGCCGAACGTACCGTCGTGAATGCGCTTCAGGGCCTCTTCCAGGTACACAAGGTACTTGCCTTCGCGGGCCGCGAGCGAGAACGTGGTCTCGAGCGTATTGTAGTCCGTTGCGGAATCGGCGCTATCGGAATCGCTGCCGTCGCCCGCCTGGTTCTTCTGGCCCTGGAAAGCATTCGCCCTTTCAGAATCGCTCTGAGCCGTCACCAGCTGGCGACGTTTCTCGATGAGCATCTCCTCGAAGAACTTCAGGTCGGCATCACTCATTTTAGCGGGTTTCTTTTCACTCATGGCACGCTCCTTTCATAGGGTCCGTTAAACACATTATATGCGGAAAATATCTTTTTTTTTACAAAGTGGAACATTTTTTTTAAAAAATATCCACATTTAACTTCAAACCGCTCTTTTTTATATCGGAAGTCAGCTTGTCGATGTCAACCGAAATCTTGTCTAATTCCTTAACCAGCTTCCCCTTGCCCGTATTGACCAAGCCGGCCGTATTGTCGGTCTTGTCCAGCTTTGCCGCCACCGCGTCAAGTTCTTCCTTGGTAGCCTTCACCTGGGCCAGCACGCTATCGATGTGGGCAAGCATGGCAGAACCCTTCTCAACAGATACCGCCCCCTTGGAGGCTGCATCGTCAATCATGCCGCGGACCTTCTGGAGCGTGGCCTCGGCCTTGTCGAGCACCGCCTGCGCGTCGTTGCGCGTCTCCGTAATCAGGTTCTCCCCTGCACGCACCAGGTTCTTGCCCTTCTTCACAATGCGTTCCATCTTCTTGCCCGATGTACCGATCGTGAGGGAATCCTTAAGGGCGACCACCATCTGCCTCATCGTGTCGAGGTCGGCAATCGCATTCAGGAACACCATCCCGACACCTGCAATGCCGTCATCGTAGGCGCCCAGCACGGTATCGCCGTCTGCAATCCAGTCATTGTCATCCGCAGTCAAGATGTTCATTTCGCGTTCGCCCATAAGGCCCGCGTTGATGAGCCTGAACTCGGAATGCCTGGAAATCTTCGCATCGGCAAGCACTTCCACCTTCACGAACACGGCATCGTCCGTCAAGTCAACCTTGAGGATCTGGCCCTTCGCGATACCGCGAACCACCACGCGGTTACCCGGCGAGAGCGTACCGATTTCCTGGTAGCTCACCACAAAGCTGTAGCGCGCGTGGTACGGGCTCGAGGGGTGGTAGAAGTACCATCCAAAGACACACGCCGACACCAATATCATGAATACGATAAAGGGGAACAGGTTTGCCTTGATTGTCTTCAGGAGCTGGTTCATCGGCGGGAAAGATAGCATTTATAAGGTTATTCGTAGAGCGACCAGTGCTCGATGTCCATTTCTTGCAGGCCATCGGTGTACTCGCCCTTCGCTTTCGCCTTGATTTTCTTCATCAGGTCCTCGTTGAAGTCGCGGGCCACGTCCTGGCCGTTCATCTTCATGAGCGAATTCATCGCGATAACCTCGGAAATCACGGTGAGGTTCTTGCCCGGCGCCACGGGGAGCACAATCTTCGGGATATGGACCCCCATCACGACCTCCTCCTGCTCGTTGAGGCCCGTGCGTTCGTACCGCACGTCGCGCTGCCACGGCTGGAGTTCAACGATCACCTCGATCTTCTTCACCTTGCGGATGGCGTGGATGCCGAACATGGAGCGGATATCGAGAATGCCCACGCCGCGGATTTCCATGTGGTGACGGATGAGCGGGTCAGGGCGGCCGATAATAGCGTTGCCCACGTGGCTAATGTGTACAACGTCGTCTGCAACCATGCGGTGCCCGCTTTCCACGAGTTCGAGCACGCATTCCGACTTGCCCACGTTGCTATCGCCAATAAAGAGCATGCCGATGCCGTACACGTCCACGAGGCTCCCGTGGATAATGGAGTGCGGCGCAAAGAATTCCTCGAGAATCCTCTGGGCAACCTTGTTGAACTCGTAGGTATGCAGCGTGGTCGAGAACAGCGGGATATGCAGCTTGGAGCACATCTCCTTGAGTTCGGCATGCGGCATCTGCGCGTGGGTCACCACCCACATCGGGGCACGGAAAACGGAGAGGTTCTCGAACACATGTCTGCGGCCCTCGGGCCCGAGGCTTTCGAGGTAGTTCCATTCCGTATGGCCCACCACCTGAATCTGCTTGGAGCTGTAGACCTTCGTGTAGCCCGCCATCGCAAGCCCGGGGCGGTGGATACCGCTTTCGGCGATGTTCGTGTCGAGGTCGCCTTCCGGGGAATGGAGCGCGAGCTGCAGGTCCTTTCCGAAATGTGCAAAAAAGTCCCGCACCGAGAGTTTTTCCCGGTGCAGGATCTTGATGTCTTTCAACCTGGATTCAGACACGGCTTACGTCAGGTTGGAAACGGGTTGTGCGCGGTGGTCGTTCTGCTTTTCGTTCGCCTTCTTCAGCTGAACCTTAACGCGTTCAAGCGCCACGTCTACCGCCTTGCCCATGTTGTCTTCGTCGGCAGAGCCCACGACCACGGAACCGGTAATGTTCACGGTGATTTCGCAGTGGCGCTGGTGTTCGACTTCGTGGTCAAGGATTACGGAAGCATTCGTGATGTTAGGGTAGAACTTGGCCAACTTGTCCATTTCTTCCTGGATACGGTCCTGGAGACCGGCAGATGCGTTGAAGTGGCGAGCAGAAAACTGAATATCCATATTGATACCTCCGTAAGTAAAGATGGCATTTTGTTGCAAGGCCGTTCGCCTCGCATTTAGAGTATATACATCTTTTTTCCCGAAAAAAACAAGTAAATGAAAGTTTTTTTACGAATAATTAATCCGAATTGGAATATTTAGGCCCCAAAATGGCGAAATTTATCCGAAATCGGCACTTTAGAGCAGCTTTCGCTGGCGGGCGGGCAGTATTTTGAGGCGTTCCTCGCGGTACTTTGCCACCGTACGGCGCGCCACCTGGATACCCTGGGCAGCCAGGGCATCGGCGATGGCCTGGTCCGAGAGGGGTTTCTTCTTGTTCTCGCCGTCCACCAGGTCCTTGATGGCCTCGAGGATCCGGGCCGAGCCGACGACATCCTCGTCACCCTCTTCCCCGGCATTCACGGCCGGGCCCAGCGGAGCATCTTCGGCGGCAGGCTGCTCACCCGCGCGCTTGCCCTGCTGGCGCACGCCCGAGGTAAAGAAGTCCTTGAGCTCGAAAATCCCGAAGGGGGTCTCCACGTACTTGCCGTTGGTCACGCGGCTAATCGTCGAAAGGTCGCGCTTCACCTCGCTCGCGATATCCTGCAGCACCATCGGCTTCAAGAATGCGGGACCGTTCTTGAAGAATGCAGGCTGCCGCTTCACGATGGCCTTCATCACGAGTTCCATGGTAGAGAACCTGTTGTTCGCCGCACTAATAAATTCTTCCGCCTTGCGCTTGTTGTTCAAGATATACTCGCGCGTCGCCTTGTCGAGCTTGGAGCCGTCGGTGAGCATGTCGACATACAACTTGTTCACGTGAAGGCGCTTGACCTTCCTCCAGGAATCCTGCGTGCATTCCACCTCGAACCTGCCACCCTTGCGTTCCACGCGCAGGTCCACCTGCTTTATCTGCGTGGGCGCGTTGGAGATAAGCCTGCCCGGGTGCGGGGTAAGCTTGGAAATATGCCGGACAGCCTTCTGCACCTCATCGACCGGCACGGAGAGCGCCTTCGCAATCTTCGGGTAGCGCAGGTCCATCAGGTCGTCAAAATGTTCCTTCAATATCCGGAGCGTGAGTTCCGGGAAGTCCTCGATGTACTGTGCCTGGATAATGAAGCATTCCTGGATCCCGCGGGCACCGATACCGCGGGGAGTGAATCCCTGCAGCACGTGGAAAGCTTCCGCAACAGGCACGCTCGCCTTCTCCAGCGGAATCTCGTCGCGGATTACGCGCTCCATCTCGACGATAAACTTGTCCTCGCCCCTATCGGCGGCCATCTTCATCATCACTTCGTCAGGCGCACCCTGCAAAAAGCCGTCCTCGTCGAGGCTATCGATAAGGTACTGCACCAGCGTGCGGAAATGTTCCTCGGTACAGCCCTCTTCCTTGAGCTGCTTAACCAGAAGCGAATTGCCGTTCCAGTCGCGCAGCTGGTCGCGCAAGTTATCCTGCAGGCTCTTGTCGCGGTCCTTCTGCGGGCGGTCCCACTCGTCCGAGGCATCCCTGGAAGGCGCGTTCAAATCCTTGAACGGAGCGTCCTCGTCGTAGGAACCGTCGGTAAGGCGGCGTTCCATGTCGGAATCGAAGGTATTGTCCAGAATGTCGTAGTCGTGGTCGGCGGTATCCTCGAGCGTACCGCTCTCGAAATCCATCTCGCGGAGCGGTTCCTCTTCGCTTACGTTGTCCGTACTCTCGTCGGCACCCGTATCCTCGGGCACCTCGTCGTCCATTTCGAGGAGCGGGTTCGCCGAAAGTTCCTCGTTGATGGCGATATCCAGTTCCTGCGAAGTCTTTTGCAGAATAGCAGCCGCCTGCAGCATCTGCGGCGAGATGTTCTGCTCGAGTCGCTGGGACTGTCCTATTTGCATGCCTAAGTTCATCAAAGCTCCTAGTCCAGGCGGAAACTGTCGCCCAGGTATATACGGCGCGCTTCCGGGTCGTTCGCCAGGTATTCGGACGAACCCTCGGTCAGCACCTGGCTCTTGTACATGATATAGGCACGGTCGGTAATGGAAAGCGTCTCGCGCACGTTATGGTCGGTAATGAGGATACCCATGCCGCGGTCCTTGAGCCCCGAAATAATGGACTGGATGTCGGCAACGGCAATCGGGTCGATACCCGCGAAAGGCTCGTCAAGCAGCAAGAAGGAGGGGTCGCTCGCGAGTGCACGCGCAATCTCCAGGCGGCGACGTTCACCACCCGAGCAGCTCATGGACTTTGTCTTGCGAATATGCGTAATCTTGAATTCTTCGAGCAACTGTTCCAGGCGCATCTTGCGCTCGCGGCGCTTTAGCCCCTGCGTCTCGAGAATCGCCATTATGTTGTCTTCAACAGAAAGCTTGCGGAAAATGGAGGCCTCCTGCGGGAGGTAGCCCACCCCGAGGCGGGCACGCTTGTACATGGGCTTGTCCGTCATCTCGATATCGTCGAGGAAAATGTGGCCCGAATCGGGGCGTACCATGCCCACGATCATGTAGAAGGAGGTTGTCTTGCCAGCACCGTTGGGGCCGAGGAGCCCGACGATTTCGCCCTGCGACACGCTGATGGAAACGTCGCTCACCACCTGGCGACCGCCGTAGACCTTGCGCAACTTATCGGTACGGATTGTACTTACCAAGCTCTTCATGGAGATTCCTCCTTTTTCTTCTTCTGGGCTTCCTTCGCACGTTTCAGCATGCCACTCTTTTGGACATTGAGTATGCCCGACTTGCGGGGTACTACCTTATCGTTAACACCCTGCAGTTTTGTCAATGTGGTATCGGCCTGTTCCTTTTCGGCCTTCTGACGCTGTTCCTTTTCCAGGTCCACGTAGCGCCCGCTCGCAATGGTACTGCGACCAAGCAGCCTGAGCGTCTTTACCGCATTCTTGAGCGGGTCAAACACGATGTTGATGGTATCGCCTGCAGCCTCGTTCTTGCCCGATACCGTGCGGTCCTTCTTCACGTAGAAGTAGGTGCTCTGCGCCTTGCCCGAAACGACGGCGTGGTCCATCTTGCCTTTCTTGAAATACATGTCGAGGCGGTTCCCGTCCATCAGGTTCCTGTAGTCGGGCAGGTCCGTCTCGTAGAAGAACCCCTTCGCGTTCAGGTTAACATACAGGCGTTCAATCTTGCTGTCCTTGAACTCGCAGAACAGCGTATCGCCGAATGCTTCCGTCACGTTGCCGGGTGCATTCTTCTTCGGTTCTTCCTTCGATATACCGTGCGCGTTCCTTATCACGAGCGCCGAGGTGAGCGTCTTCTTGTTCTCGTCGATCGTGAGGTAGATGGAATCGCCCGTGAGATGGTAGTTCTTCATGTCGAACGTGGGGTGGCCTTTCAGCGAAAGCCAACTGTTCGCGCGATCGAAGTAGCCCGTATCGCAGGTGACCACCATGTCGCTCTGCGTCACCTTCACGTTGTTGTACGCCTCGGCGAAGGATGCCTTCTTGTTGTAGATAATCTTGTTCGCCTCGATAGTGAGCGTGTCTATGCCGCCGTCCTTGCGCTTTTCGTACTGGTAGAGCTTGGGCTTCTGCGGCATCGTCAAGATTTCGTTCTCGCGGTCGTATTCCAAAAAGTCGCCCGTAAACTTGTACGAGCTTGCGGAGTCACCCGCAACCACATCGCCCATCGCGGTGGCGATGCTCTGTTTTTTGCGGTACATGCCACTCTTCGCCTGAATGAATCCCGAGGGGTGCGTGAACAAGAAGCCGCCATCGCAGTTCACGACTTCCGCATCCTTGTTCCAGGTGGCGCGCTGGGTACGGAACTGCACGCTATCGTGCACAAAGAACACGCGGCCCTGCAACAGCAGGGTGCCCCGCTTGCGGGTGACAGCAAGGCTGTCCGCGTGTTTCATGATAAGCGGGGAACTCTGCGCGAAAGATTCTGCCGGGAGCAGGAATGCTAGCACGAGCAAGATGGCAAAAAGATGTTTTCTAGAACCAAACATCATTCGCGCCTCTTTGCCCGCGGGCGCTCTCCCCCATTCGGGTCGGCAGCAGGTTCTTGCTTTTTAGGTGCGGCATCCGCAGCGGCTGCGTCTAGAATCTTCTCGGTGGCACCCCGGCGTATAACTGACCTGAGTTTTGGTCCCTTACGTTCGGCCGGAGCAGAACTTACAGCGGAGTCAGCGGGCGGCGCAGTATTTGGCGCAGGTTTTGCAGGCGCAACGTTCGCAGGCTGGGGCGGCGCGGTTTTTCCCGGAGCATTTTTCCCCGGCGCGGCATTTGCGGCCGGAGCCGCGGGCGGATTCTTCACAGGCGCAGGTGTAGCGACCGGAGGCGGGTGCGCAACGACAGGCGCCGCCGCGGAATCGGGTTTCTTCTCGAGTTCCTCCGCCTGCTTCTTGTCCTCTTCCTTCATGCGCTTCGCCGCATCCTGGAAAATACCCGTCACGTTAGAGAGAATGCGCCAGTTGTCCATACGCGCGTCGCTCTCGAATCCCTTGCCCTGCAGCACGTCGCCATCTTCAGAAACAACACGCACGTAACTGTCGGTATGCACCTTGTCGTCGCGCTTGTTCCACATGAGCGAGTCCGCACGTACCGATGCCCCCTTCGGGGTCAGCGCGTACACGTGCCCGTAGGCATACACGTAGGTAAACTTCATGTCCATTCGGCCCGAGTCCGCACGCAAAAAGGCCACGCGCTCGCCCACCGAATCGTAGATATCCACCAACACCGGACGCATGAACACGACTTCCTTGTCGGACCAACGTTCCAGATACGCGGTCTTCAGCTTCCACGAAAGCACATCCTTGTCGTAGCAGTCCAGGAGCGTGGTATCGGTAAACAGCATCTGCGGGCGGTCCACATGGATCCAAGGCTTTTCTTCTTCGATTTCTTCGCAGCCCATGAACAGGGCCACGCACAGCGCCACAGGCACAACGGCATAACGCGGTCCGGGCATACACCGAGAACCGCGGTACAGCGCACTTTTCAGCGCGCGCAGTATATACTGCAAAAACCGTGCCATGATTACAAATTACAAATATTTAGGGGTCAAAAACGGGCTAATTCCAAAAAACAACCCCGGAACGAGTCCGGGGCGACAATGTGTAAAATGTCTTTAGATCCTTCGACTTCGCTCAGGATGACACCATTACCCTTCGCGGCCAAGCATGAACGCCTTCTTGTTCCCTTCGTGGAACTTTTCGGCGAAGAGCTTGTTCAGCGCGACTTCCCACTGCTCGACGGTGAAGTCGAAGTGCTTGCTCAGCTTGCCGAGCATCGCGACGTTCAGGGCCTTCACGTTCTCGAGTTTGGTGACGTCGATGTCAGCCGGGGTCAGCAGCACGCCGCCCTGCTTGAGGAACGCCTCGTTCACCACAACCTGCGTCTCGTCGAATACCACCAAGTAGTCGGCTTCGCCCGTCGGGATCATCGGGGACTGAACTTCTTCGCCCTTGGCAAAACGCACATCGCTAGCGATGGAACCGCCGCGCTGGCTCATGCCGTGCACTTCGGCCTTCTTCACGTCGTAACCCTGTTCGAACACGAGTTCCGCCATCACGTCGCTCGCCTTGATAACGCCTGTGCCACCGAGGCCGGCAAATTTCA
>JAGAAW010000081.1 GCA_017615055.1 Fibrobacter sp.
TTCCGGTAAGCACAACAACTGGTCCGTGAACTACGGCAAGACCAACCTCTTGAACCCGGGCAAGGACCCGCACCAGAACGCCATCTTCCTCACCACGCTCTGCGCCGTCATCTACGCCGTCGACACCCACGCCGACCTGCTCCGTATGGCTGTTGCCAGCGCCGGTAACGATCACCGTCTCGGTGCCAATGAAGCTCCTCCGGCAATCATCTCCATGTACCTCGGCGACCAGCTTGCCGACGTCATCGACCAGCTCGAGAAGGGCGATCCGAAGTCCAGCAAGCAGGCCGGTGCCCTCAAGCTCGGTTCCGACACCCTGCCGCCGCTTCCGCGCGACGCTACCGACCGTAACCGTACTTCTCCGTTCGCCTTCACCGGAAACAAGTTCGAATTCCGCGCTCCGGGTTCCAGCCAGAGCTGCTCCGAACCGAACGTCATCTTGAACACGATTGTGGCCGAAGCCTTTGACCTCATCGCCGACAAGATGCAGAGCGTTCCGGCCGACAAGTTCCACGAAGAACTGCAGAACCTGTTGCAGAAGATCGTGAAGGAACACAAGAAGGTCATCTTCAATGGCAACGGCTACACCGAAGAATGGGTGGAAGAAGCTGCAAAGCGTGGTCTTCCGAACATCCGCACCACGATGGAAGCCCTGCAGGCCCTGAACAAGTCCGAAAACGTCGGCCTCTTCGAAAAGTACGGTGTGTTCAACAAGCGCGAACTCGAATCCCGCTACGAAGTGAACCTCGAGGAATACCACAAGAAGATTCACATCGAAGGAAAGATTGCTTTCGATATCGCGAAGAACATCATTCTCCCGCAGGTGCTCTGCGCCTATGGCAACGCCCTCAAGACGAACGAGATGGCCAAGGGCCAGGGCTTTGCTCCGGTCGATGGCTATGCCCGCGAACTCGGCGAAAAGTACCAGGCACTCGATGGTGCAATCGCCAAGATGGAAAAGGCTCTCGGCGAAAAGCACGAATGCATTCTCGAGGCGATGACGGAACTCCGCATCCTGGTAGACAAGATCGAAGGAGTTATCCCCGACGAGAAGTGGCCGCTGCCTAAGTACCGTGAGATGTTGTTCATTTACTAAACAAGGAACGCACACGAAGCAAAGTGACTAGAAGTAGACAAATAGATCGCGCGTATGCCCGATAAAAACGATTGACGGAAGAAGTTTTTACCTCTTTCGTCTCTCGCATATTTGGAGCGATGGTTTGTTTGCCTGAAAATGGAGTGGAATCATGCTTGAGGAATTGCACGAGGAATGTGGCGTTATCGGTATCTACAATGGCGACAACGTTGTCAGGAACATCACCATGGGGCTTTATGCCCTGCAACACCGTGGCCAAGAAAGTGCCGGCTTTGCCGTCACCGATGGCGACAAGGTTCGCGTCCGCAAATCTATGGGACTTGTCTCCACGCTTTTGCAGGAACACAATATTGACGAACTGCAGGGCTTTGCGGGCATCGGTCATGTGCGTTACAGCACCACGGGTGCAAGTACTCTGGCAAACGCACAGCCGATTCTCGTGAGTTGCAAGTGGGGCCAGATTGCCGTCGCTCACAACGGCAATATCACGAACGCGAATGAACTGCGGGCCGAGATGGAGGCTGATGGTCACATATTCCAGACCACCTCCGATTCTGAAATCCTGTTGCACGAAATTGCCCGCACGGAAGCCGACAGTTTGGGCGATGCCATCAAGAAGGCTATCACCAAGTTCACTGGAAGTTTCTGCCTGGTGTTTATCAGCAAGGATACGATGTATGTCGCCCGCGACGGGTTCGGGTTCCGTCCGCTTTCTATCGCCCGCATGGGCAAGGCCTGGTGTGTCGCAAGCGAGACCTGCGCTTTTGACTTGCTCGGTGCCCACTACGTGCGCGACATCCAGCCCGGGGAATTCCTTACTATCACGCAGAACGGGCTCCATTCCGAACGCTTTACGCACAAGGACCGCCTTGCGCATTGCATCTTCGAGTACATCTATTTCAGCCGTCCCGATTCCAAGATTTTCGAGCAGAGCTGCGACAAGATTCGCCGCAAGATGGGCAAACAGCTAGCAAAGGAATGTCCGGTCGATGCGGATATCGTGATTTCCGTGCCCGATAGTGCGACTACCGCTGCGCTGGGTTATTCTCAGGCGAGCGGCATCCGTTTCGAGATAGGCCTGCTCCGTAACCATTACGTGGGCCGCACCTTCATCGACCCCACGCAGAACGTGCGCGAACAGAAGGTGAAACTCAAGTTCAACCCCATCGAAGGTGTGCTGAAGAACAAGCGCGTGTGCGTGGTCGAGGATTCCATCGTGCGCGGAACGACGCTCAAAATCCTTTCCCGAATGTTGCGAGATGCGGGCGCCCTCGAAGTGCATATCCGTATAGCATCGCCTCCGGTAGCACACCCCTGCTTCTTCGGGATGGATTTCCCGAGCAAGGGGGAACTTGCCGCCAGTTCCATGACGCCTGACGAAATTGCCAAGATGCTTGGCGTGGAAAGCCTTGGCTATCTTAGCGTTGAGGGCATGAAGGAGTGTACCGGCGAAGGCGAAAACTACTGTGCCGCCTGCTTCGATAACGACTACCCCGATTATATAGGGAGCGATTACCACAAGACACGCTGCGGGTAAGGTTGGGGATTCCGGATGGCAAAATTTTTTTCAAAAAAATACCTGCGCAAAGGTGAAATTCTTTACTATATTTTGGCTCCGATGAAAATATCGGAATCCATCGAGGCACACCTGAGCGCAGCCGTTGCAGCCATCTCGCAACGGAACCAGGCGACTCTCCCCGGATTCCACAAAATTTTTCTTTCCCCCGTTATCAAGATTTTTAATCGTTTGGCAAA
>JAGAAW010000082.1 GCA_017615055.1 Fibrobacter sp.
CCCGAAGTCCGCCAGCTTCGACGAGAAGAAGTTGCAGTGGATGAACGGCCAGCACATTCACCTGTGCGACGACGCGTTCCTCAAGGGAATCATGAAGGAAGGCCTTGCCGCGAAGGGCATCGACCTCTCCAACGAACCGGAAGCACGCCTCGACGAAATCGTGAAGCAGCTCAAGCCGCGTGCCCATTTTGTGCAGGACCTGGCCGAGATGGCTGTGTACTTCTTTGTCGCCCCGACCACCTACGACGAAAAGGGTGCCAAGAAGCACTTCGGCGAAGGATCCAAGGAAGTGGCGACACTCGTTCGCGATATGCTCGCCTCTATCGAAGACTTCAAGACCCCGGTGATTGAGAAGGGTTTCTATGACCTCGCTGAACGTTGCGGCCACAAGGTCGGTGAACTCGTGGGTGCCCCGCGTCTCGCTGTTTCCGGTGTTACCGCAGGCCCCGGCCTCTGGGAAATGTTCGAAATCATCGGCAAGGAAGAAGTGCTCCGTCGCATCGACGTGGCGATGCCGCTCATGAAATAACGACATCTCTCGTCTCTTGTCTAATTAATGCGCAACCTATTCCCCCATAGGATCCATTCGCAGAGGTTGTTCTGCTGCCGTTGCCGTCAGGTAATGGACCATGGGCTTTTTGCGCGTGAACCGTATTCCACCTACGGTGGCATGAAGCCTCGCATCCCGTTGCTTTGCGTGTGCGAGCAATGCCAGTCGGCGTTTGTCGCCTTCTCGCACGAGTTTGCGTTCTCGCACCCCGCCGATGCCGGTGACTACACCAAGATATACGGCTATAGCCGCATTGCGGCGGGCAACTGGCTGTACTTTAAGAAGGCTCCCAAGCCGGGCATTGTCAAGAGCATTTTCCAGACCGCCGACAAGGACGTGTTCATCATGAACTACGATGGCGGCCCTGACAGGAAGATAGAGCTCGAGCGCGTGCACGAGATAGACGAAAAGTCGCCGGAAGGGTACCGCCTGCTGCCGGCACAGAGTGCGCAGACCCTGCTGGGCGACTACATATACCATGGCATACGTAACAAGTTCGGTGTTGCGGTGGGGCTTGTGACGGACGGCAGCAAGGATAAGCTTGCTGTATTGCTCGAGGATGCCTCGGTGCTGTTCATTACCCTACCCGAGAACGCCCAGAATATTCCGAACGACAAATTGTCCGAAGGTGTACAGAACAGGCTGCGTCAGCTCTTCCCCGATGACATGCGCCGCGTGTCGGTAACGGCGGGGCAGGGGATTGTTTACCTAGATGGCCTCGTGCGGAGTTTTTTGGTGAAACGCACGCTGCAGGCCTGCATCAACAGCATGCCTCGCATACGCGGGTGCGTTGACTTTACGAGAATTCTCCCGGAGCCGGGCATTACGGATGCCTACATCGAGAACAAGGTGTATATGCTCCTGGAATCGTTCGGGCGTAACGTGTTCAATTACAATGTCGACGTGCAGCAGGGCAAGGTGCGCGTGTCGCTTTTCTGCTTTGAAGAGACTCGACCGAAGGAACTGGAAAACCGCATTGCCGAAATTCCGGGGATTCAGGACCTTTCGTTTAACATGGTCGCTGTCCCTGAATCGAAATTGGAGAATGGCGGAACTTGCGAAGAGATGGAACGCAACTTCTCGCTGAACCCGCGCTTTCAGGGCGCGAAAATCAAGGTATCTTACGTGGATGACCACTACCTGCTCGAAGGGCGCGTACGGTCGTCAATACAAAAACAGTTCGCATTGGTGAATGCGATGAAGAAGGCTTTTTCGACATCGGTCGAGAACAGACTTAGGGTTGTTGAATAAACTAAAAAAGGAGTAAACATGGCATCTGGATACGAGAAAATTAATCTGGTGAAGGCCAAACTGAAAAATCCGATGACGATTAAGCAGCTGGCCGAGGCGCTCGATTGCAGCGAACGTACCATGTTCCGCCATATTGAAGTGATCCAGGCGGAAAATTGTGGCCTGCACAAGATCAAGGCAGAAGGCGAAACCCGCTATGTGATCCAGACCGAAGAGGCTGCGAACTTTAACCAGGATATTGTCAAGAAGCTTGAAAAGTTGAAGAAGACCTTCTCGGAATCCAACCCGGCTGATGTGAAGAACCGCAAGGTGGTCGACAAGATTATCGACATGCTTTCGACGACCGACCCCGATGAATTCAAGGCCGAGGCGGTTACGCTTGACCCGAACTACATTCTTGATTACGGCCCGTTCTGCGACAACCATATCGTAGATACCATGGTGAACAAGGTGCTGAAGGCCATCCGCGAGGGCTTCAAGATCCGCATCAACTACAAGTATTCTGCACGTGCGGAAGATTCCGATGAAATTGTGGTGAGCCCGGTGAAGGTCATTATGCGAATGGATACGCTGTATCTGATTGCGGCCGACGATACGTATGACAAGACGCAGATTTTCAAGAACTACATGTTCGAAAACATCGTGAACGTGAATGTCACGAACGAAAGCGTGCAGCCGATGCCGTTTGACCCGGCAATTCATTACCAGTACGCATTCGGCAAGTATACCGACACGAGCAAGCCGCAGGAAGTTTCGCTCCTGATTGGTCCGGAATCCAAGTGGCTTCAGACGCAGTTTGCGAAGTCGAGTTTCCATCCGCAGGCAAGCCTGCACATGGACAAGAACAAGAACATGATTGTGGACCTGAAAATCCGCATTACGCCGGATTTCAAGACGTGGCTCCTGGGCGTTTCCCCGAATGTGAAAATCCTGAAGCCGGAATCGCTCAAGGCCGAAGTCATCAAGATGCTCAAGGATGCACTGGCATCCATGCAGGCAAAGTAAAGATGGAACATAACCTTTCTGACTATACTTTCGAATTTCCGAAGGAACTTATTGCAAGTCGTACGGCTGGCAAGGGCAAGACGCGTATATTGCATTGCCCCAAGGATGGCGGTGAACGCCGCATCATGAAGGCTCCGGAGATTGTCGAACTGTTCCGCCCCGGCGACTGCCTGGTGGTGAACAACACGAAGGTGATTCCCGCGCGCCTGTTCGGGCATACGCTGCACGGCGGAGAGGTGGAGACCCTCCTTGTGCAGTCGCTCATCCCGGCAGAGGATGGCAGCGCCCGCTACGAGGCGCAGGTCCGCCCGGGCAAGGCCTTCAAGATTGGGCGCGAGCTCGAGATTGCAGGCGTTAAGGCGGTTGTGGAAGATATTCATGAGGATGGCGCGCGCATTTTGCGCTTTGCGGTAACGCCTGTGGAACTCGAGGCGGTGATGAACCGCGAGGGCCACGTACCGCTCCCTCCGTATATAAACCGCCCCGACGATGAGGACGACAAGAAGGCCTACCAGACTATTTTTGCGAAGTACTCGGGTGCCGTTGCCGCCCCTACGGCAAGCCTGCATTTTAGTGAACAGATGCTGGCCGATCTCAAGGCGAAGGGCGTATACGTTGCCGAGGTCACCTTGCACGTAGGGCCGGGCACGTTCCAGAATATCTCGGTCGAGGACTTTACCCAGCACAAGATGCACGGCGAGCATTACGAACTCACGAAGGAAAACGCCGAGATTATCAATAAGGCCAAGCGTGATGGTGGCCGCATTGTTACCGTGGGTACGACGAGCACGCGCGTCGTGGAAACGATTGCCGATGCAAACGGAATCGTGAAGGCCCAGTCGGGCGTGACGCACGCATTCTTCTATCCGGGCTACCGCTACAAGATTGTGGATGGGCTCCTGACGAATTTCCACTGGCCCAAGAGTTCGCTCATCTTGCTGGTTTCGGCCTTCTACGGGCGCGAAAACACGCTGGAAGCCTACAGGATGGCCGTCGAGAACAAGATGAAACTGTTCAGCTACGGCGACGGAATGCTAATTTTATAAACGAAGGTTAAAAAGGAAAAGACATGAAGATTGCAGTTATCGGCGGTGCCGGCTACATTGGATCCCACACGGTGCGTGAACTTCTGGACCGCGGGCACGAGGTTTGCGTTTTTGATAACCTCAGCAGCGGGCTCGAGCAGAACCTGTTCCCCGAGGCGGGATTCGTGAAGGGTGATATTCTGCACCCCGAAGAGATTGGTGCCTTCCTGAATGATTTCAAGCCCGAAGGCCTCGTGCACTTGGCCGCCTTCAAGGCCGCCGGCGAGTCGATGATTAACCCCGAAAAGTACAGCGTGAACAACATTACGGGTTCCATCAATATCCTGAATGCTGCGACCGCTGCCGGCGTTAAATACTTCGTGTTCTCGAGCTCCGCGGCTACCTACGGAGCCCCGAAGTACCAGCCCGTCGATGAGGAACACCCGACCGACCCCGAAAACTACTACGGCTACACGAAACTCGCCATCGAGGGGTTCCTCAAGTGGTACGATAAGCTGCGCGGAATCAAGTTCGCGGCTCTCCGCTATTTTAACGCCGCTGGCTACGATGTGAAGGGTCGCATCAACGGGCTCGAGAAGAACCCGGCGAACCTCATCCCGGTAGTGATGGAAGCGCTGCTCGGCAAGCGCAAGGAACTGCTCGTGTTCGGTAACGACTACGATACGCCCGATGGCACGGGCGTGCGCGACTACATCCACGTGAACGACCTCGCGATTGGTCACGGGATGGCGTTTGATTACCTGCAGAAGAACAACAAGAGCCTGATTGTGAACCTTGGCGTGCAGCAGGGGAGTTCCGTGCTCGATGTTATCCACATGGCAGAGAAGGTGAGCGGCCGCAAGTGCCCGTACCGTATTGTGGAGCGCCGCCCGGGCGACCCCGCGACGCTTGTCGCGAACCCCAGCAAGGCTCACGAAGTTCTCGGCTGGAAGGCGCAGTACAGCGACCTGGAAACGCTGCTTGCGACCACCTGGAAGGCCTACCTCGCGAACGAGAAGTAGTTTTTAAGTTCCCGCTTTTTCCAGCATCCGCTTCGCCTGCTTGGCGAGCAGGTCTTCGGCGTTCATCTCAATAACCTTCTGCAGGCGCTTTACGCCTTCTTCGGGTTCGATTCCGCGGTTTACGCGAATCTCGCCGATGGTAAACAGTGCGCGCCTTGCAATCTTCGCGTCTTTCTCGAGCTTGAGCCCTTTTTCGAGCAACTCGAGTGCCGCCTCGTAGCACATGCGTGACCTTGCCGCATCGCCCCATTCCAGCCACTGCGTGCTCGGTACGTCGATAAACAGGTTCGGGCTTACCATGCGCTCGGCTAGCTTTATCAGGCCTTCGGCATCAAGAGGCTGTTCCTGCAGCATTCCCGTCATAGCCTGGCACAGGTTGACCTTCGCCGCATCATAGTGACCCTTCTGTGCCTCGCTGAACCCGGTATCCATCTGCGAGCGCGTCTTGGCGCGGCGTTCTGCGGTAATGTTCCTCTGGGCCGTCTGCTTCATGCGGTGTTCCAGTGCATCCTTGCGCAGTTCCGAGAAGCTCTTCCTGCGCTTGGGCATCTTGATGCCGGCGAGTGCGCCCAGTCCGAACATGGGGATAGATGCGATTGCAGTTGCGGTAAATATTCCTGTGTTCACGAACATGTTCACGATGGCATCGAGCAACATGCCCATCACGGCTATCCCGCGCACAACTGTGGACACGTCGTCCTTGTTGTGGTCGAACGCTGTGGCGCCCAGCATAAAGGCGAGCGCGATACTTGCACCCATGTAGCGTTCCACGTATGCATGGCTAAAGAAGCTCGTTTCGGTGAACACCCCGACAACCAGGCCGCCGCCAACGGCGAGCAGTAAGAAGAATCCTGCGGCGATGGGCACGCCCCAGCGCTCGCACATAATCACGTAGGCGAAAAGGAACAGCAGCGCAAACAGCAGATAGCTCGCAAGGCTCGGGAACAGCAGCCAGCTCGTGGTAAGGCGCTCGATTTCACCGTCCTTGGGTACGTATGCCATGTTATACCGCAAGAACTTGTCGGTGTAGTTCTTGATGTACTTGTAGCATTCGCGCTCGAATTCCTTTTCGGTGGGGTATTTCCCGTGTTCGCGGGTGTACTGCTCCTTTCCGCCGCCGATTTCCCACCATTCGCGGAACTCGGTCCTCATGGCCTTCTTGCGTTCGTCAATGTCGAAGGTCTTTCCCGCCGAGAGTATGCGGTCACGGTACTGCACGAATTCCTGCATCTTGGTCTTTTCGTCGTCGGTAAGGCCCACAGTACGGAACTGTGCAGCGCCTTCCTCGGCCCACCATTTTTCGAAGGACTTCTCGATGTTGCTCTCGAGTTCCTTCTGGCTCATCATGGGCGAAAGTGCCGTTACGGCGTTGAATATACCGATGCCCAGCACCACTGCAAATGCGATGTAATGGTGTATGCGTAGCCGTTTGAAGAACTTCTTGCAATCCCTGACAAATTTGTCCATATTACCGTTTCCCGTATTCACCAAGTTGATTCCACAAAAAGTCGGTATTCACGTCGCGGTAGCCCTGCGCGTTCACCTGCTCACGGAGCTTGTGGGCGATGTCGAAAAGGTTCGGGCAGTTCTGCATGCGCTCGAAACTGTCGAACAGGGTAAGGCTGTCGATCCACTGGGCAAGCTCAGGGAATCGTTTGTCTTCGAAACGGTTCTCGCGGCCAGTCTTGAGGTATTCGAGGTAGCGGTCGGTAATCTTGTGACCGTCCTCGACAAAGATGTCCATCGCCTTCGGGAACAGCTTGTAGCCCGTGAGAAACTCGTGCACGATGATGCCGAAGCTGAAGTAGTCGACGGAGTAGGAGAGATTCTCTCCCATGATAGCCTGCTCGGGCGCGCTGTAGCACGGCGTGAGCTGCCCGCCGTACTCGTTTACCGTCTCGCGGAGCTTTGCCTGCGCGTAGCCGAAGTCGCAGATGAGAATCTTGTGATTGTTCTTGTGCAGTGGGTTCTGGCACAAAAGCAGGTTCTTCGGCTTCAGGTCCTTGTGCACCACCTGGTAGTAGTGCAGCTGGCTAATCGTATTTGCGAGGTATGCAATCTGGGCCACGCGCTTCAGGATCTCGTCGTCGGAGAGATTCGTGTCGAACAGGCGGTCAAGCGAGCAGCCCTTGATGAATTCCATCTTCAGGTACGGGTGCCTCCCGGCAATGCCGCCGCCGTAACTCTGCACCACGCCCTCGATGTTTGTCGCGCGTATCAGGTTGTTGATGCGGATTTCGTCCTGGAATGCACTCAGGAGCATATTCAGACGGTGTAGCCTGTTTTTGCCTGGCGGGGCCCAGAACTTGCATATCTTCACCACGATTTCGCGTTGCGCGTAGTGGCGCTCGTCGTTCGGGTGTTCAATCCAGAAGTTTGCGCGGTAGAGGTTGTTCGTGCCCTCGAGGGTCACGGGTTCGATAAGCTCGATCCGTTCCATCGCGCCATTATGCAAAAACTCCGGATTCTGGTCGAACCACCTCTGGTATTCCTCCATCGTGTACTGCGGGCGCAGCGCGAGGTTGCGGGAAATACGGTCGAGCGATTCGGCAAGAATGTTCCGGAGCATCATGATCAAACCTTCCTGGTTGGCGCCCAAATATAGGTTTTTCCCAGGGCGCGTGCCGGACTATTTTTTCTTGATTTCTCGGTTCCAGGTAAGGAGCGTCCACTCTTCTTCCTGCTTGTCGAGGACGCCCGTAATGAAGTCGTAAGCTTCGTCTACGGTGTCGCAGAACTTGAAGAGCTTGAGGTCTTCCGGATTGATCATTCCGGTTTCGGCGAAGAAGCCCCAGTTGATTGCCTTTTTCCAGAACTTGGAATCGAAAACCACGACCGGCATCTGCTGGGCGTACTTGTCGGTCTGGATAAGCGTGAGCATCTCGAACATTTCGTCGAGCGTGCCGAAGCCGCCGGGGAACACCACGAGCGCGCGTGCCTTCTTCAGGAACCAGTACTTGCGGATAAAGAAGTAGCGGAACTGCAGGTTGAGTGCGTCGTCGAGGAAGGGGTTCGGGTGCTGCTCGAACGGAAGCTTGATGTTGAGGCCGATGGAGGGCGTGCCCACGTCGGTTGCGCCGCGGTTGCCTGCTTCCATGATGCCCGGACCGCCGCCCGTCATGATGGCGTAGCCCTGGTGGCGCTTGTTGGCCCACTTGCCGAGCCTCTGTCCGAGTTCACGGGCGGCGTCGTAGGATTCGGCCACCTTCTCGAGTTTGGCGAGGCGGGCGAGTTCCTTCTTGTTCTTGCAGCCCTTGCGACGCTTCTTGATTTCGTCGGGAGGGAGCGTGCGTGCTGAACCGAAGAAGACGATGGAGTTCTTGATTTCTTCCTGCTCAAAGACCTGCTGGGGCTCGTAAAATTCTGAAAGAATGCGTAACGGGCGGCCTGCGTCGCTCTCCATAAATTCCTTGTTCAAATATGCCATCTGCCCCGGGGCGGGGTGGAGTTCCTTTTTCTTCGCCATAAAACGGTTCCTTTTTTTGCTGTTTTCTATAATATATGTTGCAAAATACGAAATTGAACTAATTTTTTTTAGAAATTTCACTTATTTCCTGAAAAAACTTTATATTTAGGTCATGCTAGTAAAGATTTGGACAGACAGCTTTATTATCACGGGCGAGATCGACACGCTCCGTGACGAACGCCTTACCGACTATATCCGCGAGAACAAGGACTTTATCGCGGTAACCCAGGTGAAGGTCAGCGACAGGAACGACAAGGACCTGTTCCGTACGCACTTCCTTAACGTGAGCACCCGCCACATCGAGATTATCCTACCAGCAGAGTAGCGCTGTCATCGCGAAACACGCTATTGTCATTCTGGAGCCGAAGGCGATAGAATCCATATAAAAGAAGCCGCCCCGATTGGAGCGGCTTGAATTTTTGCTTTCTCGCTAGAGATTACATGAAGAACCAGTGGAGGAGGACTTCGGTCTTGAAGCCCACATCCAGGCGGGAATCTTCCTGGTTTTGAGTTTCGACATCATAGTAGTCGAATCCGAGACCGACCTTACCGGTGAGGTAGAAGTTGGCGACCAGGTTGGCGCGGAAGCCAACAAGGGCGTTGAGGGTCAACTGCATGTTGTCTTCACCCCAGTGGGTGTAGATGAGTTCGCCACCGGCCGTGACAGGCAGGAGCATCTGGGCTACGACCATGTCAAAGCCCACACCGAGGCTGAGCTGCGTGTAGTCATCACCCAAATCGGCTTCGCCACCGTTAGCCTTTTGTTCTCTGGTCGTTTCACCATGGTGGTAAAGGCCGAGAATAATGGAGAGTTCCATGTTCGGGGCGAACTTGATGGTCACGTAGAACCTCTCGAGATCACCACCGGTAACGGCTTCGGACAGGTCAACGCCGAGACCCAGGAAGCCTGCACCGGACTGGGCAGGGGCTGCTGCCGGAGCGCTGCTGCTTTCAGATGCGGCAGGGGCCGGAGCGGGGGCCGGAGCCGCCGGGGCTTCGTCTTCGTATTCATCATCGTCATCGTCCTGAGCGTAGCCGTAGCTGCAGAGGGCCATGGCGGTAAGGGCTGCAAGGAAAATCTTTTTCATTTACCATACTCCTTTGTGGGTTTAATTTGCTGTTTGAAATATAAACTATATCGATGTATATGTTTGTTAATAATCACCATTCCATGCTGATTTTCGCAATAAGGAAGCGCCTGGACACCTCGTCAAGCTTTGCGGGGTCGATTTCGAAGCCGAGAAGGCCCGCGTAGATCACGAACGGACTCGCCGTGCAGCCCTGGTCGTTGCACTTTACCTTCACGAAAAGGGCTCCGTCTGCATTTTCTATGCCGAGAACGTGCTCGTTCAGGTCAATTTCCTGCCCGCGGTGGTTTTTGACCACGGGGAGCGTCTTGGCATTGAACCGCTCCATCAGGTCGGCGGGGATGCTTTCGGGCGTATGGCGGTATACCATCGCCTTCGGGAAGTGCTTGCTGAGTTTTTCCTTGAGGGGCTCGATGTTCACGATTTCCATGCCCCGCGGGAACGGTGCGCTCAGCTGCGCCATGAGTGCGGGCAGGTTCTCGGGAGAAATATCGAGTTTTTGCAGCAGGTCCACGCTGATGATTTCGCAGTACGTCTCGAGCCCGAGGGGGAGCGCCCCCATGTTCGAGATGCGCGGTTTGGGGCTGAAGCCTTCGCTGAACTTCACCGGGATGCCTGCGCACAGGAACGTACGCTCGAAGAAGCTGAGCATGTTCTGGTGGGGCAGGAACCTGCTGAGGCCGGTCTTCTTGAAGGTAATCTTGTAGCTGAAGCTTTCGGTCTTCTTGGGGCGGCGTTCCGCGACAAGCTTCTTGATTTCTTCGGGGGTGCGGCTCGGCGCCTTGTGGCGCACGGGGTCGTCGGCGAGCTTGATCTCGGCGCCGAACCCGGGGATGCCGCATTTTTGGCAGTCGCCCCACTTGCAGTTGGGCACGGGCTCGCTGTTCGGGTCAAACGCCTTCTCCCATTCGCGGCGCAGGTACTGCTTGGTGGTGCCTGCATGGATGAAGTCCCACGGGAACACCTCGTCCTTCTCGCGTTCGCGGTACACCCAGCTGGTGTCGTAGCCGGTCTTTTGCCACACGGCTTCCCACTTGGCAAAGTCGAACCGGTAACTGTCGCTCTCGAAGATGATGCCCTGCTTGTAGGCCTCGTAGATTACGGGGCCGAGGCTGCGGTCTCCACGGCTGTAGATGGCCTCGAGGAAGCTCGTTTCCCAGCTGGCCCAGTTGATCTTTACGTTCGGGTGCTTGAAGAACTTCTCGCGCACGTAGCGGATGTGCTTGAGGGCTGTCTCCTTGTCCATGAACGGCGCCCACTGGAGGCCCGTGAATGACTTTGGAATCAATATACCGATGCTGACTGCAATCTGGATGCCGCGGTTGTACTTGCGCCCGATTTTCACGAGGTTGAAGATGAGGTCGCAGAAAGCCTGCATGTCGGCCTCGTTCTCGGTCGGGAACCCTATCATTGTGTACAACTTAATCTTGTTGAACCCGCTGCTGAACGCATGCTCGGCGGCATCGTACATGTCCTGGTCGCTGATGGTCTTGTTGATCATCTTGCGGATGCGCTCGGAGCCCGTCTCGGGGGCGAACGTGGCGCTGCGGCCACCCTTGAGGGCTGCAATCTTGCCGGCGAGCGTCTGCCCGAAACTGTTCACGCGGATGCTGGGCAAGCTCACGTCGACGGTATCGAAGAACGGGTCGTCGATGATACTGTCGGTGAGAGCCTCGACCGGCTTGTAGTCGGCGGTAGAAAGCGAAAGTAGCCCGAGTTCGCGTTCGCCGGTGGCGCGGATGCCCGCCTTCGCGATGTCGAGGACATCGTCCGGGTTGAGTTCGCGGCACGGGCGGTACCAGATGCCTGCCTGGCAAAAGCGGCAACCCTGCGCACAGCCGCGCATGACTTCCACGCTGAAGCGGTTGTGCACGAGCTGCATGTTCGCGATGAGGTTCTTGACCGGGTAGTCCTTGGGGTTCATGACCGGGATGAACAGGCGGCGAACCCCGTTCGTGGTGGCGTAGGCGCCGGCGGCGGGTTCCGCCGGCACAATCGCGCCGAATTCGTTTTTGACTACCGGGCGGAGGGTCGGTACGTACACGCCGTCAATCTTGGATAAATTCTCGAGTATTTCGGCGCGACTCCGGCCCGCCTTGCGGCCTTCGCCTACGCACCGCAGAAAGTCAATCATGACTTTCTCCCCGTCGCCAATCATGAACGCGTCGAAGAAGTCGGCGACGGGCTCGGGGTTTGCCATCGAGGGCCCGCCCGCAACGACGATGGGGTCATTTTCCTGCCTATCCTTCTGCCATACGGGAATGCGCGCCATGTCCAGCACGTAGGGCACGTTCGTGAAGTTGAGCTCCGTCTGGAGCGTCATGCCCACGACCTCGAAATCGCGTACCGGTGTGTAGGTCGCGTAGCTGTACAGCGGGATGTCGTACTTCTTCATCTCCGCGGCCATGTCGTCCCACGGCGCGAAAGAGACTTCGCATAGCAGGTCGCTCTCGCGGTTGATCACGTGGTACAAGATGCGGATGCCGTTGTTGCTCATGCCGATTTCGTAGGTGTCCGGGAACACGAACGCCATACGGGCGAGCATCTGGCTGTGGTCCTTCACTACGCTGTTCGCCTCGCCGCCCATGTAACGGGCAGGGCTTTCGACGGCAGGCAGCGCAAGGGCAATCTTTTCGAGGATAGTCATTGCTACAAATCTAGAAAAATGGGCCCCCTCGGCCCTTTGGCCAACAAAAAAAGCCCTTCATTGCCAAAAATTTTCTTTTATTCGTGAAATATTCCGTTTACTTTTTGATAAATTTAAGGTATGAGCTTCTTTTCTTATTTCCTTTGCCTGGTCTTTTTTATCGGTGGTGTCGTTGGCGCCTATTTCATTCCCGAAAAGAGCCTGGCCCTGCACCTGAAATTCGTCATGATTGGTGCCTGGGGTGCGGTCCTCGGCCTCCTGTACTACAGCCACTGCAAGCGCAAGTTCACCGAAGCAGAAGCGAACTTTACCGAAGCCCTTAACGAGAGCCGCAACGCCTCCCCGAAAACCGAGTATGTGCCTGTTGTCCCGTCGCTGAGCGACGAACCGCAACCGTTCGAAAACAATGCCCCCGCGAAGAAGAAACCCTTCGACAGCATACTCCCTCCCGAGGCAATCCCTGCGGCCGAGGCCCTCAAACAGCAGGTGAACGTGGTGCAGCACGCCTTCCCGCTCGATGCCTGGAACACCTTCTGCAAGCAGATCCTCAAGAACAGGCCTTTCCCCGACGTGGTGGAGGCTCTCGAAAAGTCGCTCCCCGAACTTTTCCCGAACGGTGCCGGTATCCTCTACATGTACGGCGGCGTCCAGACCGAGCTCCACAAGATCCTTTCGTTTGGCGATTACGTTATCAGTGATGACGTGATTATGCCGGGTGAATGCGCGAGCTACAACGTGGGCGATGTCGTGGTGAGCGACTACACCTCTGGCGAATTTACGGGCGGTTGCACCCACCTGCACCATCACCCGCAGGGTGTATCCTTCTGCGCTCCGATCGAAGGCCTCGAAGAACACTTCGGTATCCTCTCGGTCCAGGTGGACAAGTTCCCCGAGGGCGATTCGCTCGAGTTCTGGAAGGCGAAGGTGAGCATTGTCGCCGCGACCTTCGGGCTCTACGTGGCTAACCAGAATCTGAATTTGCGGTTCCAGCAGCACAGCATCCGCGATAGCCTTACCGGGCTGTTCAACAGACGCTACATGGAAGAATCCCTGCGCCGCGAGGTGGCTGCCGCAAACCGCCATGCGACCCCCATAGGGATCATCATGATTTACCCGGATTCGGCAGAAACTATCAAGACCGAAAAGGGCAACCACGCTCTCGAGCAGTTGCTTTGGGAACTGGGACAACGTCTGCCCGGGTTCATCCGTACCGAGGATATCCCCTGCAGGTTCGATGGCAACGTGCTGTGCGTGATTCTACCCGGTGCCGATAGCAAGATTACGCTTGAGCGTGCCGAACGTATCCGCAACGAGATTTCGCAGTTGCAGATTTCTTATGGCGACGGAATCCTCGCGACCAAGCTGAGCCTTGGTGTAGCCGTGATGCCCGACCATGCGATTGACGAGGGTACCCTCATTTATAATGCACAGGTGGCGCTCAAGGCCGCACTCGAGAACGGTGGCGATAGGTCCGTTTCGTTCGGTGACCTTCGCATGTAAGAACCTCCAAAAAAACGAGACTTAAAACCAAAACACCCCGACCGAGGCCGGGGTGTTCTTTGGGGTTAGGAGGAGAACAAAGAGTTCTTGACCATAAAATAGTAAAAAAATGGGGGTATGAACACCTTTTTTGCGTTTTTTGCGAAAAAAGTGTAGAGAACTTCACATCACGCCGGAAAACCGGGGCGATGTTTCCCAATTTTCAAAATACGGCTTTTTTCGGCATTTTGCCTGGGAAAAATGTGCCGCCTTTTTCTAAATTATACAGCGTATGAAGAAGTTTATCGCTCCAGTTGTCTTGTTTATTGTGGCAGCAGGGCTTGGCGCCTATTTGCTCCTGGATTTTTCCGCGGTTAAGTCGTCTTTTGATGCGGAAGCCTACCTGGAAGCCCGCAGCAGGATCGATTCCCTGCAGGTTGCGCTGTTCGAGGCGCAGGGGAACCCAGACCTGCAGCTTTCTATCCGTACCGAACTGGAACAGTCCTGGGAATCTCTCGGTGACCTGAGGACGGCACCCGTGCCCGTTGCGGCAGAAAACCCGCTGGGCGTCTCGAGCGAGACCATGCTCTGGATTGCGGGTGGCGCTGCCGCGATTATCCTTTGCATTATCTTGCTGTTTGCCGTGCTCGCCCACAGGAAGAAGGTCCTGACCATGAAGATGGAGGCCATCAAGGCGGCAGAGGAACAGCGCTTCAAGGAACCCAAGGGCGGGCTTGACGACGAGACGATTGCACGCCCGCGTCCGCAGAAGCGTTCGATTATCGACGAAGTCTCGGAATATGCCGAGCGTGAAAAGCAGCAGGAACTGCCCAAGATGGCATTCGAGGACGAGAACGGCGTGCCCGAGAACAAGATCATGACGACCGACCTCGATGCACCGCGCCCGCAGCTTCGGCCTACGGCGAAGGAACGCATTACCTCGGCCATGCAGTCGCTTTCTGATGTGCTTCGCTCCCCGCGCGGCGTGACACGCGACCGCACCATGAAGATTCGTGCGCAGAGCCACAACATGACGGGCGATCCGACCCTGCAGGCGAAATCGCCCCTCAAGACTAGCAGGTTCGACCGCGAACTTACCGAAAAGACGAAGATTATGCAGATGTCCCGCCGTGGGTTCCCTGCATCCGCAATCGCCTCGCAGTTGAAGATCCCGCAGGATCAGGTCGAGGCTGTTATCAAGGAATCCCTAGAATCGGGGAACTAGATGCGTTACCGCTTCCGCTGTGAATACCTGGGAAGCGCCTTCTACGGCTGGCAAGAACAGAACTGTGCGGGCGAGACCCGCTTTGTTACGGTGCAGTCTACGCTCGAAGAGGCTTTGACTACGGTCCTGCGTGCGCCTATCCGCGTAGTGGGCTCCGGCCGTACGGATACGGGTGTGCATGCCCGCGGGCAGTGCGTCCACTTTGATTTCGACGGCGAACTTGAACCCTCTAAGGTTGTGCGTTCGGTGAACGGCCTTACCAAGAGGCTTATCCGCATTCGTGACCTCGAGGCGTGCTCGAGCGAGTTCCATTCCCGCTACGATGCGCTTTCGCGCTACTACCAGTACACCATCTTCACCAGGCCCGTCGCCCTGATGCGCGACTTTGGCTGGGAGTGCGGTAGTCTGAATCTTAATTTGGATGTAATGGAGCGCGAGGCGCAGGCGTTCCTGGGCGAACACGACTTTATCGACTTCTGCATTCCCCGTAACGATGGCAAGTCTACGCTGTGCACGCTGACGGAGTTCCGCCTGGAACGCCTGAACGACTGGAGCTGCATGTTCCATATCAAGGGAAACCGTTTTTTGCACCGCCAGGTGCGAGCAATGGTCGGAACGCTGTTCGACATCGGCCGCGGACGCTACCCCGAGGGCACCATCAAGAGTATCTTCGAAAAGACGTTCAAAGGAGAACGCACCTGGGCACCGCCGCAGGGGCTCGTTCTTCAGGATGTCGAGTACAAGGATTACTAGAATCCGGTTTCTTTTTTACGAGACGCGGCGGATAATCTCGAGCATTTCCTTTACGGCACGTTCAAGGCCCACGAGTGCGGCCCTGGCCACGATGCTGTGCCCGATGTTGAGTTCCTCGATGCCTTCGATGCCGGCAATCGCTTCCACGTTCCTGTAGTTGAGCCCGTGACCCGCGAGCACGCGCAGGCCGTACTTCTTTGCAAGGACGGTCATGTCCTGGATGGCGGAAATTTCGCGGTTCACTTCCTGGATGCTGCCGAGGTCGCATGCCGAGGCGTACCTTGCAGTGCTGAACTCCACGAAGTCTGCGCCGACCTTCTTCGATGCCTTCACCTGTTCGGTTTCGGGGTCGATGAAGATGCAGGTGGCAATGTCGTTGTTCTTGAGGGTCATCACGATCTTTGCAATCTCGTCAATCTTTGCGGCAACGTTCATGCCCGCTTCGGTCGTGATTTCTTGGCTGTTCTCCGGTACGAGCGTCACCATGTCGGGCTGCACGTTGATGGCGAACTGCACCATCTCGGGGTTGGTCGAAATCTGGAGGTCGAGTTTCGTGGAAACCGTACCGCGGAGGAGTTTGAGGTCGCGGTCCTGGATGTGACGCTTGTCTTCGCGCAGGTGGGCAACAATGCCGTTGCATCCGGCGAGTTCGGCAATAATCGCTGCGGCAACCGGATCCGGTTCGCGGATCTTGCGTGCTTCACGGATAGTGGCGATATGGTCTACGTTGACACCCAGTTTTACGGTCATGGAAACTACTCCTTGTTGGTGTTCATAAAGGTAGATAAATTTATGAGCGTGGTGCCCTGAGCGGCAGTTTTTTCTTTCATTGTCTTGACTTTCTGCACGCTTTCAAGGGTTAGCGGAAGGATAATGGCGCTCATGCCGCTCCTTGCTGCGCTGCGAAGATTTTTATGGATGTAGTCTTCCAGGGAACTGTTGTCGGGGTTGTAGGGCACGAGAACCTTGCAGCTCATGTTGATTTCGGGGCAGATTTCCGAGACCTTCGATTTCTTGTTTTGTGAAAGGTCGGCAAACCACAGGCCGTTCGCTTTTGATGCGTTGAGCACCGCCTGCAACAGGGGCTTGTGCTCGACGGCTTTCTCGGCGAATCGCGTGGCAATCCCGTTTGCCGAAGGCACGAGCGTCTTTGCGTTTGCGATGATTTCTGAAATCTGGTCTTCGGTGAGGTAACTGCGGATGGGGCGCATGTCCTTGTGTCTGCTGTCGAGGCTACTGGATTCCATGAGGAGCCACAGGACGAGTTCCTTGTTCTTTACCTTGTCCAGGTCGGGGTAGAAGCCCTCTGGCATGTCAAACGGGGTAATGAGCAGGTCGTAGGGGTAGTCGAGCGAGTTGAGAGCCGAGATTAGATCGGGCATGATTCTTTTTTGCTGGAAGGCTGCTCCGGTAACCTGGAACGAGACAGAAAGGTACGATGCGTTATCGCGGAATATGTTGCGCGATATCTGCAGGTTTATGCGGAGCGTATCGCCATCAGGGGAGATCGCGTCCAGGTTTGCAGACTGGAACGCGTCGTTGTCGTTGAAGAGTTCCTCCATGTAGAGGACCTTCCCGTTGTTCTTGTCGATGAACCGCTTTGCCTGCAACAGGTAGCGGATAATCGTGGCTCCGTTCCCGAGCGTCCATACGTCGCGCTTTTTACGGCGGGAATACTGCGCCTGGATAACGCCGATATCTGCCTTCATGCGGTCGATAAACGGTGTGGTATCCTGTACGGCGGTTGTCGTGTCTGCTACTTCTTCTGCCGGTGCCTTGCTATTCGCCCACAAGCTCTCGATATCGCTCTTGGGGAGTAGGTAGGCCGCAGTGGCGAGTACCCCGAGAACAATAAATATGGCGATTATATGCTTTGCGTTTTTCATCCCCTCCAAATATAATTATATTGCGGGCATGCCAATCCTCTTTGCTATCGTCGGTGCCACGGGAATAGGGAAGTCGCGCCTTTCGCTCGACCTTGCCCGGCATTACAACGCCGAGATTATCGGTGTCGATTCCCGCCAGATATACAGGGGCTTTGCGATAGGGACGGCGCAGCCTTCGCTTGCAGATATGGAGCAGGTAAAACACCACATGGTAGACTTTCTTGACCCGGCAAAGACTTTCTCGGCGGGCGAGTTCTGCAGGAGTGTGCGTGAACTGCTGGAAGCCAATCCCGGCAAGAACTACATTGCGGTCGGCGGTACCGGACTGTACCTTCAGTCACTGATGCTCGGGCTACCGAAAATCCCGCAGATAGAGCCAGGCGTACGTGCTGGCCTCGAGGAAAAATCCGCGAGCGATGGTCTTGATAGTTTGTTCAAAATGGCGCAGGATGTGGACCCGGAGGCGATGGAAGGTGTCGAGCCGGAAAACGCCCAGCGCATTATCCGCATACTGGAAGTGTGGCAGGCTACGGGCCGCAAACTTTCGGACTGGCAGAAGGAACGCGAGGGCGGTATCGGACAGATTCCCGTATTCTGGCTGCAACGCTCCCGCGAGAACCTGTATAATCGCATCAACGGGCGTGTGGACAAGATGATGGCGGACGGCTGGCTTGGCGAGGTGCACAATCTCGCGAAAAATGTGCCGCTCGATGCTCCTGCGTGGCAGAGCCTCGGGTACCGCGAGCTCCTGCATGCTTGCACTCCCGAGCAGGTCGCGCATGTGGTCGAGGAGGTCAAGCGCAAGACCCGCAACTACGCAAAGCGGCAAATCACGTGGCTCCGCTGGCAGATTCCCTCTGTCGCCGTGGATTTGGAAACACTTGCTAACCCGTACGAGTTTATCGTAGGCCAGATTTAGTATATTTGCTTCATATAACTGGAGTTTCTATGAAGAATATCGTCATTACCGGCGGCGCAGGTTTTATTGGTAGCCATGTCGTGCGCCTGTTCGTGAACAAGTATCCGGAATACAAGATTATCAACTTGGACAAGTTGACCTATGCGGGCAACCTCGCGAACCTCAAGGATATCGAGGGCAAGCCGAACTACAAGTTCGTGAAGATGGACATCTGCGACTTTGACGCCTTCTACAAGCTCATGCAGGACGAGAAGATTGACGGCATCATCCACCTGGCCGCCGAAAGCCACGTGGACCGCTCCATCAAGGACCCGTTCACCTTCGCGAAGACGAATGTGATGGGAACGCTTTCGCTTTTGCAGGCCGCGAAGCTTTATTGGGAAAGTCTCCCGGAAAAGTACGAAGGCAAGCGCTTCTACCATATCTCCACCGACGAAGTCTATGGTGCGCTCAAGATGAATCACCCGGAAGGCATCACGCCCCCGTTCACCACGACGGCTAGCTCCAGCGAGCATCACCTGGCCTACGGCGACGACTTCTTCTACGAGACCACCAAGTACACGCCGCATTCTCCGTATTCCGCAAGTAAGGCCGGTTCCGACCACTTTGTGCGTGCATTCCATGACACTTACGGCATGCCGACCATCGTGACGAACTGCTCCAACAACTACGGTCCGTACCAGTTCCCCGAGAAGTTGATTCCGCTCTTCATCAACAACATCCGTCACAAGAAGCCGCTGCCGGTCTACGGCAAGGGCGAGAACGTGCGCGACTGGCTCTTTGTGGAAGACCATGCCCGTGCTATCGACGTGATTTTCCATAACGGAAAGATTGCCGAGACGTACAACATTGGCGGCTTCAATGAATGGAAGAACATCGACATCATCAAGGTCGTGATCAAGACTGTCGATAAACTCTTGGGCCGTGCCGAGGGCGAGGACATGAACCTCATCACCTACGTGACCGATCGCCTGGGTCACGATGCCCGCTACGCCATCGACTCCACCAAGCTCCAGAAGGAACTCGGCTGGGAACCGTCCCTGCAGTTCGAGGAAGGCATCGAGAAGACGGTGCGCTGGTATCTGGACAACCAGGAATGGCTGGACAACATCACCAGCGGCGACTAC
>JAGAAW010000083.1 GCA_017615055.1 Fibrobacter sp.
CATCCTCGGACACAACGAATCGCTCACGAACGTCGCCTGGCCGGAAGCCGACCACTCCAAGGCTGTGGAAAACACCGTGGAAGTCGTGTTCCAGGTGAACGGCAAGGTCCGCGCCAAGGCATCCGTCGCCAAGGACATGGACAAGGCCGCCCTCGAAAAGCTCGCACTTGACAACGACCGCGTGAAGGAGTTTATGGCTGGCAAGACCGTCGTCAAATCGATCGTCGTGCCCGGCAAGCTCGTAAACATCGTGGTGAAGTAAAAGGTCCCTGAGTAAGGTTGGTGAGCCTGTCGAACCAGCCGAAGGGCCTTTGCATCAAAGTGTCATCCTGACGCCGAAGGCGGAAGGATCCAAAAGCATTAAAGGCGTTCCTTACGGAATGCCTTTTTTGCTGTTGAAAAAATGGCACAGGCTTCCCCTGCGTCGCCAGCCCAGAATAGGGCCAGGATACCTAAATTTTACGGGCGTGATTCTTGAAAAACTTATATATTTATGACAAACGCGAAAAAAGGAAGTGTCGCAATGAAAAGAATCGTTCCGTTGGCCTTGCTGGGCGCCGTGCTGTTGCTTTTGGCGTGCGCCCATAGTTACAAGTACAAGAATGAGGCTGCGTTCAAGGGCAAGACCGGTGTTGTCGGCATATTCCGGCAGGCTGCGTTCTACTGCAGCGAGGCTAACCCGCACTACGCGAAGATTGGCGATTCTACGATTGTCGTGAAGCCCACGTGGAGCGAAGAACAGGATAACTTCTTCTTTGCGGAACTCAAGTCCGGCCCCGCGACGCTCTACAGTTACAGCTACAACTGTGGCGAGAACGAGAACAAGTTCGTGCTCGACACTACGTCCGCAAACAAGGGCGCCTCGGGTATCGTGATTCCCGAAAACGGGCTTTGCAAGATTGTGATTTCGTTCGTGCAAGGCGACAAGTTGTTCGACCATAACGACGCCCTTATCGAGGAAGAATTCAAAAAGGCCGAAATTGCGCTCGACCCGTCGAAGATCCCTTACTGCGAGGTGCTGAAGACCGACGGCTCGAAGATGAGCTTTGCTAACCGCGATTCCCTGATTCGGGAACAGTACAAGGCTGCAATCGAGGCGGCGAAGAACGGCTCCTGCGAAGATATCCGCCCGCTTGTCTCGCTGGATTCTAATTCGGACAAAGTTACGTGGAACGCCGAGAAGGACAAGGCCTTGATGATTGCAGCGCATTCTACTCCGAACCTGTTCGATAATGGTGCCGCATATACGGTTCCGAGCGACATGCGCGTGTTCTCGGATAAGGAATTCCTGGAATGGTTCAAGATGAACAGCAAGGGCGTGCGCAATTGGCCGCTTCGCCTGCGCCAGCTGCTTGGGCTCCCGCGCGAAGCGAACATCACGCACTTCACTACGTTCTGGGTATCCCCGAAGGATATGATCCGTCCGGCGTATATCCCGGATGTTACGAGTTCCGAGATGACCTGCCGCTTTAACGAGGAAGACGATTCCCAGCTGGATAGCCTCGGGATGTGGCTGCGCAACTGGTTCGATAATGCCTGGAATGCAAACTACAAGTCCGAGGGCGGCTACGCGTGGACGCGCCTGGGCTACACGTATGACTGGGGCTCCAGCAGCGACAAGTACGGGCTTTCGGAATTCCTGGTACGCGAGGAATCGCAGGTGACAATCCAGACGACGAAGGACCTCAAGGCTTTCGTGCGGTGGATGGGTGACCGTCGGTAATTAAATCTGCACGTGATTGATAGTGACCCGCCACAGCTGCTGGCGGGCTTCCTTGTATTTGCGCTCGAATGCGGTGATGGGCTGCTCCGGCTCGAACGCTTCGTGGCTGATTGTCGTTCCCGTTGTCATTCTGGAGCCGAAGGTTGTCATCCTGGAGCGTAGCGATAGGATAGAATCCAAGACGCGCGTCGCCTCCGCGAATTCCCGTGCGTAGATTTCCCAGTTGGTGCGCAGTTCAATTGCATCCCCGAGTTGCAGGAGCGTCGGGAAAATCGGATGCAGATGGAACCGCCTTGTGGCCTCGCTCTGCTTGGGCCAGGGGTTCGGGTAGTAAAGTGCGTGGTAGGGGATATGCCACTGGCCTGCCTTGACCTTCTCGAGGGCGAGGCGCCAGAAGTCGAGCAGTTCCGCGCGCACGAGGAAAGCGTTCTGCGGGGCGGCGCTGTTTAATCCCTTGTTTAATCCTGCGCCAGCCTTCGCGAGGCGCGCCACCGACTTGTCGATGCCGATGACGGGGATGCCCGAGTGGGCGAGCGCGATGTTGAGCGTGCTTTCGCCCGTGCCGCAACCCGAATCGAGAATTACTTTATATGTAACTCGGCCCGCGCTATCCTCGATGCGGCCCGCGCGGTTATCATCAAAAACGGCACCATCCTTGTCGCGACCTGAGTCCCCGTAAAATCCCTCAATAAACTTCTCCGCTTCGGCAAATGCTATGCGCGTATGGTCCGCAATAGGGCGCAGGTATTCGGTCGATGCGTACTTGCGCACGACCTCTTCGAGTTTGTCGTATATATCGGTTTGGTTCGTGGTGACTGCGCGAGCCCCGGACATTACCGCTTCCAGATGCTCAGGCGCTTGCCGCCGGTAAGTTCGATGTCGTCAAGCCAGAACTTGACGGTCTTTTCTTCGTTGTTTGGCTTGAATCTCCACACCAGCTGGTTCACACAGTTGTACGAGAAACGCGGATCGATGATTTCTGCCAGAGGCACGCTGAAACGGGCCCAGTCTTCGTCGAGGGTGATCTCGTACTGCGCGATGAGTTGGTCTTCCTTCTTCTGCGTTTCGTCTACAAGGCCGAACACGATGGCGCCTTCGCCCTTCGCACGGAATGCGATGGAATCCACAGAAGAAATATCGTTGCAGAGCGTCTTGTCGCTCTTGCCGAGTTCAATGCCCACGGTCGCCCACGGCCATATCTTTTCGTCGGTAGAATCCTTGATAACGTCGCCGAATGTGGCTTCGACATGTGCTACGATGTTGCCGTCCTCGTCTTCGAGGCTAAAGCGGTGCTCGCCATCGTCGGTGATAAAGTCGGGCGTCACGTTTTTTTCGAAATTGAAGTACCACCAGCCGCCATCGTAGGTGCGTGCGGGCATGAATCGGTTCTGGTAGTTGGAATCTTGGAAGTCGTCAAGCAGTAGTGCGCGACTTTCTTCGGCGAACGTGCTCGCGGTGGAACTTTCGCCCGCGACAACCTTCATGTAGGTGCTGCTCGTGTCGGCGCCCTTCTCGTTCGGGATGAACACCAGGCTGATGGGCCCTGCGGGCAGCGAGTCCATGGAGAACTTGCCGTCCGTAACTTTTGCCGAATGCGACATGCCGCGGACCTTCACCGTGCCTTCCATGCCCTTGCCCACGGAACCTTCGATGGAAACCGTCTCTTCGAGGGATTCCTTGCCCAGGTCAACGTCGTCGCCCTCGACGGAAACTTCCTTCTGGAGAGCCTTGTTGTCGAGTTTCGCTTCCAGCGTGTATGTGCCTTCGGCCACGTTCTCGAAGACGATTTTGCCGTTGGAATCCGCTTCGGCGAATTCGCTCTCGCTTGCGTCGAGGCTTTCGCTTTCGCTGAGTTTTACGCGTGCGAATGCGGCCGGCTGGCCCGCGACGGTAATCTGCGCCGTGATGGCGTTACCCGCCTCGGTGCCGCTCGGGCCTCCGCCTGCGGTTTTGTCGCTATCGGAACATGCCGAAAGGGCCGCTACCGTAGAAAGCGCGACCAAGCCCAGACCGAATGTAGAAATGTTCCGCTGCACCTTTGAAAGATACATTTTTTTGAAATTTCCGAGCATCGCCTAGCCCTCCTTTGGTGGGTTAGGTGCGACGCCATCTGCCGTAGCGGGGTCGTCCACCCTGTCGGAGAGTGGGAACATCGCGATATTCAGGGCGTAAACGCGGTCGGCGCGCTCGCTCTTGCGGGCAAACTGCAGGAGGCCCCTGCGGAATTCCTCGATGCGGTGCTTGATTTCGGGCAGGTCTTCCTCTGCTGCGGTAAACACGACGCTCGAAATGTCGCGTTCCTCGGGTTTGTGGCGGTCGATGGATTCCTGGGCAAGTTCAATCGTGTGCCTGTGGAAGTCGCGGACCGCGCGGCTCTTGACCTCGCCGCCGGTAGAAAGAATCTGGTCGGTGATGTTCCAGCCACCGTTGCCGTCCGGTGCGACAAGCCCGAGCTTCTTCAATATCTCGAGTGCGCTGCGTGCCTCGTCGTGCGAGATGGGCGGGTTCAGGTGGCTTGCAAGTTCCGGTATGTCGCTCGTGTCCTTCGTGATTCCGATGAGCGCGCGGAGTGCCGCACAGCTCCAGCTCCCGAAATAGGCGAGTTCGGGCTCGGTGAGCACGCGCGTTTCCATCTCGCGCAGTTCCATTAACTTGTAGTAAAGTTCGCTGAGCGCCTGCTTCGCCTTAGTCTTGTTAAAGCGGTAGAGCGTCTTGAAGTACTCCGCCCTGCGGTCGTCGAGCTTGCAGAGGCGAATGAATACCGGGAGCGAGTCCTCGTTCAGGTGCCCGCCCTTCTGGAATACGCGCACGAGCCAGGCCGGGTCCACGCCGGTCTTCTGGCTCAGGTAGCGATAGCTGGTGAACGGGTTGTCTTTTTTGCTTTCGGCAAACCAGTCCTTCAGGAAATCGCGGTATTCAAGGTATTCGAGTACGTCAACCATGCCCATAATTTACCTAAATAAAGGGCTGAACGGTCCGGGGGAGGTGCCGCCGGGTAAAGTTTCCGTTGCATAATGTTCAACGAATGGGTTCGGCGAACCGTGTCGAGGGTCTAAAAATGCCCCTGCCGTTGGCCTAAAAACGCCGAAATTTGGCGAAAAAAAGTGATTTTGACTATGGTTTTGCCCTAAGCACGAAAATGTAAACAAACTTTTTCGGCTCATTTTGGCCCCTTTCTCCGTTTTAAGGGTAGAGGCAGCCTGTCATTCTGGAGAGGCAAAGCCTCGATAGAATCCACTGAAACAAAAAACGGAGATTGAATGAGCAAGAAACGCAATATAGTCCGCAAGGAACCAATTCCCGCGAAACTCGCGGGGCAGACCTATCTCGACCCGACCTACGACACCGGCTTCCAGGAACTCTTCGACGACAAGGATGCCATCAGGGACTTTCTCGAAGGGCTTCTCGATCTGCGCGGCAAGGACAAAATCAAGGACCTTGAATACACGTTCAACTACACGACGCGTTTTAGGGTCCCCCAGAGCCGTAAAATCATCATGGATGCATTCGTAACAACGGATTCCGGAAGGATGCTCGACATTGAGATGCAGCGGGCGGAACACAGTTTCTTCGTCGATAGGGCAATTCTTTACAAGGCATTCCTGATTATCAAAGGAAAACAGAAGATGGAAGAATCCGAGGAGTTCAAAAAACTGACCCGCGAAGAAAAGGAATACAGACGCTACGAACTCCCGGAAACCATCTCCATCTGGATTTGTAACTTCGACATGCCCGAATTCTGCGGGGGTTACATTGACGAATGGGCCATTTACAGCAGGAATTCAATCCAGCACGGAAAAGCGGAACCTATTTTTCCTAAAAATAGGTATATTATGGTAAGTCTGCAGAACTTCAACAAGAAGGCTCATGAAGTCAAGTCGGTTACGGACGCCTGGATTTACCTGCTCAAGAATGCAGGTAGCGAAAAGGAAATCCCGACCTTCGGAAGCGACATCGTGAAGGAAGCCCTTGAGCGCATCCGTGTAGACAATTTGGATGACGAGACCTTGAAAACCGTGGAGCGAGAAATGACTACAAAAGAAGAAATGGCGTGTTGTCTGGCATTCGCGAAAAGAAAAATGGCCGAAGAAGTGAGAAAAGAAATCACAGAAGAAGTAAGAAAAGAAATCACAGAAGATTTGAAAAAAGAAATGGCGGAAGATGCTGAAGCGGAACGCCGGGAAATGATCGTAGCCATGCTCGCGGAGGGGCTCTCCGTCGAGAAGGTTGTCCGCATCTCGAAACTTCCCGGGTAGTGTCAAGAGTCTTTCGCAAAAATAGTTTGTTCCAGCATCAGATTTAGGCTACATTTTCTTTCTTTCCGTCTTTTTCCAACTCTCGTTTTAGCTCGTTTTCCTTTTCCAGCTCGTAGAGGTGCTTCATGTTCAGGTACCTCTTGGTGCCCCATTCCTTCGATGCGACATGCCTCAGCCTGGCGCATACCAGCATCAGTGCGGATTCCCCGTCCGGGAAGCAGCCCACTACCCGAGTTCTTCGGCGTATTTCGCGGTTGAGCCGTTCAAGGATGTTGTTGGTCCGGATATTGCGCCAGTGTTCACGGGGGAACTCTAGGTAGGTCAGCGTTTCCTTCACGCCCTTCGCGTATACGTCCGCAGCCGAGTTGAGTTTCATCTCGCGCAGTTTGCGTTCTACATCCTTGATTTTTGCCAGCGTCGCTTCCCGGTCTTCCTGCGCATAGGTCGCCTTGAGCAGGGCTGCCACTGCGGCGAACTTGTTGCGGGGAACCTTCGTGAACACGTTCCTGAAGAAGTGTACCGTGCAGCGTTGCCACTTGGCGTCCGAGAAGACCTCCGATGCGGACTCCAGGAAGCCCAGGTGCTTGTCCGAGGTAAACAGCCGAACGCCATCCAGGCCGCGCTCCTTCAGACTTTTCAGGAACGATTTCCAGCACTCCTTGCTCTCGCTCGCGCCTTCCGCCGCACCGAGGATCTCGCGGTAGCCCTCCCCGTTCACGCCTATGGCCACGAGCACCGACACGCTGGTCATCTCGCCGCCCCAACTGCGCTTCAGGTAGATGCCGTCCACGTACACGTAGGGGTATTCCCCGGAAAGCGGCCTGTTGCGCCATTCCTCGATCTTGCCGTACACCTTCTGGTTCAGGTTGCTGACTGTCGAGGCGCTCACGCGGGAACCCCACAGCAGCTCGGTGACGTCCTCCATGCGGCGCACGGACACCCCCGCCAGGTACATCTCGATGAGCGACTCCTCCACGGATGATTCCCTGCGCCGGTAGCGTTCTATGATAGCTGTCTCGAACGGAGCCAGGCGCAGTTTCGGGACGGCTATGTCGAGTTCCCCGGCGCCTGTGAGCAGTTTCCTGTGGTAGTGACCGCTGCGGTAGTTCTTGCGGCCCTCGGTGCGCTCGTGCCGTTCTGCGTTGCAGAGGCTTGCTGCCTCCTCGTCCAGCATGGCGTTGAGCGTATCCTCGACTGTGCCCCGGATGAGTGTTTTCAGGTCGTCCTTGAGTCCGGCTTCGTCGATTTTGATTATATTTCTTTCCATAGGATGGTCCTTTTTTAGGGTTGATTTGTGGTTATTTCAAATCTAAAAATTGGAACATCCTATTTTTTTTCCCCCTTAGTGGAATTTGCGAAAGAAAATATACGTTACCACTTCCCGAGTCCGAGGTTCTCGCCATCAAGGCAAGCCTTGCTACGCAAGCGGCGAAGTAAGCAAATCGTTCAAAACATCAAAAGGCGGCCGATGGCCGTCTTTTCTTGTCTCGCTATTCACGCTTTCGCCTAGTGGGAATAGATCTCAGCTGTTCATATTCCATGTCACTGAGGTGTTTCCCGTGCTCGTAAATGTACTCGGGCGCAATGTCGATTCGTTCGTTATCCCAGTTGGGCACCCCGTTGGAACAATCTACCTTGTAGAAGATATCGTCGTCCTTGAGCCCCACAAACCCCTTTTTGTCCAGTAGAGGCTTGAAATCAAAAAGAACAAGATAGCTTCCCTTGTTCAGGTTGCACAATAGCCTTTTGTCTGGCAATGGGATTGCGCTCGAGACATAAACATCTTCGTCGCCGGTAAGTTCGTATATAAATTCCTCGATCGTAGATGGTCCGAAAAACGTCAAGTTGTTTTTGTCCTTTTTCGTGTTTTTTAAGATTTCGGCGGATTCGGCCATTTGCTGCTTATATGGGGTGAACGAATTCCATTGAAGAAGCACCGAATATATTTCGTAGAGCAGGATGTTCCATTTGTAGGCGGGGGAACGCATGGTGCGGTCGCCTTCGTTCAGGTAGAGTCTGCGGTTCAGCGCGATCGTGAGCGAAGGACACTTGGGGGATCCCACGATATTCTTGATGAACGGCGGATTGACA
>JAGAAW010000084.1 GCA_017615055.1 Fibrobacter sp.
CCGTAGCGTCGCAGAAAACCTGGTCCGCGAGGGCCGGGTTTCTTTGCGCGGTAAAATCGTGCGCGACCCCGACACGCCCGCCTACGAGAACGACGAAATCCTCGTGGACGGCACGCCCGTCACCGCAAGCGAGTTCGTCTACTTCGCGATGAACAAGCCGCGCGGGGCCGTGACCACAGCAAGCGACGAGAAAGGCCGCACCACGGTCATGGACATTTTCCGCGAGCAATACATCAAGATGTTCCCCGGTAAAATGATGCCGCACATTTCGCCCGTGGGCCGCCTCGATGCCGCGAGCGAAGGATTGTTGCTGTTCACGAACGACACCAAATGGGCCGACGCATTACTGGCCCCGCGCGACCCGAGTGCGCACACCAAAATTTACCGCGTGCAGGTCGCGGGCAAGCCCTCCGACGCCGAGCTCAAACAGATGGAAAAGGGCTTCAATGTAGCGCCCCGCGTCTTCGGCGAAAGCGAGGAATTCATGCACGCCGAACGCGCAATCCTCCACAGCGAAGGCGAAAAGAACTGCTGGCTCGAAATCACGCTGTCCGAAGGCAAAAACCGCGAAATCCGCCGCATGCTCGCCCACCTGGGCTACGAAGTCATGCGGCTAGTGCGCATCCAGTTCGACAAGTACACGCTTGGTGACCTGAAACCCGGTGAAATCCGCCCCCTGATTCTCCGCTAAAATCCCGGTAACAATCCTTTAAACGTTATTTTATCCTATATTTCCTTCTAGGAGGAAATTCCATGGACTTTATCAAGCGGATCTATACAGCATCTATCGTCTTGTCCCTCGCATTCTTCGGCGCCTGCGGAGATTCCGATTCATCGGACATTACCACACCCAACAATTCTTCTGAAACCGACATCACGGACACGGCTTCACAAGATACCGCGACAACCATCAAGGACAGTTCTGCCACAAGCGACGCCACCACTACTAGGGATTCTTCCGCCGTAAAAAGTTCCTCTTCGGTCGAGAAGCCCTCATCCGCCAACAGCACATCCTCATCCAGCACAGGCAACAGTTCGTCCAGTTCGGGCAACAACAGCTCTGTCTCATCAAGTTCCAGCATCAACGGCAACGAAAATGCTGAAGGATGCATCGTAAGCGCAGACACTATATATTTGCGTTATCCCGTCACTTGCAACGGCGTTCCCCTGGGCAATCTTTACGCCGAGGTCGGTGTAACCTACCCCATCGCAGTTGATGGTCAGAACTGCACCCTGAACGATCACCTCGATAGCATTGTCGATGTCACCTGCGACACCGCCACCTACACGTTACACAAAGTTAATGCATACCTGGGCGGAGGCTCTTATTATGGACCCGAACTTGTTTCTTGCAAAGACACGGATTTATGGTGCTATAGCCCGATTATAGACGGAGCAGACAAGAGCCCCACCGGCCAGTTGACCTACAGGGAAGCCGAAGGCTTTTTCTTCGGCAGCGCAGGCACTCACGACCTGACGGACTGGGAAGGAATCTGCATCACCTACACATCCGACGTGAGCGCAGACATTATTCTAGACCTTGGCGAAACAAAGAACCAGGAACTAAACAACAACCTGCCACAAATTACACTCAATAGCAAGACCCTTCTCCCCGCAGACAGGTGCTTCAGTTGGAACGAATTCAAGCAACCCCGCTGGACTAGCCCTGCCATAGCGGGTAAAGAAGCCGCCAAAGCCGTCGCCAGTTTCAAAATCAATAAACCATCAGGAAGCAATTTCGACCTTATCCGCATAAGAGCGTATCGGAATGAAGATCATTCCTTTGATCGGACCTGCGGTGATATGTGGTGTGCCGAATATGCAGAAGAAACGGTCATTACCGACTGCGGCAACGATCCTGTTGGAGTTTGGAAATCCACGACAGACGCCACCTCGTCCGTGATTTGGCCCGCAAAACTCGGGCACGAGTTTAACCCTATATCTCTACTTCCGGTTATTGATATTTATAACAGTGTAGCAGGGACTTTCAACTTAGGCAATGGGGAAAATCCATACGCAAAGGTTGGTTTCGACATGAGCTACAATTCCGATCAAAATTTCGACATTACCCAGTGGGGCGGATTCTGCATCACCTATAAATCCAGCCACGACTTCTTTGCAGAATTAACCCCGTCCAACGCTACCGAAGGCCAAGAGATTCCTAGAGTTCTAGTTCCCAGATCGCTGGAATACACGACCATCGACTTGCCCTGGTCTTCGTTCAGCCCGTCTGACGCAAGTACCGTAAACTTTGTCAACTTCGTGTTCAGCGAGCCCGCCGGAGCTACAGGCTATTTCGCCTTCTACACAGTAGGCAAACCGGGAACCTGCACAAGACAAAACTAGAACAGTATTACTTCCTGGCGACGGTCAGCGACAAGCCCAAGTGGAAATTATTCCATTCATCGACGGGGTCGCGTTTCGGGTTCTCCCCTATCCGGAATCTATCGTCGCCATATTCGTAATTCGAGCCAGTCGCGTTTTCATATATTCCCATATTCAGGGTAAAGCCGATGAGGTAATGTTCCGACACCTTCCAGAGTTTGCCTACCTCGAACTTGCCACCAACCTCAAAACCACAGTATGTCATTCCGTAGTCTTCCCATAGGTTGTCGGTAAACATGAACGAAAGTGTCGCCCCAATAAAAGTCCCGTATAAAAATGAAGATTCTGTCTGGAAGGGGTACACCTTTAGTCCAAAGCCAAATATCGGGCGGACCATGACTTCGGTCCTATCGTATTCCTCCTTGTCACGGGAATAGAACTTGTAGCGTGAATCGCCTATCGATATGGCAAGGCCCAAATCAAAAAGGAAAATAAACCGCTTGGCTAGAGAAAGCCCCGCCTGCACATCGAGTATCGGGCCCCCCCTTCAAACGAGTAGATGTCGTAAGTGAGGTCCTCGTCATAGACCATCTCATCGCGGTCCTTGTCATGATACCAGTGGGTAGAGGATTCCGTCTCGTAACTAGATTTCGTATAATGGCCACCCAGGGATACTTCGAAATACGGGAGTACCGAATCGTCCGAAACGGCAAGCGCCGCACAGGCCAAGCACGCTACTAATAGCACCATCCGTGGGAACATTTCAACCTCAGGGCGGCATAATTCACGAACTTGCCACAGGACGTATCCTCGGGCGGCAGGAATTTATCGAACTCGTAATCTCCGGCGATACTGCGCTCGTCGAATTCCACAAAGCGGAAATTGAGGTCATCCGGCTTCCAGTATTCCGAATGGCTGTCAATCTCGTACGTGGGTAGCGCAACGACCTTGTCACCGCAATAGAAAGAAATATCGACAGAAACTTTATTCTCGCGGCCAAGCGAGAACAGACTATCGCAGAAAGACCTACAAGTAACCCCGATTGAAGAGTCCGACTCTATGGACGTATCCGCCCAGACGGTATCTCCGGCCTGGTACGTAATCCGCAATTCCAGGGAATCTACCTTGTCGGGCTTATATGCGGCAATGTCTGTCCAGTATTTGGGATCACCCCATTCATCCACTGGGTCGCAGGCCATACAGCAAAAGGCCAGCCACGAAAAGACCAGCGCGTAGAAAACAGAAAATCTGATGACAAAGGGTTTCATCAGATTCTAATATAATAAATAAATTAAAAAAGAGGCAATCTCTGTATAGGAACCTTAATCTACCCCATGCACTCAAAGCAGAGTGCTGCCACCAGGGGGGCATTCCAGTTGATGGCGGTCTCGTTGCTCGCGAACGAACAACGCTCGTCGGTGTACGAGAATCCCGGCTGCGGGCCCGGGTAATGCGGGAAACGGTGCATGTCCTGCCTGTCGGCATTGATGCCGCCCACGACAAGGCCCGGAATCGGAGCTTCGATACCGTCTGAATGGCAAATGCGATGGTGCGGGAACTTCGGGGAACTCCATGCGGCACCGGTCACAAAGCAACGGCTCACCGGGTTCTTTCCATAAACAAAATCGAGCATCCGCTTGGCACAATCCGCGTAAGCAGCAGATGGGAACCACTCCTGCACCAGGAAAAGCGTAAGGGCATGGTTCGCAATCTCGCCGTTAGAACCCCACACGAACTTGCGGATAGAAAGCCCGTACGGGTCTTCGCCGGCAAGTTTCACGATTTCATCGGCGACGCCCTTCAAAGCCTCGCGGGCACGGGCCTGCAGTTCCATATCGCGCGTCTGCAGGGCAAGCGCAATCCAGCCCAGGTTCTGCGTATCGCGCCAGCTCATGGCGAAATCGGGCGGACACGTATCCATATCGCGGAGAAGCAAGTCCTTGATGCCGGCATCTTTCCCTTCACGGAACAGCGTCGCACGCGCCCAGAAGAACTCGTCGTCGTAGCGTTCGTCGCCATACCCGCCGCTACCCTCGGTATTGTGCGGGTAGGTAACTTCGGGATTCTCGACAGCCCAGCGGTAAGCACGGAGCGCTGCATCCAGGCACTTCTGCGCAAAAGACGGGTACACTTTCGCAAACACGCGATGCGCCTGCGCGAGCGCGCCCGCAAAATTCAGCGTCGACGTGGTCGACTTGCCCAGAATCTGCCGCTTTTGCAAAGCATCGGACTGCGACGGCGAAACAAATCCGTCCCAGCGGATGGGCGACACCTTGAAAAACACGCCGCCGTCTTCGTCTTGCATGCGCAGGAAAAACTCAATTTCAAACCGGATTTCTTCGAGCAGGTTCGTGCGGAAAGACCCCACGTCAAAAAAGTCCGCATTGCTCGCAACCATCGGGCGATCGTCCGCAAATTCTGCCGCCAGGAGGAGCGTGGCCAGCGATACGCCGCCATTCACAATGTACTTGCCGTAATCGCCGGCATCGTACCAGCCACCGTGAGCATTCCAGTTCCCCTTGCGGTTCATGCTCGGGTGGAACTCAATGCAATCGTCCAGGTGTGCGGCAGGCCTAGCCCACTTTCCCGCACGGTCCGGAGTCAATTCCACGCCGCAGCGCTGGAAATAGAACGACTTGAGCGTCAGCGAAAGCTGTTCCAAGGCAAGCCTATCCGATACAGCAAAAGACTTTGTTTCGGCAAGGATATTCCCCTTCGCGTCCATCACGCAAATGCGGAACTCGCCCGAGGTTTCAAGCTGCGAAAAATCGCCTTCCCACACAAATTCATCCGTGTACGCGCAAGAGCCCTTCTCGACCATCGACGCGCCATACACCCGTTCGCCATTTTCCGAATACACCTCGAACCAGGGCTGCATTTCCTTTAAAGGATTGCGCGCCGAATCGCAAGCCAGCAGGAATACCTTCGGTCCCTTGGGGGCATAGCCGACATGGTTATAGCGAATCGAGAATTCCATGCCCTAATTTTAGATTTTTAAGGTCGTCAAGGCACGTCTTTTCGCACAATTCCCGTTTACAGGAATAAACGGCCCCGTATATAGCCGGATTCAAGAGCTATATCATTTCAAAACTAAAAAACAAGCCGAGATTCAGCATGGAGCCCCGTTTCGCATCGTACGTATTCGTGACCATATAGGAGTACGAGGCAGAAATCAGAGCAAAACCGGCATACACATTCAAACCCACATGCGGTCTGAAATAGAAATTCATATCCGGGCTAAACAGGAACCAGTCCGCCTTATACCCAGCCGCCACAGATACCGGCACAAACTTTTTCCACAGGAAAAACTCCAGAGTCGGGTTTAATGCCGTAAGTAAGCCGAATATAGAATTAGCCTCATCAAAAAAAATACACGGGAACATTGCTATCGACACAAGGCTTGCAAGCCCTGTCACGCGGCTCGTAGAATCCGGTTCATCGGAAACCATATGGATATTGAATGCATCGAAATTCAGACGTACCCTGTCCGTCAAGTCAGCACCCATAGAGACAACCAAACTAAAATCAGTCATGTCCAAGAACTGGCCTTCCCACACCGCGACATCGGCACCCATACCGACACGCTTAAAGTGTCTGTCCCAATCGGAGTCAGCAAAAGAGAAAGACGCCCAGAGCAGCAGGCAAGTCAATAATCTGGGGAACACTAGATCAAATCCCTGTTCAGGAGTTCGCCATGGTCCAGAACCAGGCGGCGGAAGGGGCTATTCAGGTAAAAATCCGGGTTATGCGTCGCCATTACGACGGTCGTCCCACGAGCATTGATTTCCTTGAAAATCTTGAACACCTCATCGGCGTTTTTCGGGTCAAGGTTACCGGTCGGTTCGTCCGCAAGGAGCAAGTACGGGTTGTGCACCATCGCTCGGGCAATAGCCACACGCTGCTGTTCACCACCGGAAAGTGTATAGGGCATCGCAAATCGTTTCTGGCTTATCCCCACTAAGGCAAGTGCGTCAAACACAGCCGCATTTATCTTGCTGCTCGGGGTCCCCACAATGCGGAGCGCCAGCGCCACGTTTTCAAAAACGTTCCTATCGGGCAGCAACTTGAAATCCTGGAAGATGATTCCCATCTTGCGGCGGAACGCCTGGATCCTGTTGTCCGGGGAACTCTTGCTGTCGTAAATGCAGTCGCTGGTGAACTTCACCATTACCTGGCCGCCACGCTCCACGTCGGGGCGTTCGTCCATATAAATTAACTTGAGCACGGTCGACTTACCCGCACCCGAATGCCCTGTCAAGAACACAAATTCACCCTTGTTGATACGGAAGGTGATGTTGTTCAGCGCCTTCCAGTTGTCCTCGTAGGACTTCGTGACATGGGTGAAGTGGATCATGGCGAATGCCTTCCGGAACTACTCCGTCATGCGGATTTCAATGTGGACCTCTTCGCGCCACTTCTTGAGAAGCGCGTTCAGTTTCTCGTTCTCGAGGTGGTTTGCCGCCATGGCCTCGATCTTGCCGTAGTCTTCTTCGAGCGTGAGCTCGCGAATCTGGCGGGAGTCATCCAAGCGGAACAGGTGGTACGAACCATCAATCTCGACAGGTTCCGACACCTCGCCCACGTTCAGGTTTGCCACCGGGTCAACGTATGCAGGTTCCATCTCGTTCTTCTGGTACCAGCCCAAGAGGCCGCCCGCAAAGTTGCTCGACTTGTCCTCGCTGAACTTCTTTGCCGCTGCGGCAAAGTCTTCCTTCGTCTTGATGGCAGAACGGAGCGAATCCGCAATCTGCAGCACGCGGGCAGAATCCGCTGCCGTCGGGATAGTGCGGAGCAAAATGTGAGCGGAACGCACGCCGTCTTCCTTACGGCCAATCACGCGGACAATGTGCCAGCCACGGTCCGTCTTGACCGGAGTGGAGGAATACTGCCCGTTCTTCAGCTGGTCAAGCGTACGCTCGAAAGCCGGGTCCAAAAGCCCGCGCCTGTAGTAACCGAGGTCACCGCCCTGTGCAGCGGAGGAATCCTGCGAGTGGTTCTTCGCCAGCAGTTCAAATTTGATGCCCAGGTTCAGGCTATCCACCAAAGCCTCGGCAACGCGCTGCACCGAGTCAATGATCGCCGCATTCGGCTGGATCTTCAGCTGGATATGGCTCAACTGCACGCAGTTGTACTGCCTCGGGAGCGAATCCTTGTAGGTCTGGTAGAAGAAGTCCACTTCCTTCTTGGTCGGGCTCACCGCACCCACATGGCGCTGGCGCACGCGCTGCGTTTCCACATGGCTCCGGATCTGCTTTGCAAGCTGTTCGCGGTACTGCGCCATGCTAACGCCCAGCTGGGCACGGATGGCCTTCTCGAGCGTTGCCATGTTCACGTTCTGGCTTGCGGCAAGCTGGCTCAGGTGCGCCGTTACGCGCTGGTCAATTTCAGCATCGCTCACCACGATGGAATCGCGGTCGATGCGGCTCAACAGCACCTTTTCTTCAATCAGCTTATCGAGCACGTACTGTTTCTGCTGTTCCTCGGTCATCGCCGCACCTTCAGGGGTTTCCTGGAAATGGTACAGGTTGTTCAGGAACTCCGAACGCATAATCGGCTTCCCGTCGACAATCGCGGCAATCCCTTCCATGAGGACCGGGGCCGAAAAAGCCGAAACAACAAGCCCAGCCAGGGCAACAACAGCTAGATAAAACTTCTTCATTCGCTTTCCTTTTCAGAGAACGCCGTTGATTTCGAGAAAATCGGGCGTTTCATTTTCCATTCTTTCTTCAGACGTTCCATGACCGTATTGCGGTGTTCGAGCCAAACCATGTTCGAAACATCCTCGGCAACGTCCTTGTAAGGTTTCACTTCGGCAGAATCGAGCCTTTCCGTAACAATGGCCATCTTCAGGGCGCCACCGCAGTAGCGCATCACCGAAAGTTTGCCTATCGGGAATGTCTCGATTTCCTTGATCATGCACGTATCCGGCGAAGTCGTCACGGTATCGAACTTCACGATTTCGCTAATCAGCGGATTTTCCGCAGGAACCGCGTTCAGGGCGCGCGACTTCATCTCTTTGTAGTAGGCGTCGGCGTTCGCCCAGGTCTTGAAATAGAGAATTGCACCCGAAATGGAGGTCTTGCCACGCAGGTAGTTGTCCCGATGTTCCTGGTAGTAGTTCAGTTTTTCGGCATCGCCAATCAGCATGGTATCGGCAAAGGTCTGCAGGTAGTAATCCACCACCAGCTTGCGCACGGTGCTCTCGATTTGGCCCGAAAGCACAGAATCCGACAGAATCCCGGCGTCCATGGCTTCCTGGTAGGCGACTTCCTCGTCTATCCAGTGCTCGAGGAAAGCAAGCCGGGTGCGGTCATCCAGCGAGTTCCAGTTCGGGACCATGCTCAAAAGTTTGGACTGGGTCAGGTTCACCTTGCCCACGGAAACGACAACCGGGTCTTCCTTACCAAAGGGCAACTTGAACGGCAGGTCACAACCCACCAGGGCAACAAGCGAACACAGGCTCAATGCAAACAATAAGCACTTCACAAATTTCATCGCGCTATAATTTAGAAAATTCACGCCCCGCATATCGCATAGGGGGCATTTTTTCTACATTTACGTCCGAAATTTAAGCAGGCACGCTTTTTGCGGCGGGTACCATACCGCGGCAGGTTCCGTGCCAAAGAGGAAAAGATGAAAGTTTCTTTGAATTGGCTCAGACGTCACGTTGATCTTCCGGAATCTGCGGAAGAAGTTGCAAAGGCGCTCACCTCCATCGGTCTCGAAGTCGAAGGAACCGAGGAACCGGGCAAGGTCTACGAAAAACTCGTAGTGGCAAAGGTTCTCACCTGTGACCCCCACCCGGACAGCGACCACTTGCATATCACGACCGTGAACGACGGCAAGGAAACACTCCAGGTCGTCTGCGGCGCCCCGAACGTGGCCGCCGGCCAGACCGTGGTTCTCGCCCCGATTGGCGCAGAACTCCCGCTCCCCGATGGCGGCACGCTCAAGATGAAGAAGTCCAAGATCCGCGGTGTGGAAAGTTTCGGCATGATTTGCGCCGAAGACGAAATCGGCCTCAGCGACGACCACGCGGGCATCATGGTGCTCGATGACAGCATCCCGGCAGGCACCCCGTTCGTGAGCCTCGGCCTCTACGACGTCTGCTTCGAACTGAACGTGACCCCGAACCGTCCGGACGCCCTCAGCCACCGCGGTGTCGCCCGCGAACTCGCCGCGAAGTTCAACCGCCCGCTCAAGCCGCTCGCCTACGAACTCAAGGAAGATTCCGAAGCCGCAAGTTCCGCAATCAGCCTCGAAGTGGTACCCGGTTGCGGTTGCTCCCGCTACGTGGGCCGCGTCATCAAGGACGTGAAGGTTGAAAAGTCTCCGGCTTGGCTCGCCAAGCTCCTGCATGCCGTGGGCATGAACAGCATCAACAACGTGGTCGACATCACGAACTTCATTCTGATGGACGTGGGCCAGCCGCTCCACAGTTTCGACATGGACCAGTTGCATGGCAACAAGATTAAGGTCCGCCGTGCCGCCAAGGGCGAAAAGATCGAAACGATTGACCACACCGCTCACGAACTGCTGGAAAGCGACCTCGTGATTTGCGACGGCGACCGTCCGGCTTGCGTAGCCGGCGTGATGGGCGGCGTTGAATCCGAAATTGTCGACGCCACCAAGAACGTGTTCCTCGAAAGCGCCTGGTTCAACCCGACCATCGTCCGCAAGCAGGCCAAGCGCCTTTGCATTTCGACGGATTCCAGCTACCGCTTCGAACGCGAAATTGATTTTACCACCCAAGACGAATACAGCCGCTACGCCTGCGCCATGATTCAGGAAGTCGCGGGTGGCCGCATTCTCAAGGGCGCCGTCGAATACACCGGCGACGACCACAAGAAGAATTTGAACGAAGTCACGCTCCGCACAGCCCGCGCCGAAAAGGTCATCGGCATGAAGATTGCCGCAGCTGACATCGAAAAGTACCTCACGGGTATCGCCCTCGAAGTCGTCTCCAAGACGGCGGATTCCATCACGTTCAAGATCCCGAGCTTCCGCCCCGACCTCGAACGCGAAGTGGACCTCATCGAAGAA
>JAGAAW010000085.1 GCA_017615055.1 Fibrobacter sp.
GTAACCTTCGGGGTGGCCCACATGGAGGCCGGCGCCACTGGGGTACGGGAACATGTCCAGGCAGTAATACTTGGGCTTGGACTTATCTTCGCCCGTCTTGAAAGTTTGATGTTCTTCCCAGTAGGCTTGCCACTTGGTTTCGATCTCTTGCGGATTATACTTAGCCATAGTTCTATCCTTTTAATTTTTCGGGAACAAAAATAGAAAGAAAAAGGGATTGCGGCTTGCAATCCCGAGGTAAGTTAATCGAAAAAGAGCGGGTTATTCGGCGGCAACCGTATCTACAGGCGCCGTTACCGAATCAACAGGCGTTTCAGTAGAGTCGGGCGAAGTATTTAGAGACCGTTCCCAGACACCGTCACCCTTATACACAAAAACCAATTCACCAGCGTCTGGATTCATCCCAGCCTGAAAAATATTTATCGACGGATGCGTAACACAAGTGTCCCCCACCTGCGCATCCGCAGTATTGCAAGTAAGTGTAATATCGCCTTGTACCCAGGAGCCGCCTTGACACTTATAATAACACATAGCGCCGTACTTTGGATTTCCGTCCCATACAGACTGGACGGCACCATCGTTTTCAGGGGTACACTTGTTCAGCTTCCATATAGCCTTATCACCTTCAAGCGACACGTAAGGTATCTTAGTGTCCGGCGGAATATCCTTTTCATCTACATAAGACCATTTGTTATCCTCGCATTTGTAGAAAGCATCTATTCCTCTAAAATAGTGGCCGTCAATCATCAATGTATCTGCGCATGGCATATTGGGGAGCGGCGATGCCGGAGTTTCATCCATTGCAGACGAGAGCGGGGTATCATCATTCTCTGAAGAAGATATAGGCGCATCGTCCTTTGCAGACGAGGAGTCGTCGCAGGCGACAAGCGAAAGGGACATGACAACAGCAATGGCAACTGTCACAACAGTCTTTTTACAATAAATCATTTTCATACAAATATTCCTTATTTAGACTTCACTTCTTCATACCGGCCCAATTCATAATCCACAAACTCTATCTCGCCAGAAACGCATTGGTAAATTCTGTCCGGCTCATAGCCGCCCATATGACTCACGCTCTTTAGGCCTTCAGTTTCTGCACAGCACCATGTAGTGGGTCCACACGGCGTATCGCCTACATATATCTGGTCTTCATTCGCTTCATCTATCGTTTCCATTGTCCAGGAGCCATCCTCGCGATACCGATAGTAAGTGTGCGGAACACAATAGTTGAATGTTCCCTGTTTAGGGCCTTCTTCATCATCCAGAACTGCACCATATATACAATATTCAAGCAATCCCGCAGCGCGATCCCCTACCGAAGCCTCTTTTGGCAAATCCAGAACATCGTACTCCATAAACGACATGCCTTCGGCTCGGGAGTCCGTATACTGGCGCGGGACAATAGTCGTTGAAATCCATTCTCCCGCATTGCAGTAATAAGATTTACCATCCAATTCATGAAATCCCAACACAGGGCTATATCCTAAAGGAAATTTCTCTTTAGGACAACAGCCCATAGCGGAGTCATAATTGCATTCGAACCAGCCATGCATCGCTACGGAATCTCCAGCCTCAGGAAACATAGGATAGTAAATATAATGCACCGATTCGCCATTTACCGAGAAGGAGCATACATCGCCGCTGACAGCGTTCTTCACATCACAGTGGTATTCAAATTCATTTATAAATTGCCATCCGTCTTCGGCGCATTCAAGATAATATGTGTTTTCGCGCTTATCGCCATAGGAAGATATTTTCTTTTTCCCTATATTCTCTTTTACACATTCTTCATCTAATTTTATAGGGCCAGTCAGTGTTTCCCATACACCTGCGCCCGCATATATGTAGGTATTAGTAGCCTCACCGACACCCATACCAGCGCCAAATAAGTTCACCGAAGGGCTTCTTCTGCAAAATGCCCCTATAGGCGCACCTACGGTATCGCAAGTAAGAGTAATGTTCCCCTTGACCCAGGAACCGCCTTCACACCTGTAATACTCATAGCCACCGTACTTGGGATTCCCCACCCACAATACCTTGACCTGGCCTTCATTCTTGGCACTACACTCCGCAAGACATTCTTCAACCGAACCATCTTCATCACAGGTCTCCTCGGATAATTCCTGGGTGGATGAAGACGAGGGCATTTCATCCTTTGCAGACGAGGAATCATCGCCGCAGGCGACAGCCATGAGCGAAATAAGGGACAATGCAGCAAGTGAGCCAAAAAGCGAGCGATTGAGCATATCGGAATCCTCCTAACAAAAATCACCCTCCCAAAATACCTTTTTTCCACTAGATAGGTTAGTTTGTACGTTACTTGTATTGTAAAAATCGGCTTACATCCCTGAAAAATAAGTTTTTTGACGCAAAACAGGGGCATTTTCCCCAACTAAATGGATACGAGCCTCCCCCAAAAACTATATTTGGCGCATGAAATTCTTCAAATCCATACTGGCACTTGCCGCATTTTCTGCAACGGTCGCACTCGCCCAGAGCGAATACCCTGCCGAGACCAACGAGGCATGGATTGCCTCGCAGACCGGAGGCAACACGGAACTGAACGACGGTTCCGAAGAACCGAACCCCGACTGCATCGGGGATGGCTGCGGAGAAAAGGCTGAAGCCGCTCCGTTAAAGGCTGCAGAAGCAACCCGCAAGTCCTGGGAAAAAGAAGACGCCAAGGGCCCGGCCGACGAGGACGAATGCACCCCGGCAGACTCCCTGCTCCCCGAATGCCAGGAAGAAAACGTTGCAAACGACGATGACGACGACGTGGATGACGACACCTACGACCGCTACGTGAACGACAATACCGATATTTCCCGTGCAAGCCGCGAAGGGTTCTCCAGCGGATTCTCGCTCGGATTCAGGGTGGCCGGCGGCCTGAACAAGATTTTCCTGGGCGAAGAATTCGATGACTGGGGAATCGGGTACGAGGCCAATGGCGGCATTATCACATTGACAAAGCTCGGCAACTCCGGACTGTACGCTTCGGCGGAACTCTCTGTGGGCTACTACCGTTACCGCTATGAGGCCAAGCTCGACGAAGAAGACTACAGCGAACAGGACGAAGCGACCCTCAACGTGGTGCTGTTCGAGGTGCCCGTGGTGCTCAAGTACGCCATCGGTGGCGGAAACCTCACCCTGGGGCTCGGCGCCAGCATCGGCCTTAAACTCACAGGATCGTCGAAGTTCAAGCAGACCATCGAGACAAGCACCATTACCGAAACCGACACCTCCGAGGACGACCTTATCCCCTCTGCAGGCGTGGAAGTCGGTGGCATCTTCGAAATCGGCTACACCATAAACAAGAACTTCGCCGTGGACCTGCGACTAAACCAGCGCGTGCTGAACCTGCTGAACCAGGACGTGGTCGCCGTGACCTCGATGACCGGCATGAAGTTGCTCGCATCGCACGCGACGCTCGGCTTCTCGCTGTTCCTCTAGCCTAAAAACCGAAAAATCGGTATAAAAAGCCCCGGCCAATACCGGCGGCAGGTAAAAAAAAATTTGCTACACTCCCTTTGGACAAAATAAATTTATAATAAGGGGGGTGTTTAACTTTGGATTTATTATAATTCTAGCATGAAATCGAGAATTGCTCCATTCCTGGCAGCGACATTCCTAGCTGTGTTCACGCCATCCTTCGCGGATGAGTTCGATGACTTTGACAACGACAATACCGCAGTCTCTGCCGGTAGCGATGCCTCAAGTTCAGATACATACGACGGTTCACAGGCAAGCGAATTCGCAGACGATGCCGAATATGCGGCGGAGTACGCACAGTACCGCAAGGAGAAGACCTCCAAGGCAGAAATCAACCGCCAGCGTACTGAAGGCTTTGCAAGGACAATCATCCTGGGCGTCCACGCGAGTGCGGGCGTAAACACGTTTATCGGCCAGGATACCGACGGCTGGGGTCTCGGATTCCAGGGTGCGGCAGGCCTCTCGGTGCAGTTGCCCCTCGGCGTCAAGAACCTGAACATGGTCCCGGAACTGGTGTTCTCGTACCGCCACTACTCGTATGCGACCGACACCGAATTCGGTGACGACGATGCAAGCATCGACATCATGCTTTTCGAAATCCCGCTCATTGTGCGCTACACGTTCGTCGACCTCAACATGTTCGTGGGCCTGGGCGTGAACCTCGGCCTCAAGCTTACGGGTTCTTCCGAGTTCAACCAGAACATGGACATGGGTGACAACAGCACGCGTACCAATACGCTCGCCACCACGGGCTTCGAAGTGGGCGTGGCACTCGACCTGGGCTACATGGTGACCCGCTGGGTGCAGGTGAACCTGCGCTGCGTTCAGGGATTCACGAACCTCCTGAACCAGACGCTCAATGCGGAAGTCGCCTTCAAGGACGCAAGCTTCCTTACATCGTACGCGATGGTCGGCGTGAGCTTCCTGTTCTAGTCAGCAATTAGCTATTCATTAAAAAAAGCGGGTGTCGAGCCCGCTTTTTTTTGTTTAGTAAGAACGAGTCATTCTCACAGGTTCTATCCGTTTATCTCCTGATAGAACTGCGGCGGAGCTTCACGATCTCGCGCTCGATAAGGAACTTCTCCACCGGGAAGAAGCTTTCGTGCTCCTTGATGGCATCGAGATAGATGGCGTTAGCAAGTTCGGGTTCCTTCGCAAGCATCGCGATAAGCAGCACGTTCCGGAGGAAGAACTCGTCCATCGCCTTCATCTCGTACTTCTCGTAGAAGCCGGCCACGAGGCGGGCGGCCGTATGGTAGTCCTTGGTGCGGGCGCATTCCATGATGTTGAACTCGTCCACGAACGATGCCGGGAAGGCGCCCTCGTTCACGAGCCTGCGGACCTTCACATATACCTCGTTCGTATCGCGGGCCTCCAGCGGGATGCCGCGGATCCACTCGATATAGTCTATGCGGAACTTGACCCACAGGGGCGACCCTTCCGCGGCAGCAGGCAGTGCGGGCATCGCAGAAAGTTCGGAGACGGAATCGGGTTCCTTGACCGTAAAGCCCCTCGCGGAATCCATCTTCGCCTGCACGTCATCGAGGTAGGCATTCAGCGCAAGCTGCTTGTACGGGTCAGCCGCATTCTGCATCATCTGCTTCACGCGGGCAGGGCGGCGCAATGCATTCTCCGCGGAATCGAGATACTCGGGCCAGCACACTTCGCAACTGTCAAACACCTGCACGATATGCGCCTGCGAATGCACGAAGCGAGCCTCTTCCGCCTTGTTGTCGACCATCGGCGTGAAGATGCTGTTCGGGGCAACGCCGTCCATAAGCGACTGCACCATCTTGGAGGTGAACAGGAAGTTCTGCTCGCCGAAGAATTCCGGGTCGCGGTGGATGCGCTTGAATTCCTTCACAAGCGTGCTATCGGTACTGAAGCGCGAAATCGCCTTCTGGTAGACGGGCTCGTCACTTGCGATAATGATAATGTCGGGTTCCTCCGGTGCCTTGTACAGGCTCACGTACGGGAACGCGACGTCGAGTGCCTTCAAGATGTTCAGGAACAGCTGGTCGTTGAACTCGTAGGTCTGGATCCACTGCACCCACAGGCCACCCGGCTTAATGTAGCGGCGCATCTTGGTGTAGAACTCGTGGCTGAACAGGCTCGCCACACCGGAGACCCACGGGTTACTAGGCACGCTAATCATCAGGTCGTACTTGCGGCGGTTCGTGAGGAAGAACGTCTGCGCATCGTCGATGTAGATATGGATACGCGGGTCATCGTAACCGCGAGAGTTCCACGGGTAGAATCCCTTTGCTAGGTCCATCATCTCCTGTTCAATCTCGACGCAGTCAAAATCCTTCAGGAGCGGGTCGGCAAGCAGGTAGTGAGCGCCCATGCCACTCCCGAAGCCGACCATCGCGGCATCGTAGGGCTGGTCCTTCACGGCCATGGGCATGAACGCCGTTGCCGCCTGGGTCAGTTCGTCACCCTCGATGGGGCGTGAACGGTCCTTGCCCAAGCTCGCGTCAGCCTTGCCGTTCGTCTTGATGTAGTAGTGCACCTTCGATTCATGGAAACTGATGGTGGCCGTCTTGCCATCGCGCACAATGATCTTCTCGTCCGGATGGAGGTTCTTGTAGGCACGGAATGCGCCCGAGGTAATCAGGTGCGGGTCGAAATTCACCAGCAGCGAAGGTAGCATCATGAATGCGCAAATCACATAGAACGCCACGCTGTAGCGGAACCGCTTGCGATAAACGACAAGCAGCATAAAGCCTATCGCAAAGTCAAGGAAGGCAGCAAGCACGAGGGCGCCCTTGAGTTGCAGCAGCGGGAGCAGCAGGAGTCCGCCACCCGCAGAACCGATGATGGAGCCGACCGTATTCCAGCCGTAGACCTTGCCAATCGGGGCCTCGCTCTTGAACGCACGCGTGAGGATAACCGTAATAATCGGGAGCGTCATGCCCGCAAAGAAACTCGTGGGCACCATCCACAGCACGGAGAGCGCATACTTGAAGAGGCTCCAGCAAACGTAACCGTCGTTCGTGGGGTTGAATATCTGGTTCGCCTCGTTCATCATCTCCCAGAACGGCTTGTGGAAGTACAGCGTGCACAGTGCGAAGAACGCCATGAATATCTGCGCCAGCGAAAGCACGATAAGCGAATCCTTCTTGAGTAGCTTGCCACTCACGGCACTGCCTATGGCAAGGCCCAGGATAAACGCCGAAAGCATCTGGTCAAAGCTGTGGCTCGAAGAACCCATCAACAGGCTGAGCAGGCGAATCCACACGATTTCATAGACAAACGATGTGAGGCCGGTGATACCCGCAATCCAGAACCAGGTGGACTTCGGGGGCATCGCAAGCTTGTGTTCTGCCGCGTAGTCCTCGTTCAGGGGCTCGCGGGCAGTACCAGCGCCCTCGGTGACATCGTCCTCGTCATCTTCGTGATTCGGCGAAGTCGTAAACCCGATAAAGCCAAAGATCATCGCGAGCAAGAAGTTTATCGAGGCGGCAACACACAAGGTAACATGGTTACCGAGCACAGGAATGAGCATGTAACTTGTGACCAGGATGCCGATGGCAGAACCGAAACTGTTCGTGAAGTAGAGCATCGGGAGCGAGACTTCCGCGCCGCTCTTGCGCATGAGACCTGCCGCAATGAAGGGGAACGTCATGCCGACCGCAATCGCAATCGGGAGCGTGGAACCCGTCGCAAGCACCACCTTCGCAATCTCCGCACCGGTAAAGCCGAGTCCCGCAATCCATTCGCTATCGAAGAAGAACCCCGTAAGCGCGTTGTACAGCGGGTGGTACGCCACGCCGCCGATACCGATGGCAAGTTCCACCGCGGCATACCCGAGCAGCGGACGCCTTACCTTCTCGACCATCTTGCCCGCAATAAAGCTGCCTATGGCAAGGCCGCCCATGTAGATGCAGAGCGTGAGCACCTGGCCGTAACTGGAATGCCCGAGGAAGAGCTTGAGGTAGCGCGCCCACGAACCTTCGTAAATCAGGCCCGCAAAGCCCGAAAGCGCAAACAGGAAGTAAATAAGAATGTTCATGGCGTAAATTTATATAAAAAAGACGCCGTTCTATGTAAAAGAATTATTCAGGCGAAACTTATGGCGGGGGACAATATTATGGACCTCCACCTTCAGTAAGGCCAAATTCTCGGCGAGCCCAATCTTCCATATAGGGCAGAATTTCCTTGTAAGGCACCACAATCGTCACACTACCGTGGGTATGCCAGCCGATTTCGAAAGATAAACCGTCAAAACCGATACCGTTCTTCAAAAAAGACGGTTCCAGCTTGAAATCCATGTGGATGGCATCGGGGTTGGCATCGTATTTTTTCGCATATTTACGGAGAAGTGATACAATCGCTTTCTTTTCACTTGGATTGAAGATAGTGGAATCAACCAACGACCCGTCTTTCTTCGAGAAGGTACGATGATACTCGTAAAAGTATCCTCCGGCGGCACCGGCTTCATACCCGACGTTCGAAATATAATAAGTCGTCCACAGCAGTGAATCGAACGCGACATTTATACTGTCCCGGCGTTCGTAACGGAGAGTGGCGGCGACTTCCGTATGGGCGCTATCATAGTACCAGTCACCTGGATAATTCCTGAGTTCGTACTCAATGTTCCTCTTGTATTCTTCCGCCTGACGGTAAAGGGCTCTTTTTTGAATTTCTCCCAAATGTCTAGCATCAAGGACCGTGTCGGCATCGGTCAAGGCCTCGCCCAACAGCCCCTTGATGATTTTCCGGTGGACCCATTTAGGGTAAACTTGGAACCTTGGCAACTCCCAATGCAAGGAAACCGTGTAAAACCTGTTACTGTCGAGTATTGTTCCATAATTGGTGAATTGCATACAGCCCTTCATTTTTGTGGGGTCGCACTCAATCAATTCGTCGTCATGTATGGCTATCTCCGCCTTGACCCGCTCCAAATCGCTTTTTCCAATCAGGCTGTATTCAGTTTTCATGTCGGCAAGCATGGAATAGATTTTATCCACCTTCTCCACCATGCCGGACAAGTCCTTGTCATCCTGAGCCTGCGATGCAACTGTCGGTTCCTTTTGGGGAACATCAGACCATTCTTTAGAACCGTTTTTGAAAAAAGTAAGTGAGCAGGCAATTACCACGACAAGGTATGTCGCCGATAAAATCGAGCTTACGATTTTTTTTGTCCTGGACCCCGTTGGGCTCGGCCTGTTCATAATGGCGAGCACGAACGCCACTACGGCAAACGGAAGCAAGAATAGGTACATTCCGCCCCGCGACACAAGACCCACGAGAAGCCCGGCCAAGATAAAAAGCGTTTCAAAAACTGCCATATTCTACTCCATAGTAGTGAAAAGTATTAAAAAAATAGATAAAAATTATACCCCCCATTTCAGGTGAGCAGACTTAAACTCTTCAATGCTGTTCACGATGCTGATAACACATTTTTTAACGTTCCTGGTGTTCGGATATTCCGTTACACGATATGCACCTGGTAGCACGTATCGTTATGGATATCGTAATAGTAGGTGTTTTCATAAATGACATTTTAAGGTTTTTGCGAAAAAAAGCCAAAAAAAGTGAAAAGCCTTGTGCAAATCCGCATCAAGGCTTTGAATGTTAAGGAGGAATGCCCTACAAAGGCTGGGCGTTTTATTTAGTTTCTTCGGTAGTTTCGCTGGGCTTCTTGAATATGGGCATCTTGATGGTCTTGCCGTCCATGTCGACCGCCTTCCACGGGGTAAGCCCGACCACGTCTTCCACGGGGAGCGAGAACGCAATCCCCCGCCCCATCGTGTCGAGGCCCGCCTTCTGGTAAAGCGCATGCAGCACCGCGTCCTTGATTTTCGAATCCACGAGAATCATTACGATTTCCTTTTCGGGCTGTATCGCAATGTGGAAGAACGATTCGGCCTCCTTGTTCGCCGTACCGCGGGCGTTCAGGATAGTGCCTCCGCGGGCGCCGGCATCCTTCGCCGCTTCCATCACGGTTTCCGAGAATCCGGTATTCACAATGCAGAAGATGACTTCGTGGTTGAATGCGCTCATGCTTCGTTCCTCCGTACCGCATCGCGGTTATCGCTCAGGAAGTTGAAAATGGACTTGCCGATGATGCTCGACATCGGGATAGTGTAGGCAATGCCCTTGCCCCCCGCAATGGTATTGAACTTCTCATCGAGGCTATCGAGGGCCGCACGCAGGTTATTCTCACCAATGACGCTGAAGATGACTGCGCGTTCAGAATCCGCAAGGCCCATCGCCGTCGCAATCTCGCGCGGGGCGGTACCATGCCCGAACACGACCATCTGCATGTTCACGCCGAAGGACTGGATGTGGTCCATGTAGAAATCCGCCTTCGGGCGGTTCACGACGGTCACGAGAATCTTGAGACGGTTCATGGACACGCGGGAGCGTCCGTTCGACCGCCCGTAAAGCCTTCTCGCTATGCTTGACTTCTTAATCTCTGCCATGGCCTACCTACACAAAGTCGATAATCTGCTCGTCGTCGGCATCCTGGATGCGGCGCATCATCATGCGGTTCTTTAACTTATTCGTAGCAATTGCCTTGAAGCCCATCACCTGGATGGTAATGAGCGGAGTCATCGCAACCATCGCAACAATCCCGAAGGCATAACTCAATATGGAATCGCCCCCGTCGTGAATCACGGAGCATGCGCCAATCGCAAGCGGGAGAATAAAACTCGAAGTCAACGGCCCGCTCGCGACACCACCCGAGTCAAACGCGATGGCGGTATAGAGCTTGGGCACAAAGAACGAGAGCGCGAGGGAAAGGAAGTAACCCGGAATCAGGTAGTAGATAATCGGGAAGCCAATGATAATGCGGATCATCGAAAGCCCGATGGAAAGCCCGACACCTACAGAGAGCGCGATGAGCATGGAACGCTTGCTCACGAGACCGCCGGTGATGTCTTCCACCTGCTTGTTGAGCACGTGGACCGCGGGCTCGGCGAGCACCACCACCATTCCGATGATAAAGCCCGAGACGACGAGCGCGCGGGGCATCTTCGCGAGATTGCACCCGAGTTCAAAACCCACGGGCATGAACCCGACCGTCACCGCCGTAAGGAATATCACGAGACCCACGAAGGTGTAGCAGATACCGAAAGACATCTGCACGAGTTTCGCCTTCGAAAGCCGGAGCGCCACAAACTGGAGGGCAAGGAAAAACACCACGATGAGCCCGAGGGCCACAAGCACTTCCTTCGCGACGGCGCCGACCGTCGGGAAAAAGTTATGCCCGAGGCTTGCATCGATGGAATAGCTTGCAGGTGAAAGTTCGTACGTGAGGTTCCCCTTCGCGAAAAGCACGAGCCCCATAAGCGCAATAATCGGGCCGATGGAACAGAGGGCGATAAGCCCGAAGCTGTTCTCGTTCGCGCGCTTGCCGCCGATGGCACCAGCGACACCCACACCGAGCGCCATGATGAACGGCACCGTAATCGGCCCCGTCGTCACGCCGCCCGAATCGAAGGCGAGCGGCACGAACTGTTCCTTGCCGAAGGTAAGCATGAGCATGCCGAGCATGAACAGCGCCATGTAGAAAAAGATGATGATGGTCGAGAGGTCCTTCTTCCAGACCACCTTCATGATGGCAAGGAGCAGGAATAGCCCGACACCGATACCCACGGTAACGATAAGCAGCACCGGTTCGACCGCGTTCTTCACCTGCTCGGCAAGCACCGAAAGGTCGGGCTCCGCGACCGTAATGAGTACACCCATCACAAAGCAAACCGAAACGAGCAGCAGCAACTTGCGCGACTTGGTAAGGCCCGAACCCACATGCTCGCCCATCGGCGTCATAGCAAGGTCGGCACCCAGGTTAAAGAGCCCGATGCCAATCACCAGGAACACTGCACAAATACAAAAAACGACAAGCTGCTTTAGCGAGAAATCAACCAGCGGGGTGAACGAAAGCACGAGGACTATAAGCGTCACGGGTAAGACAGACGCAAAAGACTCCTTCAGCTTTTCGGACAAGATTTTTAGCATTACTCGCCCAGGTACTCCACTGCAAATATGAGCGTCGCGCCACCCGGAATCGGACCCGCGCCACGGCTCCCGTAGCCAAGTCCAGGAGGAATCATGAGGATGCGCTTTTCACCCGGGAGCATGCCCGCAACACCCAGGTCCCAACCGCGAATCACGCGGCCCTGCCCGAGCGGGAACACGAAGGGCTGCCCGCGGTCACGGGAACTGTCGAACTTGTAGCCGTTCGTCATCCAGCCGGTGTAATGCACCTTCACCGCAGCGCCCACCTTCGCGGGTTCACCTTCGCCCTGCTGGATCACCGCATAGCGCAGGCCCTCGGAACCATTCTCGAACGTGAGCGTCGTCGTATCGGGGAAGAAGTCCATGCTTGCAGCGAGTTCCGGGTCTACCATGGATTCCACAAGTTCAACGCGGAACACAAGCGTGGAGTTCGGCGGGATCATCGTGAATGCGCTCGCGCCGTATCCCATGGAGGGGGCAACGCGAAGCCAGCGGACACCGCCCTCGCGCATACCGTCAAGTCCAGATTCCCAGCCCTTGATCATCTTGCCTGCACCGAGCACCACCTCGAAAGGCTTGCCCAGGTCCTTGGAACTGCCGAACTTGCGGCCAGCCAGAAGCCATCCCGTGTAATGCACCTTCAGGGTAGAGCCCGCAACCGCAGGCTTGCCTGTGCCCACCTTCTCGTCATAAATCTTGAGGCCCTTGTCCTTTTCCTTCCATGCAAGCTTGTTCACATCCTTCGGGAACACATCGGGTTCCATCGGCTTTTCGGCAGAGACAAGTTCCACCTCGAAATACAGGTCGGAATACGGAGGAATGCCCTCGAGCGAATTCTCGCCATATGCCAGCACGTAGGGGATCGTAAGCTTGCGGACCTCGCCCACCTTCATGCCGAGGATACCCTTGTCCCAGCCGGCAATCACCTGGCCCACGCCAATCGTGAACTCGAGCGGTTCGCCACTTGCATACGTATCGGCAAAGGGCGTAAGCGTATCTGCAGAAGCCTCATCCACAAGCGCACTATCCACAGCGGCACTGTCCGCGACCGCAACCGTATCTACCGGAGCCTTTGCCTTCTTGTCCTTCTTCGATTTCGTGTCCTTTTTCGCCGTAGCGGCAGCAATGGAATCTGCCTGGGCCTTCGCGATAGAATCCTGGGCCGCAGCGACCTTCAGGCTGTCGTAATGGAGCATGTCGGCATACAGGTAGCCCTTGTAGTGCACCTTGATGAGCTGGCCCGCACGAATCTCGTCGCCATCACCGGTTTTTACCACTTCTACATTGAAAGGGACCGCCCATACTACGCTGGAAAACAACAGAACAATAAAAATCTTGAATTTTGACATAAAAACTCCTACTCTACAAGATAGAAAAATGCTAGTTTTGAAAAAAAGAGGAATTGCAATATAGAACGGGAAAGATTATGCTCTCTGTCGTCATTGTCATCGTTATCGTACTCCTGTCCATAATCCTCGCAGGCATCGGTGCGTACGTGGTCATCCACAGCGCCGACGAAAAAGAGGAAATCAAGCCGGTCATCGACGTGTCTGGCAAGTACGCCGTGGTGGTCCGCCCGGCAAGGGAATCCATTACCGCCGTAAAGCCTTCCGAAAACTCGATCCGCGCATGGCTCGAAACGCAGGCACAGCTCACCCCCGAACAGCGCAAGGAATACCTCGACAAGTGGAACCGCAGCATCGAGGAAACCATCCGCACCATCGACGAGGGCGACCAGAACGGCACCGTCACCTACCGCATTGAACTTGGCCCCAAGGGCAAGGAATACGTGAAGTTCGTCCACGAGGAGAACTTCATTACCCGCGAGCAGATCAGAAACCACGCAGAAATTCTCCCGCCGTACGTTCTCGGCTGCGATTGCAAGCTTTTGCCCAAGCAGCCCTGGGAAAACCCGAGCAAGTCGGGCTGGAAGGCGGTACTCCCCACGCACGGAAGCAGTTACGACGTTCCGGACTGGAGGCACCTTGCATAAATCCCTACTTTCCGCGCTCCTTTTTGCACCAGCACTCTCGCTTGCCGCAGGTTCGGCAATCATTACGCTCGAAATGCCCGTTGGCGCACGCCAACTCGGTATGGGCGAAGTGGGCGCAGCGCTGGCCGACGACGCCACCGCCATGTACTACAACCCCGCAGGCCTCGCCTTCGGGCCGCTTGCCGACGAATGGAAGGTTTCGTTCCCCGCCGATGCAAAGACGACCCCGCACTTTACCAACATGGCAAGCCGTGCCAAGAACGGGTTCTTCTCCAAGAGCGAGCTCTGGGCAGGTACCGTCAACGGCATCCTCAAGTTTGACAGCGAGCAGTGGGTAGACTACCACACCGTAACGCTGCAGGGCAACGCGAAGGTGAAGGACGCCGTGCGCGTATTCGCGGGCACCGAACGCGGGCTCGACGAATACACCCGCCAGGTCAAGAAGTTCAACGACATCAAGAACGCCGACGACGAATCACACGTGGTGGAAGTAAAGATCCCGTGGAACCTCATCGTTAAGGACACCATCACGGCACTCCTCTACGAGAGCCGCACTGAAAAGCTCTGGGTAGGTACCCCCAAGACACTCTACCGCTTTGACGGCAAGGCATGGAAGAGTTACGAGGACGAAATCGGCAGCCACCGCATTACCGCACTCGAGAACCAGGGCGCATCGCTCTGGATCGGTACCGACAACGGCCTGTTCCTCTACCGTAACGGCCAGTTCGAGCAGAAGGGCAAGGTGCTCCCGAGCCAGAAGATTAACGCACTTGTGTGGTCCGAAAGCCGCAAGGAACTGTTTGTCGCCGTCGATGGCGCAGGCATTGCCAGGCTCGTGCCCAAGAAGAGCGTGAACGACAAGGACCGCTGGAGCCTCTTCAACGAAGAGGACGGCATCATGGACCTGCACCCGACCGCACTCGCCGTCGACAGTTCCGCACACGTATGGGCTGCACACAAGGGCGGCCTGAGCCACTTCAACCTGCGCAAGTGGGAACAGGTGCAGTTCGACGGCAACGTGGTGAACGACATCTCGGTGGACCAGAAGGGCCACATCTGGATTGCGACCGACAAGGGCGTATGGCGCCACCTCCCCGACTATGCAACCGCAAGCGGACGCAAGGCGGAACTTGAACGCGGAGTCGCCGAAGAAGAAGGCAGCGTCAAGAAAGAGGACGAATGGCTCCACTTCCACTCGGGCAACGGACTTTCCACGAACAAGGTGTGGAAGGTGCTGCCGCAGGGTAACGACGTGTGGTTCAGCACCGCAAATGGCATGGAAATCTACAAGGATGCCGACTACCAGCTGAGCGCCTTCTACGAGAAACTCCTGCCGGTACTGAACATCCCCGACCTCTACCACCTCTTTGGCGGCATGACCGTCCCCGTTGCAGAATGGGGAACGCTCGGGTTCTTCGTGAACTTCGTGAGCTTCGGTTCGACCGTCGTCTCGGGCGACGTGGACGCCGATGACCTGGTGGCCTACAACAGTTCCGAAATCGTGGGCGGCGTAAGCTACGGTACGCGCTTCCCGAACAACTGGGGCCTGGGCCTCTCCATCAAGCTGTTCTATTCCGACCTGAGTTCCGGCGCGGGCGCCGGCGAAGAGGAAGCGACCACCTTCGGCTACGCCTTCGATATCGGCGTACTCAAGAAAGACCTTTTTATAAACAAACTAAACTTCGCCCTCGTGCTTGCGAACATCGGCCCGAGCGTGTACTACGTGGACAAGACCATCGAGGACCCGATTCCGCTTACCTGGCGCCTCGGTCTTTCGTACGAGATTCTCTCGCTTGCCGACTACAGGCTTACCATCGCCGCAGACTACAACCGCGAAGTCGTTTTCGACGACGACAAGGGGGACCCCGAGCCGTTCTATATCAGTAGCTGGAAGTCGCTGTTCCGCCCCGAACGTGGCGGTCACGGATTCGAGAGGTTCAAGAACTCCCTGTTGCAGGGCGTGTTCAACACCGGTCTCGAATTCATCTACGCGAACACCGTGGCGCTCCGCCTCGGCTACCTCTACGACCAGACGGGCAAGCGTAACGAAGCGGATTTCGGTATCGGCTTCATGATTTCGGATGTACTGCAGTTCGACCTCGCGACCATCATGGACGTGGGTGACAACGATGGCGTACGCGACGGACAGATGCGCTTCGGCGCCCTGTTCAAGTTCTAAGATCCACTAGTCCTTGACGCAGCGGATTCCGAAGCGGAAGCGGTTGTTATCGCTTTCACGAACAGGTCTCTTGAAGACGGTCTTGCGCACGTCATTGACTCCGTTCGACGACATGATGTAGTAGTAGCCTGCATCGTTATCGGCATCTTCTGCTCCGATACACGCCACGGCCTCGTCCCTGACATTGAC
>JAGAAW010000086.1 GCA_017615055.1 Fibrobacter sp.
ACGAAGAACTGCAGAAGCTGTTGCAGACGATCATCAAGGAACACAAGAAGGTCATCTTCAACGGCAACGGCTACACCGACGAATGGGTCGAAGAAGCAGCCAAGCGCGGCCTCCCGAACATCCGCACCACCATGGAAGCCCTCCAGGCCCTCACCAAGAAGGAAAACGTGGCCCTGTTCGAGAAGTACGGCGTGTTCAACAAGCGCGAACTCGACTCCCGTTACGAAGTCAACATGGAAGATTACCACAAGAAGATTCACATCGAAGGCAAGATTGCTTTCGACATCGCGAAGAACGTGGTTCTCCCGCAGGTGCTCTGCGCCTACAGCAACGCACTCAAGACCAACGAGATGGCCAAGACACAGGGCTTCTACGCTGTGGACGGCTACGCTCGTGAACTCGGTGAAAAGCTCAAGGCCCTCGAAGAGGCAGTTGCCAAGATGGAAGCCGCTCTCGGCGACAAGCACGAGGCAATCCTCGACGCCATGGCAAACCTCCGCATCATCGTGGACAAGATCGAAAGCATCGTGCCCGACGAGAAGTGGCCGCTGCCGAAGTACCGCGAGATGCTCTTTATTTACTAAATCTTCTTCATCTAGTAGTACTCCACACTCCTAACCTCATAAAGAGAAATCCCTCGGAGAAATCCGAGGGATTTTCGCATTTACTTGTGGCAACGTGCGGCTAGCAAGCCAAGTTCAAATAACAGGTAGGTAGGTAGGCCAAGTATCAGTTGACTCACGATATCGGGCGGAGTAAGGAGAGCCGCGAGCAGGAGCACTATTACCACCACATACGGACGCTTGTTGCACACCGTCTCGTATTTCACGATGCCCCCGCGAATGAGCGCGTAGGTCACCAGCGGGAACTGGAACATGCACCCGAACGCAAGCGATAGCCAGAGCGCAAGGCTCACGATGTTAGAGATTCCAAATACAGGCTGCAGGTAGTCTCCCGCGAAACTCATCCCGAACTGCACCACCAGCGGGAAGCACACTATAAGGCAGAACGCCACGCCGGCGATAAACAATAAACTCGTCAGGCCCGCAATCGACCGGACAAAACGCTTTTCCTTCTCGTAGAGCGCAGGGAGCACGAACTGCCACAAGTTCCAGGCGATGTACGGCGAGAACAGCACGCAGTCCAGCAACGCGGCAACCTTCAGTTGCAGCAGGAAAACTTCCATCGGGGAAAAATAATGGAGTGCTACCCCACCTTGCAAGCGTATCTGCTCGCAGAACCAATCCAGGACATAGGGAGATGCAAGGAACAGCGGGACAATCCCGATGGCAAGCGCCACGAACGAACGGATAAGCGCCTTGCGGAGCGCCTCCAGGTGCGAGACGAGCGTTTCCTGTTCCATAACGCTACAGGAGGCCTACTTCTCTTCCGATTCGGCCTCGGCAGCCTTCTCGACAGTCTTCTGCAGGTCCTCGGCCTCTTCCTTGAGCGCTTCCTTCGCCTTCTTGTACTCGTTCTGGGCCTTGCCGAGCGAACGGGCCAGTTCAGGAATGCGCTTTGCGCCGAAGAGCAGGAGCACGACGACAACGATCAGGATTATTTCTGGAATACCAATAGACATAGGCTACCTTTTTTCAGAAATATAATATTAATTCCGCGGATTAGCAATCCTCTTGGCATCGAGCCTCCTGTATGCCCGGAGGATATTGCCCTCGTCGTCCGTAAAGGCCCTTATCATCGAGTCGATAATGGCGGTATCCCGCGGCACCTCAAGGTACGTCGGGAAAATCGAATCTTCCTCTACACTGCCAATCGGCTGAGCGGTTCTAAAATGAGCGACAACCTGAATCGAGTCAAATGTCTCTATGCAGCCCTCACCGCAGATTTCTTCCAGCGAGTAGGCGCTGCTCGGCCGCGTATTCGGTTCCAGTTTAAAGTAGGTGTACGTACCGTTGTTCTTCACCCAGCCATAGAAAAACCATAGCGGCGTAAGGTCGCTCGTCGTAATGCGCAACGAATCATCAACGGATACACTTTCGAGCGTAAGCCAGGGGCATTCCGTGAACACTATCTCCTTTTCGGAGTACTCCAGGTTGTCAACCTGCGCCGGGACCATTCCTTCCTGATAAACTAATGCGCACTTCAGTGTCGCCACAGTATCCATCTTCATGAATGCATTTAGGTCACCCGCCTTCAAATATGCATGCGCACGTGAAGGTGCATTAAGTGATGAAAGTCCCTTGTTCTCAAACTCAATCTTCAGCCTAACGGAATCCGCGCCCTTGTGCAGGTAGCACGCCGACTGAAGGCTATCCCCATACGCCGCCGAAGTCAGAAACTCTCCAGTAATAGGGAAAACTGGGTAGAGAGTTTGATATAGAAAATCCGAGCACTTTCTGTTACCCACGTCACTCCTCCCCATTACGTCTTTGCCCGTCATATAGGAGGAATACGGTGTACCGGGAACAAAACGGATATCATGAGAAATGCCCGCACACTTTGCAGAATCCATCTTGACAGAGAGCACGTGTTCCTCCGTATAGATGGTTTCGGGAACCTTGACTAGAGGGAGTTCACGTGGATTGTCACGCGACACCTCGGCCAGTTCGCCATCCCAGTAGAATTTTATGTCGGAATGTTCGCACTCCGTATCATTTTTAAAGAACGGCCCATAATAGATATCCGTCACCCAGGTCCGTACGGCAACCGTATCGACATGGTGTCTATCTTCCCAGCCATTAAAGAAGCCGTTTACGCCGCCTTGTATGGGGCAGGTCTGTTCCCCCACGTTCTCGACAAAGAAGCACACGCTCGCTTCCGAACTCATCACCTTCATCATGGCTTCCACATCGGCGCCGCGCTTTATAGTCGCTTCGTCCGGAGGTTCGGAAGAGTAGCCAGTGTCATTGCTGCAGGCAGAGAAAATACCTGCCAGGATTACGAATAAAATTGCAAAATAATAGTTCATATGCAAAATATATATCCGTTCCAGAATTTTTTGATTGTTTTCGTCAGGCAATTTGACGAGTCTATCAAGAAAATCGCTGTTTTACATTTTATGTAAAATCATCAGCAATTTGGAAAGAAAATGTAAAAGATTTGCCGTTTTCGGGCAAAAATCGGCAAAAATTTTCACTTTTGACCTCTTACCAACAGGCTTTTTTATTGCTAGTTTAAGGTTCCGATGTATTATATATCGGAACCCATCGTGGCATACAAG
>JAGAAW010000087.1 GCA_017615055.1 Fibrobacter sp.
GTTCTTGAGAGCGTTACGGATTTCTTCGACAGAAACCGGACGTTCAGTTTCGAACCACACAGATTCAGAGTGAGAACGGAGAGAGCTCACGCGCACGCAGGTAGCGCTCGTACGAACGTCGGAGTGCATGATCTTGCGAGTCTCGTTGAACATCTTCATTTCTTCCTTCGTGTAGTCGTTTTCCGTCATCTTGTCGATCTGCGGAATCACGTTGTACGCGAGCTGGAACGGGAACTTGTTGATGTGGGTGGTGGAACCCGTTTCGAGGATGTCCTTGTACTGCTGCTTGAGTTCTTCCATGGCAACGGCACCTGCGCCGCTAGCGCTCTGGTAAGAAGAAATGTGGATCTTCTTGATGTGGGAGATCTTCTCGATCGGGTTGAGCACCACAACCATCATGATGGTCGTGCAGTTCGGGTTGGCGATGATGCCCTTGTGGAGCTTGATGTCTTCGGCGTTCACTTCGGGGACGACGAGCGGAACGTTCGGGTCCATACGGAAGTGGCTGGTGTTGTCCACGACCACGGCACCGTTTTCGACAGCGATCGGGGCGAATTCCTTGGAGATTGCCGCACCGGCAGAGCTGAGCACCAGGTCGATACCCTTGAAGGAGTCCTTGTTCAGGACTTCGCACTTGAGCGTCTCGCCCTTGAACTTGAATTCCTTGCCTGCGCTACGTTCGGAGGCGAGGAGCTTCAGGCTCTGCAGCGGGAAGTTGCGTTCCTCGAGGATGGAGAGGATTTCTTGGCCTACGGCGCCGGTTGCGCCCATGATGGCAACGTTGCGAATCATAGTTAACCTTTAATTATTCTTCTTGTTGAGGTTGGTAGTTTGATTTTAAGTTCTCGATGTCCTTCCAGAAGCGTTCCAGGTAGTTCCTGGCCTGCGCAATCTGGTTGCGGCACTGCCTATACTGGTTGGCCTGTTCCTCTGCGTTTTCCTGCAGGGCGTAGGTGTACAGCGAATAGGCGGCAAGGCGAATGCTTTCGCTTGCCTGGATAATTTCGGAATGGGCCTCGCTCGATTCGTGCGGGTGGAAAAGTCCGAGCGTCTTCTTGTTGAGCGCGGTCGCGTTGTTGTTGATGGCAAGCGCCTGCTGGCTCTTCTTTTCTCGCTCGGATTCGCTCACGTTGGCGGGGAGCGTGCCGAAGTTCTCGATGCTCGCCATGATGGCGTTCATGCGGTCGATGACCTTCGTGCATTCCGTAATGTACTTCTCGAGCCTGGAGAGCGAAGCCTCGGACATGGGCGATTTTTGCGCCGGAGCGTTAGCCTGTGCGTTGACTGCACCGTTCCTTGCCGCAGGGGCCTTCGGGGCCTCTTGCCACTTGCCGCCTTCTCCGTTCTGGAACGAGGCGATGTAGTCCTGGTACTTCGCGTTCTGGGCCGCGATTTCGGCCGGAGTGTACTCGCTTGCGACCAGGAGCGTCGGGCGTTCCCAGTAGGCGATACCTACGAAAGCCGCGATCATGAACACCGTAAAGAGGATGTTCGCGACCTTTGCGGGCGTTTCCTCGCTACGGATGACGTACAGGATGCCGAAGAGCGTAAGGCTTGCAAACGCAAGAAGAAGACCGCCATCGGCATTGTAGCTGATGAAGGAGTTCTTCGCGAAATAGAACAGGCAATCCATTACGATGATAAACAGCGAGAGGATTGCGCCTGCAATCTTGTGCGTGTTGCGTTCGGCTGCCGCAGACTGGAGTATGGTTATAAACGTCACTCCGAGCGGGAGCACGAACATCAATGCAATATTGGCTACGTCCTGGTTCATAGGCTTGCGCGACTAGAACGGCAGGTCGTCTTCGCCTTCGGGCATCGGCGCATCGTATACGGATCCCGAACTCTGGGCAGGGGAGTAGCTGTTCTGCTGGTTGTAGGAACTGCCGGAGGAGGAACTGGGTGCGCCACCCTGGCCGCGGGGGCCGAGGAGCTGGAAGGTGTCCATGTTCACTTCGGTCACGTAGCGCTTCTGGCCGTTCTGGTCGGTCCAGCTGCGGTTGGTGAGGGTGCCTTCCACGTAAAGGCTCATGCCTTTGTGGATACCGAGCTGTTCGACGATGTCGGCAATCTTGCCCCAGCCCACAATGTTGTGCCAGTCCGTCTGTTCCTTCTGTTCACCGTTGTTGTCGCGGTAGCGGCGGCTGGTGGCGAGCGAGAACGAGACGCGCTTGCGTCCGCCGTTCTGCCCCATACGAATTTCAGGGTCCTTGCCGATATTTCCGATAAGCATCACTTTGTTCAGATATGCCATAATACATCCTATTTGTTTTTTTTGTTTCTATCCCTAAAAATAAAAAATTCATTTTGTCAGTTTGTGCCATTTTTGGAATTTTTTTTCGTTTTGGAATAATGTTTGGCAAAATATTTATATTTTCGTTAATAACTAACAAATATTGACCAAAAACTGGTAACTATGGTTTCTCTCGCTCTTACACGTTTTGAAAAGGCTTTCCCGGCAAATCTCAAGGGCAAGCGCCTTGGCGCGGTCCTTCACCCGGCATCGGTCCTCCCGGACCTGCACTACACCCTCGACCTCCTCAAGGAATACGACGGTAAACTGTTCAAACTTTCCGCGCTTTTTGGCCCGCAGCACGGCATCAAGGGGCATACCCAGGACAACATGATCGAATGGGAAGGCTACACCGACCCCGAACTGGGCATTCCCGTCTATAGCCTGTACGGCGAACACCGTGAACCCACGCCCGAGATGCTCAGCCACGTGGACATGATGCTTGTGGACCTGCAGGACGTTGGCGCCCGCTACTACACTTTCATCTGGACGCTGTTCCTTTGTATGAAAGCCTGCGAAAAGGCGGGAATCCCCGTGATTGTGGTGGACCGCCCGAACCCCATCAACTGCGTGGACGAGGAAGGCCCGGTGCTGGACCTGAACTACACGAGTTTTGTGGGCCTGCACAGCATCCGCACGCGCCATGCGAAGACCATCGGCGAACTTGCGGTGCAGTTCAAGGAAGAACGCTTCCCCAAGTGCGAACTCTACGTGCTTGAGATGGAAGGCTACGACAAGAAGATGTGGTACGACCAGACGGGGCTTCCGTGGATTTTGCCGAGCCCGAACATGCCTACGCTCGACACTGCGATTGTGTACCCCGGCATGTGCCTGTTCGAGGCGACTAACGTGAGCGAAGGCCGCGGTACCACGCGCCCGTTCGAGATTTTCGGTGCGCCGTTTATCGATGCCGTCAAGCTTTGCAAGTACATGAACGGATTGAAATTGCCCGGTGTGTACTTCCGTGAGAACTACTTCCAGCCCACGTTCCACAAGGGTGCGGGGCAGATTTGCGGGGGCGCGCAGATACACGTGTTAGACCGCGACAAGTTCCGCAGTTTCGACATGGCGGTAAAGCTGTTGCAGTACATCTTCAACGAATACCCGAACGATTTCGCCTGGAAGCAGCCACCCTACGAGTACGAATTCAAAAAGCTGCCCATCGACATCCTGCTCGGCAACGGCACGTTTAGAAAGGAATTTATTGAAAGCGCGATTTAAAAACGTCATCGCGAGAATGAAATTAACAATGTCATCCTGAGCGGAGGCGTGAAACGCCGAAGTCGAAGGATCTTAAAGAAAAGAGATTCTTCGCCTCCACTTCGTTCCGCTCAGAATGACACAATCGGTTTTAACCAAGGAGACACAATGACAGAACAGAAAAACGGAAAATTTGAAATGCCCGCTCTCCCGTATGCGGGCGCAGACCTGGCCCCGGCACTGAGCGCGGAGACCATCGAGTTCCACTACGGAAAGCACCTGCAGACTTACCTCAACAACCTGAACGCAGCACTCCCGGGCAGCGCCTTCGAAGGCAAGTCCCTCGAAGAAATCGTGAAGACTGCCGAAGGCGGCGTGTTCAACAATGCGGGCCAGTTCCTGAACCATTCCATGTACTTTATGCAGTTTGCTGCCCCGAAGGCAAACAACGCCCCCTCGGGCAAGATCGCGGAAGCCATCGCTCGCGACTTCGGCTCCTTCGAGAAGTTCCAGGAAGAATTCCAGGCGAAGGGTGCTGGTCTCTTCGGTTCCGGCTGGGTCTGGCTCTCCGCCGATGCATCGGGCAAACTGGTGATTACGCAGGAAGGCAACGCCCAGAACCCGCTCACCAAGGGTCTCAAGCCGCTCCTCACGTTCGACGTGTGGGAACATGCCTACTACATCGACTACCGCAACCGCCGTCCGGACTACCTCAAGGCGCTGTGGAGCATCGTCAACTGGGACGAAGTAAACAAGCGTCTCGGCTAATTGGGATATTTTTTCCCACTGGTCAATTATTTCCCGCTTTTTTGCGGGGAATTTTTTTGTTCTTGAAAAAAAATGGCGTTTTTGCGCTGAAAATATGTATTTTCATGGGTGAATACGAGTTTTGCATGCTTTTTGCAATAATATGGGCAAACAACATTCACGTATGAGGTGTAAAATGAAAACCAAAATGATTCCCGTACTGGCACTGTCCATGATGGGCATCTTCGCTACCGCGACCTTCGCCCAGGAAGAAGCCGTCCCGGCTTCGGATGACGTCGTTGCTCAGGAAACTGTCGCTCCTGAAAAGGTTGACCCCAGAGCCGACCGTGCCAAGGAACGCTTTGAACGCAAGGATGCCAAGAAGGCTGAAATTGCCGAGCACAGGGCCGAGATGAAGGCATTGAAGGAAGAGCGTGCTGCCGCCCGTGCTGAACGCAAGGAGGCCAAGAAGGCCGAGATTGCCGAGCACAAGGCCGAGATGAAGGCCCTGAAGGACGAACGTGCCGCTGCCCGTGCCGAACGCAAGGAAGCCAAGAAGGCCGAAAAGGAGGCCCGCAAGGCCAATAGGGTCAAGGGTCATTCCTAAGCTGTCAAAAAAATCCTAATCAACCACCAGGGCACGGGTTTCCGCGCCCTTTTTGTATATCCGCGATAATTGATGTCCCTGCTGGTTTAGATGTCCCAACTGACACCGGCCTTCAGTTGCGAGAATATTATCCGCTTGGTGTCGGTGAATTCCCTGTTCTTCTTTCTTTTCGGGACTATGTAGGCCCTGTAGAATTGGTCCATGCCGATGAATACGCCGAAAATGTTCGGCTTCCACGAGAAGTTGCAACCCCACGACGCGCTGAATTTCTTCGGTGTAGGGCCCGGGTTCCGCTACGGCAGCCTTGAACAGGCTCAAGGCACGGGCAATGTCCTCGGCCTCTTCTGCCTTCAGCGCCTGGTAATAGAGTTCCTCCTGCGACGTGGCACCCGCGAGTGCTACGAGAAGGATCGCTGATGTCAAAATGTACCGGAACATGGTTCTCTAAAAATACCTTTTTTAAGGCGATAAAGGTAATCTTGCGGAAAATTGTTTATATTGATGATGAAGGTCATTTAATTTCTTGCAGGGAGCGGTTTATGGACAATGAACTGACGCTTTTGATAGGGAAGGACGAAAAGATCCTTTATGTCGGTAAGCCGGACAAGACGTGCTTCATCTTTGAATGCGTCTTCAATCCGCTTCTCCCGTTTGCGGCGATTTGGGCTGCTATCGATTTTGGCGTTATTGGGGCTGCATTTTCGGCTGACAAGTCGGAAAACATGGCATTCTTCATGGTGCCCTTCATGCTGCTCCACCTGATGCCGGTCTGGCTCTACTTGGGCGGGGCGCTGCTCTCGTTCCGGCGGTACCGTAATACGGCCTACATTGTCACGGACAAGGCTATCTATGCCTCCGGTGGCATTTTCGCCAGGACATACAAGTCAAAGCCGTTCGCGGAACTTTCGCACGTGGACCTGCACCGCGGCATTTTTGACCAGTGGTTTGGCGTGGGCGACATCATCACGACCTCTGCGCAGGCCAATCCCGCAACGATGAACGGACGTAGGACTTCTACCAATGCGGGTATTTCTATCGACAGTGTTGCCGATTACGCAGAAGTGTACAAGCTCGTGAAGCAACTGCAGGAGGACATCTACACCGACGTGATGTACCCCAACGACCTCCGCCCCAAGGAAAACCACGGGTATAAGTCAAAGTATATGGGGTAGGGGGAAAGGCTCGTTACGGCATAAATAAGCTAAAGAGGGGGCCTATTGGCGCATTGAGTAGGAATTGGACGTATGGTTTTTCTGAATTGAACAAATATCCGAATTCAATATAGGCGATACTCAATAATCCTATTCGTGCTGACCCTCCGTAGTCAAAACCGGTATCTTCCTTCCATCCTATTTCTGGCCCTAACGCCAAATCGAGGATGAAGATTTTTAATAAGTAGTGCACGTTTGGCTGTAAGAAAATACACGATTGTTCTTCATCAGAATCGTAAAAGTAGCGTGTCCTGACTGCCCACCAAAAATCGTGTGTTATCAACTTGTCATTGGTGCGTTTGATGATTCGGGAATATGAGGTTGTCCAGTCGAATGCTACGGATAGCATGTCCGAACCGGCTCCAACGGAAATGCCATGGGGATATACAAAGAAGTCCGACGCAAACGTCTTTGCGGGAATCATCAAAAGGCCGAGGGCAAGGATTATGTGCGCAAGTCTTTGCATGGTTATAATATAGAAAAGAAATGTCCGGACGCTATGGCAGAATGTTTATCGGCGTGCCGTCCTTGACGGCATCGTAAATTTCTTCGATTTCGTCGTTCGTGACGGCGATGCAGCCGGCGGTCCAGTCTTTCCACTTGTGCCAGAATTTAAAGAGGAATGCTGGGACTTTGTTCGGGTAGCCGTGAATCATGATGTCGCCGCCGGGCTCGTAGTTGCCTTCTTTCGCGGCCTTAATCTGTTCCGCATTCGGGTACGAAATCCTCAGCGATAGATGAAAAATGCTTTTGGTGTTGTGACGTTCGATGGTGTACTCACCTTCGGGCGTCTTGTTGTCACCGGACTTGACCTTCGCTCCGACCGGATTCTTGCCCAATGAAATTCTGTACGTCTTGACAACTTTATCACCGTTGCGCAAGTGCATTTGGCGCTTTGCCTTTTCTACGAGAATGTTGTCGATGGGTGAGGTGAGCATGGTTTTGGGGGATTCCTTTTCCGATGAGCAAGAGAACAAAAGAAATGTTAGTAAAAGTAGGAGGATGGTTTGTTTCATAGGATTATTCATTACATGAAGAACAAGTGACACCAAAGTCGCGAGTAGAAATATTAAAGACTGTGTTTCGGGACGAGTTCTTGTCAAAACAAGGTATCACTATCTTTAGACATTTGTGTTGTAACGAATTGAAGACCTCCTTTTTTGTTCCTTTGGGGAATAGACTTCCTTCTTCAATTTTGGATGAATCAATCCATTCTACGAACCATTTGTAATCAGAATTTTTGAGATTTGTTCGTGTCATTCTTGCTGCAGAAATTATAGACTGTTCTGGGCAATCGTTATCTTTCAAGCAAGAATCAGAAACGATTTTTCCCCAAAATGGGTGCTTTTTTAATAAAAGGGTGTCTTCAATGGTTTCTATCCAAAAGGGAATGATGGTTCGCATTCCGGATGAAACTGCATCAACGTCATAGCATTCCTTGTCCAGTGACATGTTTAGATTAAAGGAAATGCCGTTGTAATACTGGCCTAAATTTTCAATTCGGCAAAAAGAATCCGTATTTTCATCATTCTGGTTCTTGCACGAAATAAGAATTGTGCAAAATAGTAGAACAATAATGTAGAAGCGAATGTTCATATATATCGTTTGTCGAATGATTGTTTTTTAGAGTAAGCTTTATTGAATATAAAATATTATGATGCAAAAGAAAAACGTCCAGGCTTTTGACCTGGACGCTTTGTAATGCTGGTCTGGATCCTTCGACTTCGGGCTGGCGCCCTTCGCTCAGGATGACACTTCGTGTCACTTCAAAAACTGCATATACGGCAGCTTGCTGGCGAGTTCCTGCACCTTGTCGGCGTTGGCCATGAGGGCGGAACGTGCGTGCCAGGAACCGTCGAGGAACTGACCGCGCGGACCGTCGGCGAGCGTGAGCTCGATGGTTTCGTCACCCATCTTGAGCGTACGGCTTTCGGTGCTCGTCACGAGTTCTTCGCTCGGGTGTGCTTCGATCCAAGCGAGAATCTTGTCGGCCACTTCGTGGCTCACCTTGTAGCAGGGCACGCCAATAGCAACGCAGTTACCGAAGAAGATTTCGGAGTAGCTTTCGGCGATGATGGCACGGATGCCCCAGCGCTTTAGGGCCTGCGGAGCGTGTTCACGGCTGGAGCCGCAACCGAAGTTCTGGTTAGAAACGAGGATGGAGCCGTTCTTGTAGGCCGGATCACGGAACGGGTGAACCTTGCCCTGAGCGGCGAGACCGGCGATATCGTCGGCAAAGGCGTTGTCGCCGAGGCCTTCGAAGGTCACGCACTTGAGGAAGCGAGCCGGGATGATACGGTCA
>JAGAAW010000088.1 GCA_017615055.1 Fibrobacter sp.
TAGAGCATCTTGCCCACCAGTTCGCAATCTTCGGGCTTCATGTCCATGATGGTGGAAATGTGGCGCTTCGGCACCACCAGGAAGTGCACGGGGGCCTGCGGGGCGATGTCGTAGAAGGCGAACACGTCGTCGTCTTCGTAAATTTTCTTGGAAGGGATTTCACCCTTGATGATTTTGCAGAAAAGACAATTTTCACTCATAGTATGTATAATAGTAGTAAATGTCTAAAAAAGGTTAACTATTCCTTCACGGTCGGGGCATGGCGTGCCACAGGGGCGAGCTCTCCGTGCTTGCGGAACAGGTGCTTCACGAGCGTGCCGAATCCGCGGAATACGCGGTAGCGTTCGCGCGGGTTCTTGATAGCCATGATTCCCTGGCGGAATATGTAGCTCGGACGCAGGTAGAATTCACGGCGGGCCTTGTCGCAGAAGTCGACGAGTGCCTGGCTGGTGAGTTCGCCGCGCTGGATAGTCGTGCGGTGGAACCCGTCCTTGTCAAGCCACTGGTTGTAATCCTTTGTCTGTAATGCGCCGCTTTCCAAGGCTTCCTTGTACGCTTCGGTACCGGGGTAGGCCATGATGGGGTAGAACTGCGCCGTGTTGGGGTTCAACTTCTTGGCGTAGTCGAGCGTCATGCGAAGTGTTTCCGGGGTGTCGCCGGGGTTACCCACCATGAAGCAGCCGTGCACCAGCAGGCCTGCCTTGCGGGCGTTCTTCGTGAACTCGATGGCCTTGTCGGTATTCTTCACGCCCTTGTGGATGTTCTCGAGAACCACGGGGCTTGCACTTTCAAAACCGACGCACATCTCGCGGCCGCCCGCCTTCTTCATGAGCTTCAAGAGGTCGAACGGCACATCGGCGCGGGCGTTGCAGCTCCACGTAATCTTGAGGCCGCGTTCCAGGATCAGGTTGCAGATCTCGCGGACGTGCTCGTGGCTTGCGGTGAACGTGTCATCTTCGAAGAAGACTTCACCCAGGTCCTCGAAATTGTCCTTGATGTACTGCAGTTCGTCGACCACGTCCTTCGGCGTACGGCGGCGGAACTTGTGGCCGTTGAGCGTCTGCGGAATCACGCAGTAACTGCAGCGGTTCGGGCAACCGCGCCCGCTCAAAATGACAATCAGCGGGTTCAGGTTCGCTCCGTAGAAATACTTCTTGTAGCAACTATACAGGTGCTTGCGGTAGACCTTCGAGACCCACGGGAGTTCGTCGAGGTTCTCGATCTTCGGGCCTTCGGGCTGGAAGTCGGTCGTGCCGTCCGCCTTGCGGAAGGCGAGGCCCGCAATGCTAGAAACTTCTTTAATGTCGCCGCGCAGGTAACGCACGAGGTTCCTCGCGGTGTAGTCCGCCTCGCCGATAATCACGAAATCGAGGCTCGGTTCCATCTCCATGGATTCTAGCGGCTCGGCTGTGGCGTGCGTTCCCATGATGGCGACCTTCGTGCCGGGGAGCGTCTCCTTGATGGCGTGCACCACCTTGAGGTCGTTCAAGATGCTCGGCGTACTCGTGCTGCAGACGACCAGTGCCGGGTCAAACTTCTTGATGCCTTCCAAGGTCTTCGGAAGGTCCAGCTCCATGGCCGGGCTGTCGATGAGCTGAATCTCGTTACCATCGGCCTCGACCGTACCTGCGGCATAGCTCAGGAACATGGGCCAGTAAAGTGTGCTTGATTTGGTCACGCACGGACTGCGCGACTCGCGACTGAACATCGGATGGAACGGAGGATTCAAAAATGTAATACGCATATGCAACTGCAAAATACATAATTCTCGCCGATAAAACTACATTTATATGTGATGAAAAAAGAAATTTTCGTTATACTCCTGTGTTGCGGTTTTCTCAACGCCCTCGCAGTGCCTTCGAAGGCCGCTCCTAAAAAGGCGGAACCCAAGAAGACTGCTCCGCAGAGCGGAGTAGAACTCGATACCATTCGCACCACACTTGACGACGGGACGCTCGCCCGCCTGTATACGGTGCAGAAGGGGACGGACATCCGCGAGGGAATCGCCTACACGTACCACCCCAATGGGAACGTGGCAGTCGAGGCTCCGTACAAGAACGGCAAGCTCGATGGCGAATTCAAAAGTTACTACGAAAGCGGCAAGGTCTGGCAGACCATCGGATACAAGGATGGAATCGAGGACGGAGCCAGCATGGAATTCTACGAGAATGGAATCAAGAAGTCCCGCGAGGTCTACAAGGCGGGCGTTCTCGATGGCGTGAGCGAAGTATGGGGCGAACGCGGGCTTGTCGTGCGCGAACTGCCCTACGTGCAGGGCCAGATTCACGGCATTGCAAAGATATACGATGAACTCGGCGCCCTCAAGGAAGAGATGACTTTTGAGCACGGGCTCCGCAACGGGCCGTACCGCAGGTTTACCAAGGGCGTGAAAACGTTCGAGGCGATTTTCGAGAAGAATCGCTGCGTCAAGAACTGCGACTTCTAGTTACTTCTTCGGCTTTAAAGCACACCAGGTCATGTAGCCGATAAACAATACGCCGAGCCCCACAAGCCCGATGGAAAGTTCGTGGCTGTACTGCTGGATCATATCCTTCTGCCCGTGGGCGATGTACCCGAGGATGGCGAGGATGATATTCCAGAAGGTGGCACCGATGGCGGTGTAGAGCGCGAATGCCCAGAGCTTCATTTTGGAAAGCCCCGCCGGGATAGAAATCAGCTGGCGGATTGCCGGGATGAGCCTGCCGACGAGCGTGGAGATTGCACCGTGCTCGAGGAAGAACCTCTCGGCGTTTGTCACTTTGCCCGAGTCGAGCAACAGAAAATGCCCCAGACGGCTGTCTGCGAATTTGTACACAATTGGGCGACCGAGGAGTTTCGCGAGGAAGTAGTTGATGAACGCGCCCGCGAGTGCCCCGATGGTTGCAAATATCACGATGAAGATAATGTTCAGACCCGACTCGGGCTGCATTGCCTTGTATGCTGCGGGCGGCACCACCAGTTCGGACGGGAAGGGGATGAACGAGCTTTCGACCGCCATCAGGAGTGCGATGGTCCCGTAGTTCAGGTTCGCGTTGTACCAGTCAATGACCTGGTCGTAGATGCCGGTCTTCGGGGTGCTGTCTGCGGTCGCTTCTGCAACGGCTTCGACCTGGGCGGGCGATACGGTAGAATCAACTTGTGCAAATGCCGCAAGGCTCATGCCTGCGACAAGGAGTGCTAGTAGGGCGAATTTTTTCAAGGCCTATCTTCTCTTCTTGGACTTGGCTTTCTTCTTGCTTGCGGCCTTCTTGGCCTTGGCCTTAGCCTTCTTGCTCTTCGGAGTCGGCTTGACCTCTTCTTCCTCTTCTTCCTCTTCGGGTTCCTCGACCGCCGGTTCCGGTGCAGGCGGTTCGACGTATTCCGGAGCCTGGTATTCCATGACGGAAGGTGCGCTCCCGTTGGCTGCCTTGAGGGCGGCCTTCGCTTCTTCGACGTACTTGCCGTTCGGGAAGCGCTTGAGGTAGATTTCGTAGTCCTTCAGGCGATTGCTGTTCTTCACCAGTTCAAAGATGCCTGCTTCGGCCTCGTCCCTAAATGCCCCGTTGGGGTTGTCGTTCAGGTAAGAGAGGTAAGCCTTGAAGGTGTTCTGCGCCTGGATCTCGCGGAACTTGTGGTACTCGCTGAGAGTGCGGATCTTGGCTTCAACTTCGCCGCGGCGCGGAGAGTCGGGGTAGTACTGCAGGAACATCTCGAGCATTTCGGGGTCGTTGCTCGCCATGACCTGGTCAAAGCGGGAATCTTCCTGGCGTACCTGGTATTCCTTCAGTTCAATCTTGCCGCTGTCGAGGCTTGCATAGAGCTTTTCCTTCGTGGCGAGGTCTGCCGGGTGGCAGAAGGCGAGGAAGCTTTCCAGCACGTCGGAGAACTGGGTCTTGGTGTAGGCGTCGCTCATGTCGGGCAGTTCGCCGTTCTCGTCGAGGAAGAATCGGTAGTCACGCTCGATGGCCATGCAGTCCCAGTCGCTCAGGGTGTCCTTGACCTCGCTGTTGTCGCGTAGCACCTGGTCGCGGTCGCGCAGGGTAAAGCGCATAGCGCGGTCGCGGCGGCTTTCACGCCCGAAGTCGAACGAGAGTTCGAGGCCCACGCGTACGGGCCACTTGTAGGATACTTTCGCAAAGTTGATTCCCGAGTAACCGGAGGAGGGGGTCGGGTTTTCCTTGTCGTACTTGTAGGGGTAGGTCGCCATCATGTCTTCGTACGGCAGGAATTCCTTGCGCACGTTGATGCCGATCTTCATGTCCACATCCTGGAAGATTTCGGTGATGCGGTATTCGAGAGCGCCAGAAACGAACGCCGTCGGGAGCATCTCGGTGTGGTCCTTGGTACTGGTGGAGTAGTTGTCCACGAAGGTAAAGAAGTGGAAACCGTAACCGCCGAGCACGCGCAGGTCAAAGTCACCGCCGAGGTTAAAGGCAAAACCGCCGACTACGGACGGGGCGTATGCGCGGAAGGAGAGTGTGCGGCCTTCGCCGGCTTCAGAAAGGTCGTGCTTTTCGTCTTCGACACGCTTGCCGTTGTCGTCGACACCCCAGTAGGCGGGGTCGCTTGCAATTTCACGGAACTGGATGGAGTTGACTTCGGCACCGAGCCAGAAGGTAAACGGGATATCGGCCTTGAAGAGGGGCGTAAAGAACGGGTTGAACAGGAAGCCGACGCTCACGGGGACGGTGAGGAGTTCCTTGTCGATAGGCTCTTTCAGCAGTTGCGGTTCTTCGGATTCAAAGTGGATAAAGGCAGGTTCTGCCTGCAGGTAAATCTGGGCGCGCCAATTGGAACGCTCGAAGTCTGCTGCATAGACCGCTGCGGTCAAAAGCAGGAATGATATAAGTAGTTTACGCATCGTCACTAAATTTAGTTTTTGTATACGCAAAACGGGCGTCTGGTTGCCCCAAACAGCCCGTTTTTCACGATTTTAAGGTGTTTTTTGCGGTTTTTGCTAGAATGTGAGGAACAGGCCCAGCCCGAATACGGCTATACCTGCTCCGATAAGGCTTCCGCCTATGATGCTGTAGCGGTCGCCGGTATCCACGAGGTCCTTGTTCTTCTGCTTTTTCCTGTTGTAGTTCTCGCCTTTCGCGGCGCTAGGCATCTTGAGTTCGGCCTTGATGTCGTCTGCGTCGTCGTAGTTTTGCTGGGCGAGGTACAGTAGGAGTGCACCCGCGAGGACCGGTGCGATAGAGGACCCCATCATCGCCTTGCCGATAAACGAGATCCTACGCTGCTTCGCCCATTCCTCCTGCTTCCTGATTTCCTCGAAGTCGGTGAGGTGCTCCATCGAGATGTCGAGATTGATTTCAGAGACGGGAGCCACATAAAAGTTTACGAGCGTATCGCGGTAGCCTTCCCTGCGGAGGCGCAGGTGTGTCATGCCCGGGTTGGTGAGCGAGATGATTTTCGGCGTGGTGCCGATGGACTTGCTGTCACGGGTAATCTCTTCGGTGCCCGGGAAAATTTCTGCGCCGACGGGGTTGGATACAATCTTGATTTCGGGAATCACGCGCTTCAGCTTGAGTGAGACCTTCACCGTGTCGCCGGGGAGCGGACGCACGAATGTCTGTGCGCCCCACAGGTGCTTATCGACGTTCCAGTACGCGTTTATCTCGATCTTGCCGGTATCTGTAACCGCGAAGGTACAGGGAGACTTGCATATCGCATCTTTCTCGGGGCGCGAGATGGTGGCGGATTCCGGATCCGTTTCCACGTGGATGTAGCTGCGCTTGCGCTTGGAGGGGATGGGGAATCCGGCTGCCTTCTTGACGAGGTTCACGAGCGAGCCGTCCTTGACGGCATCCTGCAACAGGGAGTCGAGCGAGAGGGTGACCTGCTCCTTGGATATGGTGGGGAGTTCCTCCTCGTAAAGCACGCGCGTGATTTCCACGTTCGCGGAATCCGGGTGCTGTGCTCGTGAAATCTTCCCGAAGTAGATATCCTTCACGCCGTACGTTTTCCAGTAATCCTGCACGCAGGCACGGTCGTTACATTGCGGGGTGGCGCTGTACCCGCGCATGCCGAACCGCGGGTCGATTTCTTGCATGATCTCGAAGGTCAATGCCGTAAGGAGCGCTCCCTTGCTGGAATCTATACCGTCGGATTCGTACCCGATGAATACTTTGTCTGGAATGTACTCGCCTGCGGGTGGCTCGGGGTTTGCTTCTGCGACCTGTTCGGTGCCGGTTTCCTCACCTACGAACCCGGGGGCGTTCGGGTCTACCGGCTCGTATTCCTGCGCGGAATCCTGAGCGGCCTGAACTGCGGGCGTGTCTTGGCTCGGGGCCGCAAGGATATTGTTCCCGAGGGAATCGAGAATGCTCTTGAACTGGCTCTTCGGGAACTTCAGCACGGTGAATTCGTTCTTGATGTAGCCGCCGAGACTCACGGTATCGTTCTCGATGCCGAGGAACTGAGCCTTCTGCTTTGTGCCCGAGACAAGCTCGACCATAACCTGCTTGCCCTGCGGGTCTTCCGCAAAGGCGTGTGCCATAAGGCTTGCCGCTAGGAGGAGGATAACTTTTTTCATGGTGCTGCTCATGTTTTACCCGCTAGAACGAAAGGACTATTCCAAAACCGAGGAGGACCGCCCCCGCAATAAGTGTACCTACAGAAAATTTCTTGGCCGATTCCGCGTTGTCGCGGTGCTCGCTATAACTTTCCAGGTTGTGGGCGTACTCGTCGCCCTCCCGGATTAAGCTCTTTTCGATAAGCGCCTTCTTTTCGTCAGCCTTGTCGATGTTGTATTCGGCGACGAGTGCCGCTATGCCGCTTGCGATAAGGGGCACGCCCGATGCAATGGCGAGCTTGAACCCGATGTTACGGCGTGTGCGGTGCGAAAGTGCCTTCTGCTGGCGTTCGAGGTATACATCATCGTAACTCGGTGCAAGGGATACGATCAGGTACGACGTGTCGTTTTCGGCAAGCGTCACGTTGATGGTCGTGTCCCTGTAGCCCGGCTTGAAGATTGTCACGAGAACGGAGTGCTCGTCGGCAGGGATTTCTATGAAGCCGGGGAGGCTTGCGTCGGGGTTTGCGGCGAAGTTCCTGTGCGAGGTATTCACGTAGGCGTCCGCATACGAGGGGTTCGTAGAGATGTGCAGGTACCTGTGTGCCTCTTCCGAGAATGCGAATGAGGCGAGTGTAAGGACAAGCGCGAAAAGCGGGAGGAACTTCGACATCATTTGCCTCCCGTAAGTTCGGAATACGGCCCGCTGATATAGAGCGAGTCGAGGTACCCCTGGCTGGCTCTTGTTTCCCAGAACACTTTGGGGTTTATGTTGCGTGCGTTGTCCTCGAGCGATATGCGGATTGCGCACCCGACGATGCACCGGCTCTTGAATTTGATGAACGGCTCGTCGTAATTGAATTCAACGGAGTCAGAATCTACGGTGACGTGTATGCGGTTGGGGTTTATGCCTGCACCCTTGTCGAGCGCATAGAAGGTGATGCTGTCGTTGAAGGGGAAAGCCTTTTGGAGCAGGGCGACCTGCGGCTGGATATGGTCTTGCATGTGGATGGTGTCCACGACGGTCATTGTCCCGGAAATCGTGCTTGCCGTAATGTCGCTCGATTCGAATTCTGTTTTAAGGATGTCGAAAACATGAATACGGATGTTTGTCTGTGCGGCGACCCTGGAGGTGAAAACCGTAGGGCTAGTCTTTGAATCCTGGTAGTCGAGCGTGTCGCCGTCGCTATTGGTGATGAGCAGCTTGGTGTGGACATTCCCGTTCCGCAGGTTGTCGTATACCACGGGGATGCGTATTGTCGCCGAGTCATTATGCATGAAAAGGGTGGAAAAGTGGTATATGTCGGTGGAGTCCTGCTCCTCAAAGCCGTCTTCGGTGAAGAAGATTGCCCTTACGCCCCAGTATATGGTGACGGACGTGTCACTTTCGGGGTGATTCGTGATGTAACGGGTGAGGGAGTCGCCCAGGAAATTTCCGCTGAGCGTAGAGCCCTCGCTGCAGTTTACACTTCCGAGAGCGTTGTTCCACACGTCTTCTTTATTGTATGCTGCGTACACATAGCATTTCGATTTTTCCCAGGGATCGAGCCCGGCGAGGGTCCACCGCAGCTTTACACTGCTGTTCGGGCCGGGATTCACCTGGTTGAACCCGTTGACGGGTGCGAGGATGCCTATGGAGACGGGGGTGTTTACGTAGATATTTACGGTATCGCGCAGGGTGTCATTCAGCAGGTCTATGGTTTCGAGTATTCCGCGCCGGAATCCGGGGGTTAGGAACCGGTAGCGCAGCGGCGAGATGTTGAAGTTCTCGCCTTCGATAGTCCAGCTGTGGCTCAGGAACAGGTCGTCGGAGGAATCCGAGGGAATGTAGCGCCCGTCGAGGGAATATGATGCCCAGAACCTGACGGTTTGATTCGTGTCGAGATAGACCGTGGTTGCGGGGGAATCGTAGTTATAGGGCTGCCCGGCATAGCGGTCGGGGAGCACGAATATGTGCTGCCCGAGTGTCGGCTGGTCACCGTCCTCTATGAGGTAGGAATCCCCGCAGGCGAGGATGGCCACCATGGTCGCAAGTATAGAAAGGGCGGAGACTATTCGCTTCATGGCGTGCCTCCGGTCGTTCTTTCGCGCCTGAGTGTCCAGCGCTTCCATTGCGTTATCCCGTTCGTGTAGCGGATTCCGCTCCGGATGATGTTGTCCCCTTCGTTAAATTCCAGTTTTAGGAATGTCTGCGAGTATAGCGGGAGCCCGTCTGCAGAATGGACGATGACTTTATTGCCCATGTCGAAGTAGAACGTGTCGGGCTTGAATCCGTAATGGTTGTTGTCGACAATGTACAGGCGTATGGAATCGCCCGTGATTACGGTCGGGTCGGGGTTTGTCAGGAGCCAGGATTCGGCCCCTTCGATGGGGTAGGTTCGCGTGGCCTTGTTCCTACTTGCATCGGTGGCGACGATATCGAGTAGCCGCCTGTTCCACGTGCGCGCCGTTGCGGGGAGGACTACGGTAAATGTGTCGCCCGACAGCGAAGTCTCGTTGAGGAGTGTCGATTCCAGGTATGCGGAAATGGTCATGTGGCGGGCGGGAGTGCCGGCATCCTGTACGAGGAATTTGAGCGTGTCGCTGTAGTCGAGCGTGTCGGGGTCTGCAAGGGCGTTGCCCGCGACAAGCACCGCGATGCGTGGCGGTGTGGTATCGCGCAGTATGAGCGTGTCGAGGTCCAGGACTTCGCCTGCACGTAACGTTACGTTGAGCGTGTCGCTGGTGATGTCGGGATATTCCGGAACATGGAACGCGACCCTGTATTTCCCGACACTTAAGGGCGATATGGCGAAATTCTGGACACTCTGGCTATTGCCGGCGATGTCTTTCGAGAAAACGACATCCCCGAGGGTATCCAGTATGGCAACGTTCACGTTGAACTTGAATACGCCTGTTCCACTTGCGGCTGTGCTTGTGGTGACCGCTCCCGTGATTCCCGCCTCGTCGATGCCGCCTCGCGTGAAGAAGTCTCCATGCAGTGTTTCGCGCGATACAAAACCGAACTCGTTTATTGCCTGCACGCTCCAGTGCAGGTGCTCAAGCGGGGGGAGTTCTCCCCAGTAGGTGTAGGCGCACTCTGAGACAATCGTATCGATTATCCCGTCAATGATAAAGTGGTGGTGCAGGCTTGCAATGGAGTCCGGATCGTGAGCGCTCCAGGCAAACGAGATGCCGCCCGATGTAGGGATACCCTGCGAGTGCTGTGCCGGGATGAACTTGTTCTTGTCGAGAATGGGCAGGTTCGAGACCTGCAACGTAAGGGTGTCGGAGAGCGTGTCGCCCAGGTAGGTTTCGAGGTAAAATGCGACCTTGTGCAGTCCCGGCTTTTCGATGTTCTTGCGGAAGCTGAAATCGTAGGAGAAAGCCTCTCCGTCGATGGTCCAGAGGTAGCGCTTGATCTTGATGGACTTGGAGGGGAGAATGCTCGCGATGAATATGAGTGTGTCGGCGGGGGTGAGCGTATCGGACTTCATCCGGACGCTGTTTGAGTCGAAAGAGTACGCCATCTCGGCGGAAACCTCGATGAACGTGGACTGTTCCTCGTCGTAGAGGTAGTCGTCGCCGTTGCTGCATGCCGAAAACTGGCTCACGAGAGTGGCCGCGAGTGCTGCTATGAGGAATGCACGGAGGGCGAGTTTCATAGGGTGCCCCCGAGCGTATCGAGTATGTAGAAACTGCGTGGCGCGAGCGTGTCCGCGTCGCCGAAGGAATCCTGCACTATGATCTGGAACGTGTGCACGCCCTCGGTAAAGCCCGACTGAACAATCTCGGTGAGTCGGCTGACTGGGTATTCCACGCCGTCAATGATAAGCGTATGCTGCAGCTTGTTCTCGTCGAAGGAATCGTAGTCGTAGGATTTCCACTTGAACTGGATGGACGTGTGCCTGTTGCCGTAGAGCGTGTCGCCGTTGGCCGGGATAGTCTCGGTGTAGAGCTTGGGGGCCATGTTCACGTTGATCACGAAATCCTTGCTAATCTTGTTCCCGACCTCGTCAAAAACCTCGAGTGCGTTGGGGATGTCGGAAGCTTCCGGACTGGCCGGAATGGTGTATTCTGCGCTGTCGCCGATAATGGTGGCCGAATCGCCTTTGCAGTATAGCCAGTGGAACGTGAGGTTGTTCTTGAACTGCCTCGGGTAGGTTGTCGCCCTTACGACTGCCGAATCGTTCGGTCGTATCTTGAGGAGCGTGGAATCCGGGGTGCCGTCCTGGAACAGGAATATGTCTACCCGTTCGACATACAGGCTCTCGTTCGGGTCGTCGGGGATATCGAGGCAGCCGGAGAGAGCGGTAAGGGCAACAAAAAATACCGCTCCGCATACGAGGCGGAAACCCTTAGACATGCCCGCGGAATGCTTCCGCAGGTTGTGAGTCTCTTTTTTCTCCACTGGGGGTAAATGTAATAAAAAGAGGCCCGTTCGCTAGGAACGGGCCCTGAAAAGTTCGATTACGGCAGTTTTCCGAGGTCCCGGAGCATCTTTTCGTACTTGGCAGCACGCTGTTCAGCTTCCGAAAGGCGAAGTTCCGCGCTGTCTGCACGAGCCTTTTCCGCATCAGCCAGTTTCTGGATTTCATCAGCACGCTGGCGTTCCTGATCTACGGCGATGTCAATTTCTTCTTGCCATGTCATATAGCGTATCCTCGTCTCGTTGTCCGTCTGGTACCACTTCACCAGCCTGTCGATATTTTCTGTTTCCGGAGATATCGGCTTGTTAGTAGCGAAATACTCCAGATAATTGCGGATGGATTTCTCGGCGACCTCGCGGTACTTCTTAAAGATATAAAAATTTTTGAAAGAGAGGTCACCCAATTCAATTTTCGGGTCATCCACTTCCAAATTCTTGAACCTGTAAACGGCGCGCCCCCGTTCAAAGATGTCTTCGGGGCAAAGAAAGATAATGTAGAGTTCCTTCAGATTACGGTACTTCTCGCCTCTGCTCAGAGCCTCGCTGTCGCGCATGGCCTGGTAGTAGCGGGAGCGCTTGGGAATCTCCTTAGTGTCTTCTATCTGGAGTTCGATATCGAAACTGCGGAGGGTTTCGCCACCGGGGCCAGTTTCCTTCACGAATACATCGAAACGGACGCCCTTGTGTACGGGACTCACTTCGATGGTCTTTTCCGGCTCGGGTTCCCGGAGTTCGTGAATCTTGATGCCGAGAACCGCTTCCAGGAAGGGCTTTGCGATTTCCTTGTGGCTGAAAACCATGGCGAACATGAACCTGTCCGTGATGGGGAGTTCTTCAAAGGGGATGTGTTTTGTTTCCATTTTGTATTTAAGGCGGGAACGCCCCCGCAAAGGCGGATAGAGATGGCCCTATCTACACTATAAACGGAGAAAGGGCCCAAAATGAGCCGTAAAAATTTGGAAACGGGGTGAATTTTACAAAGAAATTCGTATACATTCCATCGGTGCGACATAGAGTGATGTGATGCGGGAAATGTATTGTTTTTAGGGAAAAAGTGAAAAAAATGCCCTTTTATGCTGAAAAAATTGGGTAATCCCTCTTTCTTTGCTATATTCCACCACATGAGCAAAGAAAATTTCGAGTACAAGAACGCGATGGAGCGCCTGGAGGCTATTCTCACGCGCATCGATAATTCCGAGATGGAGATTGACGAGCTTGCGGAGAACGTGCAGGAGGCTACCGCGCTGTTGAAAAAGTGCCGGCAGATCCTGCTAGATACGGAAAAGAGCGTGCAGGGTGCGCTGGAAAGCCTGGACGGTGAGGCCGATGCCTAACCAGAAGGCGGCCATCCCTGCGGGCGTCCCCGCTATCGAGGCGAACGGGCTTACGGTCCGGTTCCCGGTGCGTGGTGGCGTGCTCGGCAAGGTGAAGGACTACTTCACCGCGGTGGATGGCGTCTCGTTCACGCTGGAACAGGGCAAGATCCTGAGCGTGGTGGGCGAGTCGGGCTGCGGAAAGTCGACGCTAGTGAAGTCCCTGGTGGGGCTCGTGCCGCTTGCGTCGGGCAGCGTGAAGATTTTCGGGAGGGGCGTTGCTGACGGCAAGATCGCTCCCGAGGGTGGCGAGAGGCCTGCGCGTGTCTGCGACATGGTGCAGATGGTTTTCCAGGACCCGTTCAGCAGCCTGAACCCCCGCATGACGGTGGAAGAGATACTCACGTCGCCGCTTACAGCGCGTGGCGTCGCCTTTGACGAGGCGCGTGCGCGTGCGTGCGAACTGCTGGAGCGCGTGTCGGTGCCGGCGGCGGCGATGGACAAGTTCCCGCACGAGTTTTCGGGAGGGCAGCGCCAGAGGCTGTGTATCGCACGGAGCCTTACGGTAAGGCCGAAGATTTTACTTTGCGACGAGGTGACTAGCGCACTGGACGTGTCGGTTCAGGCGCAGATTCTGCACCTGCTCGACGACCTGCGCAACGATTTTGGCCTGAGCATTTTGTTCATTAGCCATGACATGCAGGTGGTTCGCGCGATTTCGGACGACGTGCTGGTGATGTACTTCGGGAAGGTGGTGGAGCGCGGTCGCGCAGACGACGTGCTTACGGACCCGCAGCACGAGTACACGAAGAAACTACTTTCTTGCGTACCTACTATACGCAAATAGGGCGGGGCTCGTATGACGGCCCCTCCCTAAGACCCACCCAACACGCACAAACACACATTGCTTGCATTAAACAACGTGTCAGTGTGTTAGTGCATGCGCTCCTTCGGAGCATGAGACTATGGCGGGGCTCGTATGACGGCCCCTCCCTAAGACCCTCTCAACACGCACAAACACACATTGCTTACATTAAACAACGTGTTAGTGTGTTAGTGCATGTGCTCCTTCGGAGCATGAGACTATGGCGGGGCTCGCGCGGGTTTAATGACTACGCTTGCACTTGACGCCGATGGTCTTGACTAGGCGTTCCTGTGTCGTGTCGAACTTGTCGTAGGCGAATTCCTCGACATACACGGCCTTGCAGTCAAAGAACTTCTCGCTGTACACGAGCTTCATGTTCGACGAGTAGTGGTCGATGGTCATGCGGAAGCTCTTCAGGTACTCGTTCTTGATACAGGTGGTCACGAGGAAGTCCTCGAATTCGTCGAAGGAGAGTTCCACGATTGTGTAGACGTCGCTCGTGTTTTCCTTGAGGAACTTGACCTTGCGGCACCGGGCCGAAAGGTTGCTTGCAAGTTCGTTAAACTCCTCCGCCTTGTCGGGGAGGATGTTGTCAAATGTAATCTTTACGGTGAAAAGGTACGCTTTCGCCAGCTCGGGAAGGTCTTGTCTATCTTTCATAATCGCTGTACCTCAATTTCTTTTTTTTAATTTAACCAAAATACAGGGCGAAGTCAATAGGGCCCTATACTTTAACTTGGAAATAGTCGATTTCGGGGTGGCTGATGTAGAGGCCGCTGACAGAGGCCTGCGGGTACATGGCGCCGTTCTCGGTGAGCGATATTCCGACACTGTCGAAATCGATGAGTTTCGCGACGTTGAAGATTTCCTTGATGTTCGGGAGCACGGGGTAGCCGACTGCCGGGCGGATTCCCTTCCAGCCCTTGGTGCGTTCGAGTTCCTGGCTCAGGTATTCGGCGCCTGCCTCGGCGAGGCGGTCGGCGACGGTCTGCATCAGGAGCACGTCGTAGTCGCTGCCGCCCTGTTCGGCCTTCAATTTTTCGAGGCGCTTGACGAAGGCGTCGCTCACGGTGACGGCGAAGGCGCCCACGATGTCACGGAATACATCCTTGCCGGCGGGAGCGGCGAAGACGCTTGCGGTGTTCGCATTCGCAGGAGCGACGTAGTCGCAGAGGGCGAGGCAGGTGCCTTCTGGGTTCTGCTGGCGTGCCGTGGCGACTTCGACGAGGTCGGAGTCGGTGCCGGTACGGCCCGTGTTGAAGATGACCGACTTTTCCGTACCGGCGGCAGGGTAGAACGCCTGCACGGCACGCAGTGCATATTCGGGGCGCGTAAGGCTCTTAATGAGTTCTTCTGCGTCGGCCTTGAGTTTCTTGGCTTCTTCGCAATCCGGCTTGACCTTCCAGGTGAAGAAGAAGTATTCCCAGCTGATAAGCGGGATGACCTTTTCGAGCGCGATGGGCGGCAATTTGCTTTCGCCCATGAACGGAGGCTCCACCGGCTGGTACTTGCTCCAGTCGCACTGGTAGCGGCGCTCTTCGGGAGTCTTCTCGGCGGCGGCCATGGCGTTCGCGGCTTTGGTCTGGATGCCGTTCTGCTTGTCGCGGATTCTCTGCTGCTCTTCGCGGTTCTCCTGGATGGTCTGCTCGCTAGTAGCCGGGTCCAGAAGCTTCTGCACGAGGCCCGGGTTGCTCGCGGCGTCACGCACGTGGAATACGGGACCTTCGTAGCACGGGGCAATCTTTACGGCGGTGTGCGTGGGTGAGGTTGTTGCGCCGCCGACGATAATCGGGATACGCTGGCCTGCGGCTTGCATGGCCTTTGCAACGGTGCACATTTCTTCGAGCGAGGGTGTAATCAGGCCGGAGAGGCTCAGAATGTCGGCCTTGTTATCGATGACCGCCTTCACGATTACGTCTTCGGGAACCATCACGCCGAGGTCCACCATTTCGTAGCCGTTACAGGCCATAATCACGGAGACGATATTCTTGCCGATATCGTGCACGTCGCCCTTCACGGTCGCAATAACGATCTTGCCGCGGCTCGATGCGTTGGCATCCTTGCCTGCCTCGATGTAGGGCTGCAGGATTTCCACGGCCTTCTTCATGGTACGTGCGGTTTTGACCACCTGCGGCAAGAACATGCTGCCTTCGCCGAAACGGCGGCCGACTTCGTTCATGCCGTCCATAAGCGGGCCAGAAATAATTCCCACGGGGCTGTCGCCGCGGTTGATGAGTTCCATCAGGTCTGGCTGGAGCGTGGTGGAGGTTCCCTTGAGGAGTGCTTCTTGCAGGCGTTCTTCGGGCGTGGTGGATTTTGCTTCGGCGGCACTGTTGCTGCCCGCGTCCGCAGAACCCGAGTTCCCGGTGCTCATGGCGAAAATCGCCTTCGGGTCGTACTTGGTGCCTGCTTCCTTCGCGGCGTTCTGGGCCGCGGTCATGCGGCTTGCAATTTCGATGAGCGCTTCGCTGGCATCGGGCTCCGTGTTCAACAGCACTTCGGTAATGGCCATGCGGAGTTCGAGCGGAATCGTCTTGTATTCGATAATCGCGCTCGGGTTCATGATAGCCATGCCCATGCCGTTCGGGATCGCGTAATGCAGGAACGTGGTGTGCATGGATTCGCGCAGGTAGTTGTTACCGCGGAAAGCGAACGAAAGGTTCGAAAGCCCGCCCGAGATGCGCACGCCGGGCAGGTTGTCCATAATCCAGCGGACAGCGCGGATAAAGTCAATGGCGTAGGCGTTGTGTTCCGCCATGCCGGTAGCAACCGTCAGAACGTTCGGGTCGAAAATGATGTCGGAGGGTGCGAAGTCGAGCTTCTTCACCAGGATGTCGTAAGCGCGGGCGGCAATCTTCACGCGGCGCTCGTAGTTGGTGGCCTGCCCCTCTTCGTCAAAGAGCATCACGATGACGGCGGCACCCAGACGCTTGATGGTGAGCGCGTGATCGATAAATGCCTGTTCGCCCATCTTGAGGGAGATGGAGTTCACGATGCTCTTGCCCTGGATGCACTTGAGGCCCGCCTCGATGACTTCGAATCGGGAAGAGTCCACCATGATGGGCACGCGGCTCACGGCTGGGTCGGAGGCAATCAGGTTCAGGAAGGTCTGCATCTCGGCGGTAGCGTCCAAGAGGCCGTCATCCATGTTCACATCGATTACGTCGGCGCCATCTTCCACCTGCTTGCGGGCAATGTCGAGCGCTTCGTCGTAATTCTTTTCGTTGATGAGCCGCAGGAACTTCTTGGAGCCTGCCACGTTGCAGCGTTCGCCCACCTTCACAAAGTCTTCGGCGTTGCAACTGAATGCACCATCGCTCGGGCGTACCTGTTCCTTGAACAGCGGCTCGAGGCCTGCGAGGCGGAGCAGCGGACTCGTGGCGTACTTGGGTGCGGGCTTGCGGCGTTCGTAATCTGCCGGCAGGGCGTCGAGCATCTTGCGCATCGCGGCGATGTGTTCCGGAGTCGTACCGCAACAACCACCAATCATGTTCACGAGCTTGTCGTCCAGGTAGACGCCCATGAGCCGCACCATGTCTTCGGGCGTATCGTCGTAGCCGCCGAACTGGTTCGGGAGACCCGCATTCGGGTGGCAAGAAATGTAGCAGGGCGCGACCTTGCCCATGCGGCGCAGGTAAGGCACCATACCGTCGGCACCGAGACCGCAGTTCAGGCCGATAGAGAGCGGGTGCATGTGCATCACGCTTACGGCGAAGGCTTCGACCGTCTGGCCCGAAAGCGTGCGGCCCGAGGCGTCGCTCACCGTCATGGAGAACATGACTTCGACAGGCTTGAGACCCGCGGCATTCCCAGCGGCAGCGCGCTTTTCCATCACCTTGGTAAAAGCACTTGCGGCTGCTTTCGCGTTCAGCGTATCAAAAATCGTTTCAATCAGAATCGCATCGACGCCTTCTTCCACCAGCACCTGGATCTGTTCCAGGTAGGCGTCTTCCAGTTCGTCAAAGGTAATGCTGCGGCTCGCGGGGTCGTTCACGTCTTCGCTCATGGAGAGCATTTTGCTGGTGGGGCCCACGTCGCCCAGAATATAAACCTGGCGGCCGTACTTTTCCATGGCCTCGGCGGCTGCCTGCTTTGCAATCTTCACCGCGGCACGGTTCATTTCGGCAATGCGGTGTTCCTGGTGGTACTCGTGCTGGCTCACGCGCTGGCTCGAGAACGTATTCGTGGTTAGGCAGTCTACGCCTGCATCCACGTAGCGGCGCTGGATATCGAGGATGATTTCCGGCTTCTCGATGGAGAGCATGTCGTTGTTCGCGCCCTTGATGCCGTAAGTCTGGATAACGGAGCCCATTCCGCCATCCAACAACATCATTTTGCTTTCAAAAGCTTCGCGTAGCGTCATCTTCTTTCCTTATGCATTTATTCAATTTTATGCATAAATGTAGGAAAACCTGCTTAGATAGTCAATCTTTTTAAAAAAAAATGGCGGCCCGAGGCCGCCATAGTGTTTACTTAAACACGGCTGTATAGGTCGCGCCTTCCTCGTTGACGACAAATCTCGGGTTGGTGGTATCGCCGTCGCTCCATCCGGTAAATACGGACCCGTTGGTGGGGACTGCCGTGATGATCATTCCGATACCCGCAAAGAACTTGCCAGCGTATTCCGGTGAGGGGGCGGGTCTGCCTTCTACGGCGATGTAGCCGTTTCCGGTAACGTTCAGGTTCATGGTCACCATTCCGGCGAGCCCGAATTCCTTTGTGTAGTCTTCCATGACGCTTGCGTCGCGTTCTTCGGACCATTCCTTGAGGCAGCTACCGGTCTTGCTGAATCCGTGCCCGCACGAGTTCTTGTAGTACATTTCGTCCTGCTTGAACTTCTTCAGGTCGCGCGTGATTTCAGCGGTATCGATGGTTGCAGTCATCGCGTCAACTACGCGGGTCACGTTGGCCCCGTTCAGGTTGTTCTGCAGCATCATGGCAGAACGATTCAGGAACACGCGCTGGAATTCCGGGTTCTGAATAAGTTGTATGTACAAATTCGCAAAACAGCCCTCGTCCTTGCAGGGCTTGTTTCCGCCGCCCTTCTTTATCCAGGAGAACATCTTTGAACTCTGGCTGAATTCACCGCCGTTCACGCCCCACATCCAGTCAAATCCGTGGTCAAGGTCGTACACCATAAATTTCCAGGGGTGGTCGGGGCTCTTCCATGCACGTACGTTGTTGTTGGGCCAGTCACCGTTGTGGATGAATATTTCGGCTGCCATGTAGTCGGCGAAGTTGCCCACGTCCATGAGTGTCTTGACCAGTTCATAGTTCGCGTTGTTGTTGCCGCTGAAGTCGTTCTGTGCCACAAAGCTGAGGAGCGTCTTGTATTCATCGACGGTGCCGTTGCTTGCGGTAACTTCGTGACCCAGGTGCTTGACCATGGTGACCGTGCCTGCATCGATGCCGTAGTTTGTTTCTACGTAATGCTTGTTGAAACGTTCACGCATGTCGTGAATGCCGTAGTAGCGCCCGTTGTAGAATACCACTACCTGGCGGCTACGCTGGTAGTCGACTCCACTCCCTTCGAGGATGGCGCCACCCATGGCGTCGCCGATGTAGTCGCTCACAAAGCGGTTGCCGTTATTGCGCAGGTTGAACCCGCGGAACTTGCTGTTTGTCTCCTTGCGGGTCTCAAACAGCGGATAGTCGATTTTACCATCCTGGTACTCTTCGCGCATCACTACGGCGACGGACTTCTTGTCCTTGAGCCTGCTGTAGCCGCCCATGATGGAAATACCTGCATCGACTTCCCATGCGGGTGCGGTAGACTTGCTGCCGTCGGGGAAGTATTCCACGTGTACGGGGTATTCCTTGTCTTCGAAGAGTCCGGCGGGTGCGCTCTTGGGAGTTTCGGCGTCCGTCTTGATGTAACTTTCCTTGAAAAATGCGGAATCGACGCTCACGGCGACAACCGGCATGCGGACTGTTTCGCCGATGAAGAACGTCTTGGTAATGACGTCGGTGGTGAGTGCGCCGGGCTGGAATGCGGCACAGCGCAGAACCATGTTCTTGGATACGGTCATCGGTGCGGTAAATTCAGGCGAGGCCTCGGTGGGCTTGGAACCGTTCTGCGTGCAGCGGACAACCGTGCCTTCGGGGACTGCGGGCGGGTCGAGTGAGATTTCGCTTGCGTAGAACCCTGCGTTCTTGGTACCGAAGTCGAATGAGGGGGCGAGTGTCGCGTATGCGCCGGCGTCATCGTTCAGGGCTTCGGGGGTCGCGACTGCAAAGTACTTGAGACTGCCGTCAGATGTCTTGCCGTAGCTTACGCCGGGCTTGAGTTCTGGGTAGGTAAGGCTATCGTGGATGGCATTGTGGTTGTCGATGATATAGACGGTTCCGCCCTTCTTGTCTAGTTTCCAGTTCGTGTGCGTACGTGCATGCAGCGTGTGGCCTTCGTCATCGACACCGTCTACCAGGCCCTCGATGCTGGCAATGTCCTTCCTGTCGAGGAATACGGTACGGAAGGATCCTGCAGGGATGGTCTCGTTACGGAACATCCATTTTTGCGGGTTGGCGAGGTTCTCGACGAGCGAGTAGCCCTTGAGGTCCACGTCCTTGTCGCCCGCGTTGAAGATTTCCACCCAGGCGGGGTCGTCACCTTCGTGGTCAAGCCAGGCGAGGTTGAGCGAGGATACTTCGGTGAGCTTGAGTGTCGGGGCATCCGATACGTGGAGTTCCTCTTTGGGGACGGGGATGACCTCCTCTTCACCTTTTGGCGAGGAGGGGTCGTCTGAACATGCCTGGAAAGAGAGGCTCAGCCCGAAGGCGAGCGACGCGGGAAAAAACTTGCGGGAGAGGGAATTGTCAAACATCTTGTTTACCATACCTACCATAAAGTGAAATCTACAATCAAAAAAGCGCTGTGTTTACAGCGCTAACAATTTTTTACCGGATTTGGGTGCTTTTTTTGGGGTTGTTGCGGGCTTGTGTGATGTACTTCACTTGCTTGCAGTGCCTATTGCCGCGATGGCCTCTTCCATGTACTTGCCGAGGAGTTTCGAGATGGCCTCTGCCACAAGGCGGGGCTCGCGACTGCTCACGGACTGTTTCTCGTCAAAACGCTTTTCCCAGAGGGGGGCGTCGGCGTCGGGTTTCTGGAGCGTGAGCCTTAGCGAGAGGCGAGCGTACTGCGAGGAGCCCTCGTCGATTTCCTCGATGGCATCGATGTGCCCGAGGAGTTCCAGTTCGGGCTTGCCCGAGGCGCGGGATTCCACCGCCTGGAAGATTCCGCTTTTCTCGATGTACTCGGCGGCGACCTGCGCTACCATCTGCTCGGGGCGGCTTGCCCACAGGTCCAGGTCGTAGAACATGAAGTCGTAGGCGGATTCGCGGTAGACAATGTTGTTACGCTGGTATGCGGGCTCGATGGTGAACTTGCGTACCTGCAGGCGACCGCTGGCCCCCCCTGCACTCGGCATGTCGATGCTTTCAACGGCGAGCGTGTAGTAGCGGGTGGGTTCGCTCGTGCCTCCGCCGAAGCATGCGGTAAGGGTCATGGCGGCGAGGATCGCGATTGTCATCCCCGCAATTGTTGCCTTGCTTGTCATTCTGGAGGGGCGAAGCCCCGATAGAATCCAAAGAACTTTATTCATGTTCTACCTCTTATTTGCGGCGGGTCTTCGCGGGTTCGCGGATGAGCGCGGAGGGATTGTTCTTGATTTTCTGGCTGAACTCCTCGAGGTTCTCGAGTACGGCATTCAGTTCCACGATGGCTTCGCCTACCTGGTCCTGGTTCTTGTATACCATGCCGTCGAGCCGCTTCGAGAGCTGGCTGATGGATTCCATCGCCTTCGTCAAGTTCTCGTTCATCGCCTTCGTGTCGATGGCGTCGAGTTTTTCCTTCAGAATATCGAGGTCTTCGCCCGCCTTCGCGGCAATCTTCGCTTCCTCGATTTCGCCCATCACGCGGTGCATCGATTCGGCGGACTTGGAAATGTTCTCGATGGGCTTCGCCATGCCTTGCGTGACGCGCTTCAGGTTCGCCGTCACTTCTTCAAAGTTCTTGATGGCCTTGCTCAGGTTCTCCGCATTCTCGGCCGAGAGCAGCGTGTTGACGTTCACGAGCACGGAATCCACGTGCGCTACGATATTGCCCGCCTGATTCGTGATGTGGTCAAAGTGCGAGACTTCTGCCGGCACGAGCCCGCCTTCGGGAACGTTCGGTTCCGAGAACGAACCGCCCGAGAGCACCACCTGCTTTTCGCCGGTGAGGTTCATGCCCGCCGTCATGCCTGCGCGGGTGCCAATCTTGATAGGCGTGCCGTGCGTGACCTTGAAGGCGACAACGACTTCGTTCAGGTTTTCCTCGTTTATCGTGATGCGCGTGACGCTACCGACGTCGATACCGTTCAGCTTGACCTTCGCGTCTACAAAGAGCCCGTTCACCGAGGTATCGAAGATGGTGTAGTAGTTGTCGTACTGTTCGCTCAGGTAGCGCTTGAGCACGTAGCCGAGGAATACGCAGATGAGTATTCCGCACAGCAGCATGAAAGCGCCAAGTTTAATTCTTTCGGATCGGGTGGTTTCCATCGTTTCTCCGAATCAATCTATAAAATTAAAGTGGTAGAGTCCTTCGGAGTATTCTTCCTTGGGGCACTGCCGGTTGAAAAAGTGACGTAGCGTGGGGTCGTCGGACTGCATTCCCTCTTCGAGGGTTGCATCCTTGAGCACGTAACCGTCTTTCAGGTACACAAAACGGTCGCAGATAATCTTGATGCTCTCGAGTTCGTGGCTCACGATGACCATCGATACATTGAGCGTGTCGCGCAGCTCGAGCAGGAGTTCGTCGAGGGAGCGTGCCGTCACCGGGTCGAGGCCCGTAGAAGGCTCGTCGCAAAAGAGCAGTTCCGGCTTGAGCGCGATGGCGCGTGCGAGAGCTGCGCGCTTCTTCATGCCGCCCGAGATTTCGCCCGGGTACTTGTGGAAGGCATGCAGCAGGTGCACCTTCTCCAGGCGGTCGGCCACGATGGCTTCCATCTGGCTCTTGGGCATGTAGGGCATGCTGCGCTTGAGCGGGAGCATCGCATTTTCGGCAATGGTCAAGTCCGCGATGAGGGCACCGCTCTGGAACAACACACCTGTGCGCATGCGGGTCTCGCTGTCGAGGCCTTCCTTGGCACCGAAGGTCTTGCCGAAGTAGGTGATAGTGCCCGCGTCGGACTTGATGAACTTCAGGATGTTGTTCAGGAGCGTCGACTTGCCGCAGCCCGAACTCCCGAGCACCATGCGGATTTCGCCGCGCTTCACCCCGAAGGAAATATCCTTCAGAATGGACTCGCGCCCGTAGCTTGCCTTCAGGTGGTCTACTTTGAGAATTTCTTCCATGTTACTCCTAGTAGAAACATTCTTTAATAAAAGATGAAGGCAAAGAGGGTGTCGGCGAGCACGATGCAGCAGATTGCGGCGACCACGCTCGATGTGGTTGCCTTACCCACGGCCTCGGCACCGCCGTGCGCGTTCAGACCCTTGTTGCAGGCGATGAGCGTGACAATCCAGCCGAAGACGAGAGCCTTGATGCTGCTCTTTAAGAACGTGATGGGCGCAATGCCGTCGCGGATGCCCATCATGTAGTTGGAAAACGAAATGTCGCAGAAGAAATATGCGATGAGGAATCCCGAGAAGCACCCGAAAATGGAGGCGCAGAACGAGAGGATGGGCGTTGCGACGCTCATCGCGATAAAGCGCGGCACCACCAGGTACTGCACCGGCGGGATGGCCATCGACTTGATGGCCTTGACTTCTTCGCACACGCTCATGTTCGCGATTTCGGCGGCGACGGCACTGCCGGAACGGCCCGCGAGGATGATGGTCGTGAGGAGTGGGCCGATTTCTGCGAAGATGAGGAAGCCGAGACCCGAGGCGAGGTAGGAGCCGCCGCCCACCGCATTCAGCATGATGGAACTCTGGAGCGCCATCGTAAGGCAGATGAGGGCGACCATCAAGAAGCAGATTCCCATGGCTTCGCTCCCGAGTTTGAACATCTGCTTGGCGACACCGCCAAAATGGATCTTGCCCTTGTCGAACGGCCCGAAGATGGTCCAGTAGATGGACATGAACAGGAGCGTCAGGACCTCGAAGGTCTCCTTGATGACAGAAAAACCGATGCCGCCGAGCATTTCGAGAACGTTGTTCGTGCCCTTTGCCGGCCTTGCGGGCGGTTCCATCTTGCGGAGAGCAGAAAGGTGTGCCTTGATGTCGGCATTGAAGTGGGCGAGGGTAAGCGTGTTGCCCGTCTTTTCGGAAAGTTCGGCAAGGAGCGCGAAGAACGCGTCGCCGCTGTAGTCCATGCTTGCAAGGTTGCTCCCGTCAAGGCACAGCGCGCCGCTACGGAGTTGCCTTTTGCAATTCCTCAGCAAGTCTTTGCTGTTCGCCGCCGTGAGCGTATCTGGCAAGATAATGGTTGTCATGGTACAATTTCGGGCGAAATATAGAAAAATGCACCAAAAAAAGCCCGCTTTTGACCGTTAAGCGGATAGCGGGCATGTTTTGCCGACAAAGTGCTGTTTTTCTATCTTTATGCACATGTTCCGCCGTTTTGACAAGCCGGGAAGGCCGCGCAGGCCGAGCCCCAAGCGCCCCGCGGTTACCCGCGAGGTGTTCGAAGTCCGCATCGAGAAGATGGTGCAGGGCGGTGAAGGTATGGCACGCCTGCCCGATGGCCGTGTGTGCTTTGTCGCGGGTGCGTTGCCGGGCGAGTTCTGCAAGGTGGCGGTGACGTTCACGAAGAAGGATTTTGCCCGCGGGCATGTCGTGGAAGTCCTGGAAGGGGCAAGCCCCGACCGCGTAGAAGCTCGCTGCCCGCTGTATGGCAAGTGCGGCGGCTGTAGCCTGCAGCATCTGGATAGCGAAAAGCAGGCTGAATACCTGGCGCAAGTCGAGCGCGAAAACTTCCGGCGCATCGCCCGTATAGCGTTGCCTGAAAGTTTTACTGTGCATACGGGCCCTGCGTGGGGCTACCGCAATCGTGCCCGAGTCGTTGTGGTTTGCGACCAGGTGGGCGATAAACCGATTGTTCGTTTCGGGTTCCGCAAGCAGGAGAGCAACAGCGTTGCGCTGTTCAAGAACTGCCCTGTTTTGACGCCCGCATTGAACGAGTTCTTGCAGGGCAAGGCGCGCGAGATTTTTGCGGGCAAGTTCCGCCCCGGCCGCGAGATGGAAGTGAACCTCTTCGATAACGGCTCCGGTGAAATCTCGTACTATTACGAGGGTATGCCTGCCAGCGAATTCAACGAGAATGCAATAAGCGTTGCCGAAATCTGCGGCAAGAAGATTGAGACCGATGCGAGCGTGTTCTTCCAGAGCAATCTTGCGCTTTTGCCCGCGCTGGTGAAGTCCGTGCGCGATGCCGTAGATGAAGGCGTCGCAAATGGAGAAGCAAGCGACGAATGGCTTATCGACCTCTTTAGCGGGGTAGGCTTCTTTGCCGCAATGCTTGAAGACAAGTTTAAGCGCGTGACGACCGTAGAACGCGAAGAAAAATGCCTGCAGCATGCAAAAGTTAATTTGTCTGTATTTGACGGCGATAAAAAAGCCGCGACGATAGAAAATGTTTCCGCCCCGGCCGAGGAATGGCTTGCGCGCAATGTGGTGGACATCCCTGCGACGCTCATCGTGGACCCGCCGCGCACGGGCCTCCCGAAAGAGGCCCTTGATGCCATAGCGGATTCTTCGGTAAATCGCCTGATTTACGTGTCCTGCCACCCGGTTACATTGGCCCGCGATACCGCCCTCCTTGCCGAAAAAGGCTTTAAAATCCGGCGTGCGGAGGCTTTTGCCTTCTATCCGCAGACGCCACACCTCGAAATGATGCTTGTTTTGACCCGCTGATTTGCCTGTTCTTGCACATTTTTGCTAATTTGTTGTAGGCTTAGGCCATTTTACAGGAAGGGCAAAAATGAAAAAACTTGCAAGAATAGCCATGCTTGCCGTGGTTGCCTTTGGCGGGCTCTTTACCGCCTGTTCCACCGAGGATCCGCACATCGTGTGCGGCCGTGAATGGAATCCGGCGATGCAGCTTGTTGCCGACACGACCAGCGAATTTCAACTCATCGACCCGATGATTGTCCAGTTCCGCTATGGTACGGGTTTTGACTTCCCGACGCTCAAAATCACGTTCTATGAAGGGACGGAAAAGGCCAAGGGCAAGGAAATCTGGCATTACGAGACCAAGGTGAACGAGAAGGTGAGCGTCTATACCTTGCAGGGCCACTCCAAGCGCGGCGGCCTCATGACGGCATCGGAACTGACGCGCCACCATACGCCGGGCCAGGTTGTTATCGAGGCTACGACGGGGGACCGCCTCCTTGCCGTGAAAGAACTTACGCTTATCAAGAACAAACAGTAATTGGAATTTTCGATGATTTGTAATAAACTCCTGGCCAGATTCGGCGGGCTTACCCTGCTTTGTGCTATCCCTGTGATGTTTTCGGGTTGCGGGGAATCCGAGATTACTGTCAATTATACGCTGGCAGCGCCTGTCGATGTGGAAGTCTATACTGAAAGTTACTTCGCGACGATAGACCTGAAGGGCGAGGAGCAGATGGGCACGATTACCGCTGCCTATGTGGACCTGAACTACTCTACTGCGGGCGATACCACCAAGGTGCAGCGCCTGTACCGCGTGAACAATTCCCGCGGGTACCTCAAGAACTTTATGCCCTCCGAACTTGCTTGGCGTGTGAAGGAGGTGAACCTTGCCGCCGTTGACCGCGAAGTGGTCTCGCTGACCGGGCTCGATGACGGCTACGACACGCTGTTGCACCATATTCCGATGCCCGAACGCTGGCGCAACCAGTTGCTGAACCCCGATTACAAGCCGCACCTGCGCCGCCTCGAGAAACACCGCTGGGAAATGGACCACTTGCTCAAGGGGACGGTCCCCGTGAAGGCGAACATCACGCAGATGCTCAAGGACCAGGGGAGGCTCAACTTTGCGCTGATCCAGATTGATTCTGTGGTCACGAAGGGCTTTGAGAACCGCGACCACCGCCATTGCCTGGACTACAAGATTTACCTGCACGAGAAGGAAAGCTTCCCCTACTACATCTGGGAGCAGCACGTGAACAGCAATATCGTGCCCGAAAAGTTCAAGGCCTATACCGCGGGCATCAAGGCGGAGTATGATACCGAGTTCGAGGTGATGATTGACCCCGAGACGGGCATCCCGTGCCAGGAACGCGAGGTGAAGGTTGGGACCCACACGATGGTGCATCCGGTGACAAAGGATACCGTGACTTTCAAGAGCAATATTACGCACGAGCGCCTCTTCAACATCAAGCGCGGGGAAAAGGAATAGCCCATGCGTAGCCTTGCCCGTGCCATACTTGCCGTTTTCGCAGCCGCCTTCGTGGCGGTGCTTGCAGGCTGTACGTCGCACCCGTCGCCCCAGCAGACGATGGTGGACGACCGCTACATGATGTACAAGGAGACGTACAAGGCGTACAAGGAAGCGGAAGAACGTTACCTGAACCTGCTCTTCAATATCGAGCGCATGCCCGAGGAGGAGGAACTCTGGATAATGAAGCGCGAGCAGATGCAGGAACTGCTGCAGTTGCGTGAACTCATGCTGCAGGCGCGTGGCGAACTTGACGACGCGATGAAGGACTGGGAAACTCACCTGATGGAGGTGCAGTCCGAGGTGAAGAAGGCGAAGATCCAGCAATACAACCCGAATTTCAAGGGCCGCGATGCCCAACGCACGAGCCCGGGACAACTGCTCCCGGGTGAGGTCCCGAATACGCGGAGATAGTCCCATGAACCTCTCGAAGTCCTATCAGGAACTCGCGAGGGCGAGCATCGGGCGCATCCTTGTCATGGATGGGCCCGTGGGGACTGCTATCGGTGCGGATGAATTGCGGGAAGAGGATTATCGCGGCAAGATGTTTGCAGACCATGCGGTAGACCTGCAGGGCGATGACGATATCCTCTGCATTACCGCGTCGCAACTGGTGAAGAAGGCCCACCGTGCCTACTTGGAGGCGGGGGCGGATATCATCCGCACGAACACCTTCAGGGCAAACCCGATTTCGCAGGGGAAGTTCAGGCTCGAGAACATGGCCTACGATATCGCGCTTACGGGGACGACCCTTGCCTGCGAGTCGATTGCCGAATACAACGACGACATTGTGCAGTGCAAGACCGGCAAGTTGGGCCAGACGCTTGAGCGCAAGTACGTCGCGGGTACAATCGGGCCTGCGGACGATTCTGCGGATGTCGGCTTCCGTGACCTTGTTGATGCATACAGCGAGGTGGCGCGTGGACTGCTGGATGGCAAGGCCGATATAATCTTGCTGGATTCCTTCCGCGATCTGTTGAACGTGAAGGCCGCATTGCACGCCATATACAAGGTTTGTACCGAACGCCAGGAACTGGTGCCGATCATGGTGACCGGCGAGGTGTGCGAAGGTCCGGAGCGCAAGCAAACTAGCCTTACCGCAAGGGCCTTGCAGCACGGGGTAAGCAGTTTCCCGGTGTTCAGTATCGGGCTTTCGGCGGGCGAGAACTCTGGTGATTTGCAGACTCTCTTGAAAGAAATCGAGAGCGCCCCTGTGCGCATGAGCGTGATGGTGGATGTCTCGCTCGAAGGCATGAAACCCCACGACAGCGATTCCGTGAAGACCCGCGCGAAGGAAATCTGGCGGTATGCCGATACGGGACTTGTGAACATCGTGGGCGGTGGCTGCGAGTCTACCCCCGATACGGTGAAGTTCATGGTGAAGGCGCTCAAGGGTAGCCGTCCGCGTCGCATCCCTGCCCGCCGGTACAACATGCTGTTGAGCGGGCTTGCCCCCATGACGGTTTCGGGTGCAGGGAACTGCATTTGCGTAGGGAACGTGTTTAATCGTGAGGAGTCTCCCGAGTTCGCACGCGTCTTTGGCGAAAGGAACATCGGGGATGCCGTTGCGCTCGGGCGCAAGCAGGTTGGCTACGGTGCCGAGATTCTGGATGTGAACCTGGATTCCTACGATACGGAGGCTCCGCAGATTCAGGCCTTCATGAGCAAGATGCTCGAGGATGCGAACTTGTCGAAGTGCCCGGTGATGATGGATTCCCGCAGTTGGGACCTGCTTGTTGCCGGTATGGAATGTGCGCCGGGCAAGGGAATCGCCCGCAGTATTAGCCTGGCGGAAGGCGAGGATGTTTTCCTCACGAAGGCGCAGGAAATACGCAAGCGCGGGTTTGCTCTGGTCTGTTTTGCCGAAGACGAGAAGGGCGTTGCAGATACATTCGCGCGCGAAACCGAAATCATCGAGCGCATGTACCGCCTGCTGGTGGGCAAGCTTAATTTCCTTGCCGAAGATATCGTGTTCGAACCCTGCGTCAGTGCGGACGGGGAGCCTTTTGAAGATGCGGTCAACCTGCTATTCAAGGTGTGCCGGTTCGTGAAGGCGAACTTGCCGTATGCACATGTATTGGGCGATATCACGAAACTGGGACTGCATACCGCGGGGCTCGAGAAGGCGAGGCCCGGGCTTACTTCCGTGTTCCTGCATCATGCGAAAAAGTGCGGGCTCGATTTCTATATCGCAACGCCGGAACGCATCCCTGCATATGAGGAAATCCCGTACAGGCAGTGCTGCCTGCTCGAAGACGTAGTCCTTTCCCGCGTTCCCGACGCGAAGAAAAAACTCATTGCTGCATTGAAGGCAATGTAACTATTGCCAACTATTGAAGAATCCCATCCCGAGGGTGAACTTGATTCGCGTAGGAGCAATGCTTTCGGGCATTAGCGGCACGTCGATGGGGCTCGGCTTCCAACTGCCATCTCTCCCTTCCTCATCGCCGATGCGGCTCAAGGCACGCGCGAGCGTGAGCGTGATGTCGAGCGGGACGCTATAGAACAACTTGTTGCTCCACCTGAAGGAAAGGCCTACGGAACGGTCCCAGAAGTCGTGGTCCTTGAACTTGTCCATGTCAAACCACTTGGATGTCCATGCGGCACCAATCTGCGTGAATGCATCGATGTAGAATGCACGTGTCTCAAAAATCCAGAATCCCTTGCGCCAGTCGTCATAGACGGGGAAGAGGTAGTGGACTTCCGCCATGGCGGTCTTGGTGCCTGCTCGCGTGTAGCTTTCGGAGCTGCGCAGGTAGGGGTAGCCTTCCAGCATCACCGGGCTATAGTAGTACGAGTCGAGCGTGTCCTCTTTCGCGTCGGTGTTCCAGCTGAAAATTCCGCCAATCTTGCCGCCTGCCGCAAGGCGTGCTCCGGTGAGCGGGCTCTGGATGCTGCCATAGAGGCTTAGACCGAATTCATGGATGTTGAAATTCCTGTACTTGGGCTTCGCCTGGCCGCTCTCGGTGACGTAGAAACTTTCGGCGAATGTTCCCGGGCGGAACAGGTCGCTGTTGGAATACTGGTACGATATTACGGCGCCATCACCCTGCCCGCTGATGCCCGTGCCGTCTTCGCCCTCGGTGTCACCGTAGAGCCCGAAGAGGGCCATCGCGCTGATTCGCTTCTGGTAGGTCCATGCGAAATCGTCTTCGTACAGGTTGAAGTCTGCCCAGTCGTAACCGACGGCGACCTGCAGCGTGTCGATGCTCTTGAACGGGCTGTAGCCCGCCATTGCGACAATCGCTTGCATCGGGACGGCGTAGTTGTTTACGCCGAGGCTGTCGCCGTCGTGGGCACGTACGTCCTCGTAGCGTACGGTATCCCTGCTCGTGTAGTTTGCGTAGGTGTACGAAATCCCGAGGTCGATGGGCGTGCTCCTGTTTTCCCACGAGACGAAGAATTCCTTCTCCTGCTCGGGATTGAGGCCACCCGAGTTGATGTAGTCGATTCCATTGCCGACTTCGAGCATAAACCCAATCTGGATGACATTCTTCTTGAGCGGGTCGGCGAGGATGGCGGCAAGCCCGATCTTTGCCTTGAGTTGCCCTTCTCCGAATACGGTGAGGTCGGGGGCGTTCTCGTTGAAGGCAATCATCGGGATGAATAGCGGTACGGTGGGGATGGGCTTGTAGTCGCGCTCGGTGCCTGCAAATTCGCGGTTTTCGAGTTCGATATGCTTCTCTATGCGCGGGAGGGGCGAACCCTTGAGTACGATTTCGCTCGGTGCGGGCTTCTGTGTCACCGTGTATGTTGTATCAAGAATCTTGATGGTGCTGTCACGCATCGTGACGGTCGGTTCTGGTGTGCAGTTTGCAACTGCATTGCTCTGTGAACTGTCACTCTGGATTCTATCGCTGCGCTCCAGAATGACAGCAGCAGCGATAGAGTCTATTGCTACGCTGGAATCCGCACAGTTGTTCCATACCGTATCGGCGACCTGCAATACGCTGTCATGTTCCGTAACGTTCATCGTCGTGTCGTTTACCATCGCGACGCTCGTGTACTGGAGCTTGTAGAGCGAGAACCCGTCCTTGTCGTACTGCGTAAAGTAGAGCGTGTCGCCTGCGAGTACCGGCGTGAATGCACCGCCGACCACGTTCGTGAGCGGGCGTTCGTACCCGGTGTCGATGTTCTTCTCGATGAGGTTGAATATCCCGTTCCTGTTGCTCGCGAATACGATCTTGCTGTCGTCGATCCAGTTCACGTCGCGCTCGTCGTAGCCTTCGGTGCTCACGACTTTCATGTTCTTGCCGTCGGCGTCTATCACGGCGATACCCCGGTGCACGTCGTCGAAGAAGCTGAAGGCGATGCGACTCCCATCGGGGCTGTACTTGGGGCTATAGATATTGTAGTACCTGAACTTCGCGTCGGGCACGTAGATGTCGATGGGGTCTTCTGCCGTGTATTCGCTGAAGTCCGCGATGAAGGGAACCTTGCTCAGTACGAAGCGCGTGCTGTAGGGTTCGCGCCGTACGAAGGCGACCTCGTTCCCCTTGGGGCTGAATGCCGGATAGACCGCGTCCACGAGGTGGGTGAGGTTCAGCTTGTTCTTGTTCGTGTCGCTCACCGCGATGTCGAAGTGAGCGTGTCCGTCCTTGTCGCGGTTCTGGAATGTCACGTATGCGAGGATCGGGCCTTTCTCCGGGGCGTCGTACACGTCGATGCCCTTGTCGAACCAGGGCTTCTTGGCGCGGAAGCCGCTCTTCGCGTAGTCATTGATGTCGATGGTCGAGTCGCCTTCCTCTTCCTCGATGGAAATCTGGCCGATCTCGATGCCGTCAATCTTCTCGTCGGTCTTTGCGGTGCTGTCTGCGGCACTGCTGTCCGGTTCCAGTGGCATCTTGAAAACCGCGCCGTCGAACCACGGCCCGCCGAAGTTCGATACGCCGTAGAGGTGCTTGCCTGCGACCACGGGGTAGTCCTGCCAGAAGGCTTCGGCGGTAATCTTCTTGCCTTCGACGAGAGGCCCGAGGGAATCCTTCTGCGCCTTGTACGCCTCGGTGATTTCCTTCTTCCAGGCTTCGTAAAGTTCCTTCTCGCTAATCCCGAGAATTTTCTTGAGCGCCCCGTCGAGCGTCACGCGGTAGGGTTTCGAAAGTTCCGTCCAGATTTTCGGGACAGCGTCTTCGCCGTAATGCTTAGAGATATAGAGTACGAGCGAGAACCCCTGCGTGTAGGGCCCGAGTTCGGCAAACAGTGAGTTATCCGAAAAGTCGTGCATGTATTCGAGCGGGAGCAGGCTGTCATTGAGGGCCGCAACGCGCAACAGCATGTCGCGGTGCGTGTCCCAGGCGTCAAAGCCCATGCGGGCAGATTCGAACTGCGCCGTACCTTCCGCAAACCAGAGCGGCTGCAGCGTGAAGGGGAGAAGCGTCATGAAGTCGCTTGTCGTACGCTCGTTGTAGTAGTCGGTGTAGCTGAACTGCACGCCGTAGAGACTCGGGACAATTTTGCTCCCGTTCTCGATACTTACGAGGTGGCTGAATTCGTGCGTAATCACGTCGGCGAGCCAGCCGTGGCTGCTGCGAATCTTGAAATCCCAGTTGGTGAGCCACAGGTTCACTGCGTTCTCGCTCGGGACGGCGCTACCGTTGCTGTAGAGTGCGTTGTTGAGTACCGCGTTCACGCGGCCCGGCAGGTCCTTCTTGTAGCGGCCTACCACCGAATCGTAGACTGCTTCTGCGTATGCGGAGAGTGCGGAAGCGTGCTCGGTATATTCCTGCGGGTAGATAAACTGGAAATGCTTTGTGTCGGCGGTTTTCCACTTGATGTCGCTCTGGTTGCCGTAAAAGCCGGCTGCACCTGCGGCCCCTGCAAGCAGCAATACGCCCGCAAGCGCTGTGCCTGCAAGCCTGCCCGCGACCTTTGCGGAAAGTCTTTTCGCCTTAAAGAGCATTACCTCTATAATTTAGGAAATTTGGGCCAGAAAACCCACTTTTTATTATACGAATTTGACGTGAGCGGTAACAAAAAACGCCCCCAGAATTAACTGGGAGCGCTTTTTGTTAGGAGGAGAATTTCTTATTCCAGGCCGTAGGCTTCCTTCATGCCCTCGATGAGCTTGGTGCCCTTCACGCCATCCTCGGATTCGAACAGCGAGAACCCGCCGGTGTAGCCCCAGTGCGTGAGCGGAATCTGGAGCGTGTCGCTGATTTCCTTCATCGCAGTCATGTAGTTGAGCACGGACTGCTTGTCGGTCTTCAGGTTGTAGGCGCCGAACTCGTTGATGATGACCGGCACGTTGTTCTTCACGGCCCATTCCTTGGCGGGCAGGACGATGTTGAGGATGTATTCCTTGTTGGCAATCTTGTAGTAGTTCTGGATATTCTTCTTGTAATTGCTGGGGAGCGTCTTGGTGACACCGAAGTCGGCGCTGTATTCGGACCATCTTTCCTTGTCATAGGGGAACATCAGGTTCTTGACGCTCTTGAGGTCGGTCCAACTAGCACTCTGGTGCGTGAATACGAACGGTTCGTAGGTGTGCACTGCGTAGATGATGTTGTCGTCTTTTAGAGGCTGGCCTTTCTTGAGCAGGTCAATGGAGTACCACTTCGCATCGCCGAAGATAATCGTGTGCTTCGTGTCGACGGTACGGATGGAGTCGATGTCTTCCTGGGCGGCCTTGCGCCAGTTGACGGTAGTCACCATGCCGCTGGTCATATCGGGTTCGTTCAGAAGCTCGAAGAAGATGTCTTCGCGTTCGCTGCTTGCGTAGTGTGCTGCCACGTGCTTCCACACGCTTGCCATCATCTTCGTGTAGCGCGGGTTCTTGGAACTGGTCGCGTTGTAGCTGTTGTCGTATTCGTGGTAGTCGATCACGAACGACATGCCGTTACGGGCGGTCCATTCCGAGAAGGAGTCGAGCACGGCAAAGAGGTTCTCGTCGTCGAACTTGAGTTCGGTGGCGTCCGTAGTGTCGGCCACGAATTCGTCGCGGTTGGTGGCGTACTTGTCGAGGTCAATGGGCAGGCGCAGAGACTTGATTCCGTTTTCGGCCATGAGCTTGATGTCGGTCTCGTCGAACTTGAATGTGCCCTTGAATACGGTCTTGTCTTCTTCAAGCCAGTTGGTGATGTTGATACCCTTGTTGAGGTACTTCATCGCCTTTTCCTGGAGCGGGTTGCTGATAGCGATTTCGCCGATGGTCACTTTGGGAATTTCGGGGTCCATGATCTTCATGTCGGCGGTGTCCTTCGCGACTTCGCTCGTATCCTGGAAGTAGAGGTTGTCGATGAACACGGAGTCGCTCACCTTGTTTCCCTTTGCCTGGAAACTAACCGCGGTAATGTGGGACGGGTCGAATTCGACTTCTTCGCCCCAGCCGCCCTGAGCCAGGTCCTTGAAGCGGATAAAGACCTGCTTCCATGTGCGGGATGCCTTCACGGAGGCGAGGTGAACGTCGTAGTCCTTCACGTCGGAGGTTTCCACGTGGATTTCGTGCTTGCCACCCTTGTACCAGTAGCTGATGCCGCCAAAACGGCTGCAGTCGATGGAGTCAGGTACCTGGAGACCCCAGCCCACGTAGGGTTCATACGCGTAATCGCCCTTGTCGAGCGAGTAGTAGACGTTGAAGGAGTATTCCGTGCCGTTGTCCGCGGTGGCGGGGAGCGGGTAGCCCTCGTCGCTCACGTTCGGGGTCGTAATTTCAGAAGCGCCGCCGTTGTCCTGGTCGGTGTAGGTGTACCAGCCTGTACCGATGAGCGTGCCGCCGTCGCCGTCCTCGAGGTCATCGATGAGCAGGCCTGTGCCCGTTACGGGCGGAATGACGACCGGGTCAGCGGCCGGGGGTGTAGTCGTATCTTTGGGGGCGGTGGAGCTGTCGCCCGGAACGGTCGACGAGTCCGGCAGCGTGTTGGTGCTATCCGGGAGCACCTGCTGATCGCTGGGAGTCGGTTCGGAAGCGGATTCGGAATCGCCGCAGGCGGAGAGGCTCATGGCGAGGAGTCCGGCCGCGGTGATGGGGAGAATTTTCTTAAAAAGCATGGTATACCTCTTTTTACTTACGTACCCTAATATATGTAAATGCGCTTTTGTGAAGCTCTTTCAATGAGATGAAATGTGCCAAAGTGTATCAAGTGTTTTACGGTATTTTGAGGAAAATCACGTTTTTTGTATACAAAAACATCATAAATAGGGGAGTCGTGCAATTTATTCTCCCGAAAAACAAAGTATATTTTGGGCGTGGCATCCTTCTCAATCGCGTATCATGAATCCATAAGAAAGTCGCCCCGCTCGGCGGGGGATCCCGTGACGCTGCATTGGGAACAGCGGATGCCCTCTGACAAGAGTTTTGCGGGGGCCAAGCGCTATTCTGTTTCCAAGAACCACGCGAAGGCGCTGGATGGCGACCTGTTTTCGCTGGTGGGCGAGCCCTCCTCGATGCTCAACCGCGTGTTTTCACAACTCAAGAACGACGTGTGTGCCGATGGCCTGCGTTCCATCGGGGTGTACGCTCTTCTGCAGGGCCAGCGCATTCCCGACGGACTCTACTATTTTGACTCTGCGTCAGACGAGCTGGTGGAATTGCCTGCCGAAAATGCGAAGGCGCGGCGCTCGAATATCGAGAACCTGAAGGCGGCTTTCCCGCCGAACGAGATTATGCAGGTGGCGGGCATCACCCTTTTCTTTACGGGTATCCTCGACCGCGTTGTCTGGCGGTACAAGGAATCTGCCTACAGGGAGTTGCAACTGGATGCGGGCAGTTATGCCGGGCTTGTCGCCATCCTCGCGAAGTCGCTCGGGGGCATCGCCATTCCGTTTAGTGCGTTCGTGGACGACGACGTCGCGGTGGCGCTCTCGCTTTCGCCCTCCGAAGTCCCGCTTGCCGCCCTCAGCATAATGCCCAAGGCGCTCAAGAAGTACGAGACCGTATCTGAATTTGCCTATAGCAACCGCGGGGAGATGCACCCGGTATCTCCGGAGGCGGAGAACCGCTATATGGCACGGTTCATGCTCCAGAACCGCGTGGAATGCATTACCGACCTTTCTCGCTGCATGAAGGTTTGTCGCGTGGTAGCGAGCCCGTTCAAGGGCGAGGAATTCCCGCTTACGCCGCTCAAGTTCCCGAACGAGTACTTTTTCCGCGAGTACGAGTTCCTCGGACCCGGCGCGGTGAGTTTCCGCAGTTTCAAGCCCTGGAAGGCTTCCCTCGATGACTTTTCTACGGTGCTTCGCTGGATGGAAATTTGCAACCTGAACGCATTTGGCGCGGGCCTCCTGAAAATCTGGGTGCTTTCGTTTGACGTGCAGTTAGTTTATTCGGGATTGTACCGTTACCTGCCCGTAAAGAAGTCACTCTTCTTGCAGACAAACTTCAGTGACCGCGAAAAGTTTGCACGCGTGCACCTGTGCGGCGAATCCGTAGAGAACGTCTCGTTCGCGGTTATCTTTACGGCAGACCTCGAGGAGGCGGGCAACATGCTGGGTGAACGCGCCTACCGCTACCTGAACATGAACGCAGGCTACGTTGCCGAAATCCTGCGCGAATCTGCCCGCGGCCTCGGGAAGTTCGCCCGCCGCGAGCCGTTCTACTGCGAGGCGGAACTCAAGAAGGCTCTCCGCCTGCCCGAGGACGAAAGTATCCTCTCTGAAGTGCTCGTAGGCCGGTAATCTGCGTTTTTGATTGCTTTTTGTTACGTTTTCGTAGCATTTTCTGTTAAGAAAAGTTCACTAACGCAACTTTTAAGTTATATTACCTGTGTAAAACAGTGCTTTTAGGAGTGAATCGTGAAACTCTCGCGTAATATATTTGCTATGGGTGGTATGGCCCTGATCCTACTCGGATGTTCTTCGAAGGAAGTCGTACAGCAGACTCCGCCGCCCCCTCCGCCACCGCAGGTGCCGGTATCCCATGAACTAGAACTGTTTACCTGCCCCGAGGGTAACCTCCGCGGTTCGGGCCTTGCTGGCGATTACGACCACGCTCTCGAGAACGCGGTGAACCAGATTGCCATCCAGATCCAGAGTTCGGTCACGTCGGTTAGCAAGGCGCAGGTCGGTTCTGACGTGAATGCCGAAGGCCAGGAGAGCGTGACATCCTCGTACGAGCGTACCTCGCAGGTTTCCGCTACCATAAGGAATCGCCAGGATGTGCGCGTGCTGGAGACTGTTGCCCGCGAAGGCGTTGTCGGTGTGGTGGCCTGCATGGCGAAAACCGATGCGGCTAAGCCCTACCGCGAGGATTACCAGAGTGCCCGCGATGCGCTGGTGTCTTCGATGGCAGTACTTGAGATGACGAACCACCCGCTCGAGAAGTTCGCGAACTACGACAAGATGACTGCCGCTTATTCCCGCTACAGGGAATCCGCCCTGGTACTGCAGTCCCTCGGGGTTGCCGACAACCAGGCGGAGATTGAGGAAAACTACAAGAAGGCTCAGGAAGGCTACAAGGAATTCAAGAGCCGCTACCACATCTACTTTGAAGGCGTGCTCGAGGCCGAGGAAGGTGCGAAGATTTTCCAGGAACTCTCCAAGAAGGTATTCCTGCAGACGGTGCTGGATTCCGCCTGCGAAATCGGGCTCGTGCTGAGCCTTGAACTTTCGGACCCGAAGTGCAAGGAAGGCGGACTTGGCGTTACCTGCACCGAGGTGGTGGCCCTGAACGGCAGCTCCTGCAAGGGCGAAACGTACTTTACCCTCGGGGCAACCCTCAAGGGCGTTGGCCGCTTTGACGAAGAAGAGGCCAAGCAGAAGCTGGTAAACAGCATTGAGAAGGCTGACCTGCTTGCTGACTGGTGGAAGGAACTTGATCGCTGGATAGTGAAGTGATGATTTGACGTGGCGAGATATTTATAGTTGTAAGATTGCAAAGGAAAAGCTTATGGTGCTTTTGAAAACTCTTAAGAAATGTATGGCGGTATTTGCTCTGTTTGCAATCCCGGCATCTGCGACATACGTGGCTGTACTAGAAACGATTTCTCCGAAAGACGTGCTTTCGCTGGAGGAAAAGCAGTACCTGACCGATGTGCTCCGTTCCGAGGCGGTAAAGGCCCTCCCTGCCGAGATGAACTTTACCATCATGACGCGCGATAACATTCAGATGATGCTCCCGCCGGGCAAGGGAATTGAGGAATGCGAGGGCAGTTGCCTTGTTGAAACGGGCAAGAACATTGCCGCAGACTACATTGCGCAGGGCCGCGTGGGGCGCTTCGGTGCAAACCTCACCATTACGGTTGAACTGTACGAAACTGCAGGCAACAAGCTCATGGGGTCGTTTACGGCGAAGAGTTCCGATATTGAAAACCTGGAAATTGAAATCCGTAAGCAGGCTAAGTCTCTGTTTATGAAAGTACGTGGCACTGCGTTTAATCAGCCCGCGTATGCTACAGGTATTTCTTCGGGCCCGCAGACGGTTGCCCTCAAGATTCAAACCGTTCCGATGGGGGCGACAATCGTGATAGATGGTAGGCCCACGAAGTGTACGAGTACGCCCTGTACCATTCAGATAGTAGATGGGGAACACCGTGTGCTTGCTGTTCGCGATGATTATAAGGATAGGGATTCTGTCATTTATGTGGAAGGCCCTGAGACGGAACTGATGCTGACGCTGGACCCGAATTTTGGACAGTTGAATATTGAACCGAAGTTCAGCGAAAATATCGGGGCGGATAAACCGATTGTTGTCGAAGTGGATGGAAAGACTAGTCGCAATGATGTTGCTTACAAGAAGGGTATAAATAACCTTCCTCCGGGAGCACATTCCGTGGTGGTCTCGCACCCGTGCTTTGAACCCGCAACTTTCAATGTAGGCATTGTGGTCGGGAAAACAGAAAAGTTTGAACAGGAACTTAAGCGGGGCAAGGGCTGGATTACGTTGAAGGCTGTGCAAAACGGGGCCGAGCAGAAAGCCCCTGTATGGATTGATGGTGTAAAGACAGGGGAAACTCCATTCGTGAAGGAAATACCGCTTTGCTCCAAAATAGAGGTGGGCGAGGGCGAATTCAAGGGTGAAGTGGATGTTGAACTCAAGGTGGGTGCCAACGTCGAGGTTACGCACGAACTTGTAAAGGTAGAACCGCCTAAGCCTGAGGTTGCAGATGCGAATCAGGCACAGGCAAGTGCTGCTGCAACTGCCGCTATGGATGCTTCGCAGGAAAAGGGGATGAGTATCGCGAAACCTATTGGCATTGGACTTGCCGTTCTCGGTGCTGCTGCTGCCGGAGTGGGCCTGTACGAAAATACTGTGGTTAAGGATGAACGTAAGGCTTATGATGAAGCCCAATTCAACAGTGCTTCGGAAGCCGATGACCAGTGGGATAAGATTCAGTCGGCAAAGCTGAAGCGCAATGTGCTCTATGGTGTTGGTGCTGGCCTTTTTGCCATCGGAGTTACCGTATTCTTTGTCTTCTAGGATTGTCGGGGTGTGTATGAAACTTGATAACTATGTAAAGTATGCATTTCTCATCACGATGCTCCTTTTGTGCTGTTGTGCCGATGATGGCGTGCGGGATAATCCGACGGACCCTATGGCGAGTAACTATGTTGCGTCCATAGAACCTTCTGACGATGATACTGGGAGTGATAGCGGCGATGACGCATCAAGCCCCTCCAGCACTAATTCGGGTAAAACTAGTAGTTCTGGAAAGTCTACTCCGGCCAGTTCTTCTTCAAAAGCATCTTCGAGTAGTATTGTGATTAATATAGAAGTTGTTCCACCTTGCAATGTGGATGGAGAGGATAACTGCGAGTATGGTGAATTAACGGATTCGCGTGATGGTGCCGTATACAAGACGGTTGTTATCGGGGAGCAAAGGTGGATGGCGGAGAATCTTGACTATATAGAACCCGGTAGTGAAAAACTTTCCATATATGGGCGTGCTTATACATGGGCAATGGCGATGGATAGCCTCGGAAAATGGTCTGAAAATAGTAAGGGCTGCGGTCAAGGGATGAATTGCTCTCCCGAATACCCTGTTCGTGGAGTTTGTCCTGAAGGTTGGTTCCTGCCTGATTCCGTTGCGTGGGCAACGCTTCTTTATTCTGTTGGAGGGCCTTCGGTCGCAGGAAAAAATCTGAAACGGACTGCTGCTAATAGCTATGGCTTTTCTGCGGAACTTGCGGGGATGGTGAACTTTTATGGTGAGATTGTCAATGCAGGAACGCAGGCGATATTTTGGAGCTCAAGCGATGCAAAATATTATGCATCTCGCATCGTGATGACTTCAACTGATGATAAGTCGCCGCTTCGCGGAGATAGTGATAAAGATAACCTGTTGCCGATTCGGTGCTTTCAGGATGCCTCTACGCCTGCCGAAGATGATTCTTCGCCGACAGAGTCTGGTGAGGAATGATTTCTTGTTGCGAGGATATGCTTATGCTCGGTAGACGGCTTTTGTTTTGTGTAGCGCTTGCTGTAACGGTATTGCTGTATGCCTGTGCCGATGATGGTGAACGCGACAACCCGACCGACCCGATGGCCAGTAACTATGTAGTTCCAGGCGATTCGTCAGATGTAACGGGTGAAGATAACCAGTCCAAAGCAGGTGACGAAAGCCTTAGTTCAAGTAGCAAAAAAACAGGGAGCAGTTCCTCAAAGGTTGTTTCATCGAGCGGCATGGTGCGTATTGGCGGATGTAATCGCGATGGCAAGGATTCTTGTGAGTATGGTACGCTTGTCGACTCACGTGATGGTAATACATACAAAACCGTTCGCATTGGTACGCAAAACTGGATGGCGGAGAACCTGAATTATGAGCCGCCAGAGATGTACTATGAGGGTTATGTGAGCTACTGTTACGAGGATTCTGCCGATAGCTGTAAAAAATATGGAAGGCTATATACGTGGAAAGCTGCTATGTATGGGTCTTGTTTTGAAGATTCAGATGATGAATATTGCAAACCGAAATATCCTGCGAAGGGCTTGTGCCCGAAAGGCTGGCATATTCCGACAAAGGCAGAATGGGATATTTTGCTCAAATTTGTTGGGGGAGAGGTTACTGCGGGGTTGCTTCTCAAAGCGAATGAAGGCTGGAAAAACAATACCGGCATGAATGCCTATGGTTTTTCTGTGATACCAGCAGGATTAAGAACGAAATCTGGAGCCTTTAGTGATCCGGGTCTTTCTGCTAGTTTTTGGACATCTACTGAAAATACATTCAACCAGGCGTATAGTATATATTTTACTTACTATAGTGAAAGTGCCGAAATGGATGGTTTGAAATTCAAATCTAATGCGTATAGTGCCCGTTGTATAGAAGATGTTGGTGACGTTTCCTCTTCAAGCACATCGTCGGAATCAAGTAGTTCTTCGGTTGCAATTGATATAGAAGTTGTTCCGCCCTGTAATGTGGATGGGGAGGATAACTGCGAGTATGGTAAATTAACGGATTCGCGTGATGGTGCTGTATACAAGACAGTTGTTATCGGTGAGCAAAGGTGGATGGCAGAGAATCTTGACTATGCAGAATCCGGTAGTCAAAAGCTTTCCGTATATGGGCGTGCTTATACATGGGCAATGGCGATGGACAGCGTGGGACGGTATTCTGAAGAAGGCTTGGGGTGTGGAGCGGGAGGTGCTTGCAGGGTTGGCGTTGTACGCGGAATTTGCCCTGAAGGCTGGCTTCTGCCGGATTCTGTTGCCTGGGCGAAGCTTGTTTATTCTGTTGGAGGACCTTCGGTCGCAGGAAAAAATCTGAAACGGAATGCTGCTAATAGCTATGGTTTTTCTGCGGAACTTGCGGGGACGGTGAACTTTCGTGGTGAGATTGTCAATGCGGGAACGCAAGCGTCATTTTGGGGTTCAAGCGATGTAAAGTATAATGCATATCGCCTCGGGTTGAGTTCATCCGATGATAAGGTGCCGCTTCAAGCGAATAGTGATAAAGAGAACCTGTTGCCGGTTCGGTGTTTTCAGGATGCCTCTACGCCTGCCGAAAATGATTCTTCGCCGACAGAGTCTGGCGAGGAATGATTTATCCCCTCCATTTTCCCCCTCCAATAGCCCCTGTTTCCGGCCTTGCCGGTTGCCTAAAGACAAAAAATTTTCTCTATTTGGTGCGTCCTGACGTTCGTGGACCCGATTTCGGCTAAAATGAGCAGATTTCGGGGCCGTATACGAACGCCGTTTATTATACGAGGTCTATTTGGTAACTGGCAAGTTGGATTCGCTAATCGCCGAGGCATGCAAGGCCGCAGGCGTCACGTTGGTGGAACAGGATATGTTCCGTGCGGGCAAGCGCAAGACGCTCCGCCTTTATATCGACAAGCCCGAAGGCGTCACGATTGACGACTGCTCTAACGTGAGCCGTCACCTTTCCGATGCCCTCGACCTGGATCCGGAGATTATCGAGGGGGCTTACACGCTCGAAGTTTCGTCCCCCGGGTTGGACCGCCCCTTGAAGTCGGTCGCAGATTTTACCCGCAACATTGGTCGCTTTTTGCGGGTCACGCGCAGCACTGGCAAGCCCGTTACGGGCAAGCTCAAGGCAGCAGACGAAGAAAGTTTGACGCTCACCCTCAAGGGTAACGCGGGCGACGTGGTCGTTCCCCGCTCCGAGGTGCTTGTGGCGAAAGTGGATGTACAAATATAATAGGAAGGTCTAAAATGGCTAAAAAGAACGAACCCAAGGTTAATCTGGTTGAAGTGCTCAAGGAAGTGATGGACGCCAAGAACATGGACGACTCCGTCATCGAGGGCGCCCTCAAGCAGGCCCTGATTTCTGCCGCACGCAAGTACCTGCACATCGACAAGAAGATTGAAGTGGATATCGATAAGGAAACGAACGAGATCCACGTGTTCCTCCGCGTCGAAGTGGTGGACGACTACCCGGACTACGACCCGAACATGACCGCCGAGGAAGTCGAGGAGATGGACGAAGGCTACATGCTCGTCGCCGAGGCGCAGGAATACAACGAGGACGCCCAGCCGGGTGACTTCCTCGAAATGGAAGTTCCGACCACCTCCTTCGGTCGCCAGGCCATCCAGACCGCCAAGCAGCTTTTGACCCAGCAGATCCGCGATGCCGAACGCATGAAGATCATGAACACCTACAAGGACCGCATCGGTTCCATGATCAGCGGCGAAGTGCTCCGCCTCGAAGGCCGCAACGTGATCGTTTCCCTGGGCAAGCAGACCGAAGCCATGATTCCGCCCCGCGAACAGATTGGTCACGAACGCCTGGTGCAGGGCCAGTCCGTGAAGGCTGTCATCGCCCGCGTGGAAGAATCCGCGAAGAACGGTGCACAGGTGGTGCTTTCTCGCGCAAGTGGCGAATTCCTCAAGGAACTCTTCCGCCAGGAAGTTCCCGAGATTTACGAAGGCTCCGTGGAAATCAAGGGCGTTGCCCGCGAACCGGGTTACCGCGCAAAGATTGCCGTGTACTCCCGCGACGAGAAGATTGACCCGGTGGGCGCATGCGTCGGTATGAAGGGTGCCCGCGTGCAGACGATTGTCCGCGAACTCGGCAACGAACGCATCGACATCGTGCAGTGGAATCCGGATATCCAGACTTTCATCACCCGTGCGCTTTCTCCGGCGAACGTCGTGATGCTTAACGAAGTGCAGGGCACTTCGCGCGTGGTGGTGGTCATTAATGACGACAACCTCGCACAGGCGATTGGCAAGAACGGCCAGAACGTGAAGCTTGCCTCCCAGCTCGTGGAACGCGACCTTGACGTGTTTGGCGAGAAGGAATGGTCCGAGAAGGACGCCGATGCTAAGGCCCAGGTCTTGGCTCCGCGTGCTCACGAACTCCGCCACAGTGCAGTAAGCAAGGCTGAATCCCTCTTTGCTAATGCAGAAAAACAGGGAGAAGAAGGCTAGTCTCCTCCACTAAACGGGATCAATAAACAGGCTAATTAATGAGTATTGAAGAACAGATCAAACCGATCGATTGGGCTAAGGATCACGGGGTCAAGAGTGAACTCGTGATGAAACTTCTGCGCGACAACGGCGTCAAGGTCTTGACGCAGGTGTCGAAGGTGAACGCTTCGGAATTCGAAAAGATCGAAGCGGCTGTCGCCGAAGAGAAGAAAAAACAGGATGCCCGCTCCAAGAACCTGAAGAAGGCGTCTTCTTCCGATGCAGAATCTTCTACCGAGAAGAAGAAGTCGACGACTACGTCGACGATGAAGGACGGCGTGAAGATCAGCCTCAAGAAGGCTACTACGACTAAGAAGGCAACGACGAAGCCCGCTGCAACGAAGGCTGCGGCAAAGCCCGCTGCCACCGAGGCCCCCGCAGCCGCAGCTCCCGCAAGCGCGCCTGCTGCCCCCGCGGCACCGGCTAAGGTTGAAGCCCCCAAGGTCGAAACGCCCGCTGCACCGAAGCCCGTAGAGGCTCCTGCTGCACCGGAGGCTCCCAAGCCCCAGGCCCCCGCTCCCGAGAAACCCGCCGCTGCTCCCGAAAAGCCTGTTGCAGCGCCGGCACCGGAACCGGCAGTGAAGCCTGATCCCAAGCCTGTCGCGGCTGCCCCTGCAGCCCCGACGATGATGACCGCAGATACTGAACTCAAGCAGCCCCCGATGAAGGCCCAGGTGTTCAAGCCCGATGCCGCTATCCTCGCGCGTATCGCGAAGTCCCAGCAGCAACAGCAGGGCGGCCGCGGTCCGGGTGGCAACCGTCGCCCCGGCCCCGGTGGTCGTGGCCCGAGCAATGCCCAGGGTTACACTGGCTCGTTCGGCCCGCGTAGCAGCGGCACCGGCGACAATCGTGGTAATGGCCAGCGCAGGCCCGGTCAGGGCGGCGCCAGCAGCTCCCGCGGCGGCTACACTGGCCGTAACGGCGGGTTCTCCAGCGGTTCCATGCAGGAGGCGTTCAACGCGAGCGCACCTGGAATGGGTTCGCAGAATGCCGGCAAGGGCGGCAACTCCGCAAAGGGCCAGAATGGCCGTCACGGCAACGACAAGAACCGCCGTGGTAACAGCCGTGACCGCCAGGAACAGCAGAAGGAACAGCAGCAGGAAATGGTACGCCAGAACGTCTCGCGCGTGATGGCCGACCTTTCCAAGAAGCCTGTCAAGAAAGTTTATCGCAAGGAACACAACGACAACGATTCCGGCGAAGAGAAGAAGATTCTCAAGACTTCCGACTTCATTACCGTGGGCGAACTCGCTGGCCTTATGGACCAGATGCCTGCCCGCGTGATTGCGAAGTGCATGGAGATGGGCATGATGGTGACCATCAATGCCCGCCTCGATTTCGAGACCATCCAGATTCTTGCCGACGAGTTTGGCTACGAGGCCCAGCTCATGGAGGAATACGAAGAGGAAGCTCTCGGCGTGGAAGAGGAATCCCAGGAAAACCTGAAGCCGCGCCATCCGGTGGTGACCGTGATGGGCCACGTGGACCACGGTAAGACTTCTCTCCTCGACTGGATCCGCAAGACTCACGTGGTTTCTGGCGAATCGGGTGGCATTACCCAGCACATCGGTGCATACGAAGTAACGACGGCGCAGGGCAAGGTGACCTTCCTCGATACTCCGGGTCACGAGGCGTTCAGCGCCATGCGTGCCCGCGGTTCTCAGGTGACCGACGTGATCGTGCTCGTTGTGGCTGCCGACTCCATGGTGATGCCCCAGACGGTTGAATGTATTGAACTTGCAAAGCGCGAGAAGGTCCCGATGGTTGTCGCCATCACGAAGATTGACCTTCCGACGGCGAACCCCGACAAGATCCGCGCACAACTTGCCGAACGTGGCGTTGAAGTGGAACAGTGGGGTGGTACCACGAGCTGTGTGGAAGTTTCCGCACGCAATGGCCAGGGTATGGACCAGCTCCTGGAAACGCTCGCGCTCGAAGCCGAAGTTCAGGAACTCAAGGCGAACCCGGACGCTCACGCCCGCGGTGCCGTGGTGGAATCCAAGCTCGACGTGGGTAAGGGCTCCATGGCTACGATCCTTGTGCAGAACGGTACGCTCCATGTGGGTGACCCGTTTGTTTGCGGTATCTACGCCGGTCGCGTGCGCGCCATGTTCAACGAACGTGGCGAGCAGCTCAAGGCTGTGCCGCCTTCCAGCCCGTGCCAGGTGCTCGGTTTCGACGGTACGCCGCAGGCCGGTGACGACCTCATCGTGGTCGACGACGAAAAGACGGCACGCGAAATTGCGAGCAAGCGCCGCATGGCCGCTCGCGAACGCGACCTGCGCGCCCGCAAGACGGTTTCTCTCGAGAACTCCTTCAACGACAAGAAGGAAGGCAAGCTCTCCGAACTCAACCTTATCGTCAAGGCGGACGTGGGTGGTTCTGCCGAAGCTCTTGCCGCCTCTCTCGAAAAGCTTACCAACAGGGAAGTGCGCGTCAACATCATCCGCAAGGGTGTGGGTACCATTACGGAATCCGATATCCTGCTTGCGACGACCGCATCTGCCATCATCGTCTCGTTCCACCTGATGCCCTCGCTCTCTATCCGCGAGATGGCTCAAAAGGAAGGCATCGAAATCCGCAACTACCGCGTGATTTACGACTGCATCGAGGATATCAAGAACGCCGTGGAAGGCCTGTTGAAGCCGATTATGCGCGAGGAACTTTCGGGCGAAGCCGAAATCCGCCAGGTCTTCAAGATTCCGAAGATCGGCCTCATCGCCGGCTGTATGGTGACAGACGGCGAAGTGGACCGCACCTCTCACGTTCGCGTGTACCGCAACGGCGTGGAACTCGGTACGACCGTGGTCCAGTCCTTGAAGCGCATGAAGGACGACGTCAAGTCGGTCGCTCGTGGCTTCGAGTGCGGTATCGGCCTCAAGGGCTACGACGATATCAAGGAAGGCGACAGCCTCATCTTCTTCAAGGAAGTCAAGGTTGCACGTACGCTTGAAGACGTCGCCCGCGAAGAAGCCGAAGAAAAGGCCAAGAAGGCCGCCGAGGAAAAGGACGCCTAATGAGCCGCAGAACAGACAGACTGGGCGAACAGTTCCGCGAGGAAATCGGAAAGCTCCTGCAGAAGGGGCTCAAGGATCCTCGCGTGAGCAGCCTTGCGAGCATTACCCGCGTGACGATTACCGAAGACCTGAGCTATGCGAAGATTCTCGTGTCCGTCATGGGTACCGACAAGGAAAAGACCGATTCCCTGATAGGCCTCAACAATTCCGCGGGCTTTATCCGCGGCGTGTTGGGCAAGTCGCTCAAGATACGCAAGATTCCCGAACTGAAGTTCGTGCTGGACGAGAACCTGGAACATGCGATGCATATCGAGGAAATCCTCGCCGAGCTGAAGCAGAAAGGGGAACTCTAGTTGGCTCCTTCGGGATTCATCCTGCTGGACAAAGCTGCCGGCGAAACATCGTTCAAGGCCCTTTTCCCGTTGAAAAGGGTCTTTTGTACTAAGCGCGTGGGGCATGCCGGGACGCTCGACCTGCGTGCGTCGGGCCTGATTATCGCCGCCACCGGGCGTGCGACGCGCCTGTTGCCTTACGTGGAGGCGAAGGACAAGTGCTACACGTTCCGCCTGCATCTGGGCTACGAGACCGATACGCTCGAATGGGACGGCGACGTAGTGGAACAGGATGCTTGCTGTCATCCTGGAGCCGAAGGCTATACGACACTTGGGACAGAGTCCCTTAGTGGCAGTTATCCTCTTTGTGGAGATAGGATCCATGCAGTAAACCGTGCCGCCCTCGAGGCAATCCTCCCGCAATTCACGGGCGACATCGACCAGGTTCCACCCCGCTATTGCGCGGTGAAGATTGACGGTCGCCGCGCGAGCGACTGGGCCGAACGCGGGAAGGATTTCGAGATGAAACCGCGCCGCATCCACATCGAATCACTCAAGGTCGTGGGCGAGGGCGGCATTACCGAAGGCTGCTCCGGCAAGGAATTCGCGACGTTCGATATCGAGTGCGTGTGCAGCAAGGGAACCTACGTGCGTGCGCTCGGGCGCGACATTGCCCGCGCTCTCGGGACTTGCGGGTGCGTCTCGCAGATTCGTCGCCACCGCATCGGGATGGTCTCCGTGGAATCCGCCGTGCGCGGGGAAGACCTGACGCGCGAACACCTCAAATCCGTGGAACAGGTGCTCGACTTCCCGGTCGTGAAACTCGATGCAGACCAGATGGCGGTTATCCGCAAGGGCAACTGGATTCCGTGGCGCGAACCCGTGGAAGGAGCCGAAAAACAGCAGGGCCGAGGCGACGACTGCGAAAGGCTCGTGTTTGCCGCCGATGCAAATGGTAACGTGCTGAGCGTGTGCCGCTATGAACCGGGCCGCATCTGCCCGAAGATATATCTAGGGGAAGATGAGTAAGGAAGAATGCCGGTGAACGCGAAACAGAAAAGAGCCGTGACGATGGGTAATTTTGATGGCTGCCATTTGGGACACCAGGCGCTTTTCCGTACCCTGAAGGCTGTCGCCGAAGTCAACGGGCTGAAGCCTACGGTCATCAGTTTTGAACCGCATTCCAATTACGTGCTGCGCACTCCCGGTGATCCGCTGCTCCTTACGACTACCGAAGAAAAACGCGAATTTATTGAAAGTCTTGGTCTCGAATTTTTGGTGTTGCCGTTCACTCCCGATGTGGCGAAACTCCCGTTCGATGTTTTTGTGCGTCAGGAACTTATTGAAAAGCGCGGCGTGTGCTCCATGTTCTTCGGGCACGACCATTGCTTTGGTGCTGGGGGCAAGGGCAACTACGAGACGATTACCGCCGCGTTCCCGGAACTTTCCACGCAGATGCTTTCCATCGTGTTGCACAAGGGTGAACGCGTGAGTTCTTCCGCCGTGCGCAATGCGCTTTTGAACGGCGACGTTTCCCGCGCACAGACTTACCTCGGGCGCCCCTACCGCCTTTCGGGAACTGTAGTCGTGGGCAAGCGCCTTGGGCATACCATCGGGTTCCCGACTGCGAATTTGCAGGTGGAACAGTACAAGTTCCTGCCGAAATCCGGCGTGTACGTGGCGTCCGCGAGGCTTGCGGATGGCCGCATCTGCCGTGCCGTGGTGAATATCGGCGTGCAGCCCTCTGCGCCCGGGCCCCACCAGATGGCCATCGAGGCCTTCCTTCTCGATTTTAGCGAGGATATCTATGGGCAGCACCTGGTGCTTGACCTGATGGCCTACCTGCGCCCAGAACAGAAATTTGCCAGCATGGAAGACCTCGTGCGCCAAATCGGCATGGACGCCGACACCGCCAAGAACTACAACGGCAACCACTGGGCCGAATAGAAACCTGGCCCACGCCGCTGAAAATTTCCTATGATTGGATAGAAAAAGTCCAACCAGTAATAAGAAAATATAATGGAAACAAGAGATGTAATTTTCGGAATAATTCGATAACTATTCCTAGAATACAGAAAAGAGGTTAAAAATGCTGAAATTTGGAAAGAAAATTTTTATAGCATTCTTTTTATTTTTTCTCTTTATATTTGCTTATATAAAGTTTGAAAGATCTCCAATAAAAAGTGATTGGGGGTCAGGTTATTTCTATGTTTCCACAACAGCGAATTGCCATTCTTGTATATCACCAGAAGATGCTTTGTTCCTTGAAGATCAATCACAAAAAACATATAAAGACACTGTTCAATTAGATATACATTATTATGGCATTGATGGTGTAATTGGAGTCGTCAAGTATGAAGGAGGGCGAAGCGATGGATTTTTGGATGGTTTCGACTGTAAATCATATTTTTTAAATGTCGGCAACATCTATTTTGGTCCTTTTGGTGAAACAATGGCTACGTATTGAATCACTATGATTGGAGAGGTATGTAAAACTTCGGGATACTATAGTGGACAAAGTATTTGACAATTTTAGCAAACATGTCTTTCTATTTTGGGAGTACCTCACTAAAATAGGCGTGGTTTTGTTTACGCTGGTAAATGTCTTCTTTTTAAGCATGTGTAGCAGATCTGAATACTCTGAGGGACTGCCTCATACTCTATTGAAATCACGAACCGCTGAGGGCCAACTTTCCTCTTGCGAAATCGAAGGGAAAAAAATATATCACTACAAGAAACCGAAAAAAATTGACGGTTTGCAATATTATTATCGCGGTGATAGAGATGTTAGGGATGAATGGGGGCTTGCGTATAAAGATGGGAGTGGTTACCATCCGTTAATATCTGTTTTGGTTCCCTTCCAACAATTGCCTGGTTTAGAGTTTTTCATTTTCGATAAGCCCAATGAGTATATAGTCTTTTATTATTTGAACAATGAGGATGGTCGAATTGATAGTATTCGGGTTGATGAGCAGCCTTTTTCAAAAGAAGTTGTACTCAAGAAACTAAATCCGTCTGATTTAAAAGAATCGTACGTGAAGAATGCGACTTGTTTTGTAGATAGGGGACAAAGATGATATCAAAAATATTGTCAATTCTATGTATTTTATCGTTGTGTATTGAGGCTGTGATTGAAATCCATCATTTTCTATTAGACGCTTCTTTTGATTGTTTTAGTCCAATTTGGGCAATGCGTTGCTTTGTTATTTTGCTTATTGTTGTTTCGGCTGTTGCATTGTTTTTTGAAACGATAAATGTGCGTATCCGGTATTTACCGAGAAAGTCATGGATGGTTCTTATTTGGTTAATAGCATTCTTTGGTTGGTGTCAAATGTTATAAATGAAGAAGAAATGTTTGAATATAATTCCCAAGGTAGGATTGCTGCGCAACATCGTGTGGACTATGCAGGGGTTTAATAAGAGGGTCGCTCTGGCGGCCTTTTTCTGTGATTAGTTTGTGCTGAAATCTTGCTATACGAGGGTGTTGTCGAGTCCGAAGACTTCGCCGAGCTGCTTGTCGTCCATGTCGGCGAGCCAGGTTTCGCCCGCGCTCACGGTCATGTTCGCGATGGATTTCTTTGTCTCGAGAAGCGCGTTGATTTTTTCTTCGAACGTTCCCTTGGTGATGAACCTGTGGACCTGCACGTTGCGTGTCTGCCCGATACGGAAGGCGCGGTCGGTGGCCTGCGCTTCGATGGCGGGGTTCCACCACAAGTCGTAATGGATGACCTGCGATGCGGCGGTGAGGTTGAGGCCCGTTCCGCCCGCCTTGAGCGAGAGGATAAGCACCTTGCATTCGGGGTTCTTCTGGAAGTCCTCGATCATGGAGGTGCGCAGCGTTTGCGTGCATCCGCCGTGGTAGAAGTGCGTGCGGAGCCCGAGTTCCTCGGTGATGACGCGTTCGAGCAGGAATCCCATCTCGGCGAACTGCGTGAAGATGAGTGTCTTTTCGCCCTGTTCCTGAATGGAGGTGAGCAGGTCAAGGAGCATCTGGAGTTTGCCGGAGGTAAGGGCCGGCGCTTTCTCCACCGGGGCACTTGTTGCCTCTGCCGTTTCTGCCGGCGTCGCTTCGGCAGGTTGGTCGCTTGCCTCGGTGTTATTTTGCGGTGCAACAGCCGCCCCTTTCAGGAATGTCGCGGGGTGGTTGCAGATCTGCTTGAGCGCGAGAATCATCTGCAATATGATTCCCTTGCGCTTGAATAGCGCGTGCGCGTCGTTCGCCTTCTCGCTCATCGCCTGTTCCATCTCGAGTTCCTGCATGAAGTGCTCGAGCGTTTTCTGGTACAGAGCCGCCTGCGGCTTGGTGAGTTCGGCGTATTCGTCCTGGATAATCTTGTCGGGCAGGTCGCTGATGATGCTCTTGTCTGTCTTCAGGCGACGCAGCATGAAGGGCGCGGTAATCTTCCGGAAGGTTTCCGCCACCTTCTCGTTGCCCATTTTCTGGATGGGCGTTTCGAACTTTTCGCGGAATTCGGCGGCGCTCGGGAAGAACCCGCGGTTTGCGAAGTCCATGATGGTCCAGAATTCCATGAGGCGGTTTTCGACGGGAGTGCCGCTCATCGCGATTTTCATGGGGGCGCGCATCCGGCGCAGCAGCCTGCTCTGTTCACTGTCTGCGTTCTTGATGTTCTGCGCTTCGTCAATGACGATGGCCTGCCACGGGCGTTCGTTCAGTTCTTCGAAGTCCTTGCGGAATGTTGCATAGGTCGTGAGCAACACGTCGGCGTTGAATTTCTCGAGGTTGCGGCTTCCGCCGTGGTAGGCGAAGAACGTAAGTTCTGGCGCGAACTTCTTGATTTCGACCTGCCAGTTGCACAACAGGCCTGCAGGCATCACCACGAGCGCCTTCTTTTCGGCCAATTTGCCTTCTTCGTGCATCTTGAGGAGGAATGCGATGACCTGGAGGGTCTTTCCGAGGCCCATGTCATCGGCGAGTATGCAGCCGAAACCGATTTCGAGGTTCTTGTACATCCACGAGTAGCCGCGCACCTGGTAGGGGCGCATGGTCGCGTTCAGGTGCTCGGGGAGGGCGACTTCGGTTTCGCTGCGCCAGGAATCGAACTGCTGCTTGAATTCGCCCGCCATGTCGACCGGGATGCCGTCGCATTCTCCGGTGAAGCACGCCTGCACGAGTTTCGCCTGCGTGATGACCGGCGCGTCGTCCGCGCCTTCGCTGTCCGCGCTTTCGCCGTTCACGCCTTCCGTACCCGCGCCGTCTTTACCCGCGTTTTCGCTGTCTGCGGCGCCTTCCGTACCCGCATTGGGATCTTTCGCGCCTTTCGCGCGGCCTTCAATCTGCTCGCGGATGCGTTGCAGGTCCTCGGCGCTCACCTCCACATACTGCGACTTGTATTTCAGCAGGCCGTCCGCATTCTCGGCAAGTTCCAGGAATTCTTCCGCCGACACGTTCTCGTCGCCAATCGCCACTTCCCAGTCAAAATCGAGCAGGTCGTTCGCGGTGAAAGCCCCGAAACTCATGCTGCCCTGCAGGCGAATCTTGGGCTTGGGCTTGCCCACGTTCATCAGGTTCTTCGGAATTTCGGTCTTGATGCCGAAAATTTCGAGTTTCTTGAGGCAATCCTGCAAGAACTGGAGCAGTACGGCTCCCTGCATCATGATGGGGGAGGCCGCACGGTTCTCGATGTAGGTGCCCATCGGCTTGAAGGAATCTGCGATGCCGTTCAGGATGTTCAAAATCGAGAGCAGGCGCGCATCGTTCTCTTCGAATAAAGTAGAAATGGGTGTGAGTTTGTCCGTATCGATGACGAAAACTTCGAGTGCGACCTGCTCGCCGGTCTCGTAGCACTTGAATAGCAGTTGCGTGCGGAAGTCGAGGCTCGAATAGACGGAAAACCACTTCTGGATGCCCGCCGGTACGGAGAGCATGTTGCCCGCGAGCCTGCCCGAGACGCACGTGAAGAAGAACGATAGCAGGTTCCCGTGGTTTGTCTTGAGCGCGGGCTTGTACGTGTGTGCGAACCGCAGCAGCTGCGAAATAAACAGCGAGAGCACCTGTTCCGCGGGTTCCGCCATTTCCACGAATTCCTCTTCGCGGGCGGTGAACGCGAACTTTTGCGGGGCGGCCGCCTCGAGGTCCGCGACAATCCCGAGGATATCGGGCAACATTTCAGCGGGGAGCCAGCGCACCTGCGCGACATCCTTGTGCGTCCAGAAGACCTGCGGGTAGATGGCGCCCGTGCGTACCAGGTGGAACGCCACCTTCAACAGCAAGAACAGGTAGCATGCCGTGTAGTGGTGCCAGGAGAGGTTGCGGCCCCCGAGCCAGCTCACGGCTCCCATCACCTGGGGCACGCTGAGGCCCGTCTCGATGACGTTCCCGCCTTCGTTCAGGTGGTCAAAGTGCCAGCGCCAGCCGTTCTTGTGGTAGATGCGCATGGCCTCGTTCTCGGCGATAAACGTCTTGGAGTTGTTTACGCGGTAGTGCTCCAGGAACTGGTCGAAGTTCTCGTAGTTTGCGAAAAACTTGCGGCAGCCTTCCAGTTCGTCGGTAAAGCTCTTGCGGAAGTTCCCGGCGGGGCAGAACTTGGGGTAGTTCGGCAGCATGGCGGGCAGTATGCGCGAGTAGTCCTTCCAGGAATCAAAATCGAATTGCGGCAGTATCTGCCGGGGTGTGCGGGTGACGGAACCCTGCGAGTTTGCAAACAAGCTGTCGCTCGAATCCTCGGCGAAGTCGAGCCGGTTGTCTACCGCCTGTTCGAAAATCTTGCTCTTGCCGCCCAGGGCGCGCACGATTTTCTGTTCCTGCGGGGCTTCGAGGTTCGCTTCCAGAGTGTGGTGCTCGCGGTAGGCTTCCAGGTCGAGCCCATGCAGCTTGAACAGCAGGTTGGGGCTTGAATCCGCCTGTTCGGCAATCTTCACGAAGGTCGCCACGATGTACTTGCAGGGCACGGGGTCGCGGCAGTCGCAACCCATCTTCACGTCGGCGATGCTGTCGAAAAGCGTAAGCCCGCTCTTGGCGAGCAGAAGTTCGAGCGGCGGGTTCATCGCCCCGTTCTTGAGCGCGAGCATTTCGGCGGGCTGCTGCATCAGCAGGTTCATGAACACGTCGGCCTTCTCGTCCTTGAACTTCGGGAATACGATGTAGTTGTTGTGGACGCCGCCGTTCGGGCCCTTCACTACGGAAATCACGCGGTTGTCGATGATGTCGATGCTCGTTACCTGCCCGCGTTCCACGAACTTTAGCCCCTGCTTCACGGCCTGCTCGTCGGCCGATTCCAGGAGTGTGTCGAGCCACTTGCGGCTCCACCAGGCATTTACGTGATTACCAAAATCCATCGCGCCAAATATAGCAAAAATTTGCTCATTTGTGCATAGATTTTCTGCGTTTATTGATGCAGGCCAAAGCAACGCATGCCAGCAGGTAAATCGCGAAGAACCACAGGAGGGCGGTCTCTACGCTGTCACCGTAGTGCTGGTAGGGCGTGTCGCGGGTCTTGAGCTGCATCTTGCGCTGGACGACTGCATCCACGAAGATGTCGGTGTTCTTGTCGTAATGGCCGTACTGGTCGATGAATGCGGAAACGCCGCTGTTTGCAAGCCTGGCGGTGGGCATGCCGTTCTCGATGGCTCGGTAACGCACGAGGTTCAGGTGCTGGTAGGGGGCGGTGCTGCGGCCGAACCAGCCGTCGTTCGTGATGTTCACCATCAGGCGCGAGCCTTCGTTGATGGCCTCGCGTACGAGGTCGCCGAAGATGGCGTCGTAGCAGATGAACGGGGTCCATAGGAACGGTTCGTAGACAGGTGTTTCCTTGCCCGGCACAAAGTCGCCTTCGCCCAGGTCCACGTAGTTGAGGATGGGGAAGATGTCGTCGAAAGGGATGCGCTCGCTGAAGGGCACGAGATGTTTTTTGATGTAGCGCTGGTACGAGTGCGGATTGTCGGGCGTGAACAGGAACGATGCATTGTAGATGTCGTACTTGCGCGGACTTCCGGGGGCGTTGCGGTGGAAGTCGAGCGCGCCCGTGAGGACTGCTGCGTTGTGGCGCGCCGCAAGCTTGTGCAGTTCCTTGATGGTCGCGGGCTGCCTGCGGATGTGGTCAGGAACGGCGGTCTCGGCGAGGATGATGAGGTTTGTCCCTGCACCTACGCTGTCGTCCACCATGCCGAAGGTCTTTGCGGTGATGGAGTCGAACCGCGCCTTGCTCCACTTTTCCCCCTGCTGGATGCTCGGCTGGATCATCGCCATCAGGGGGGTGTCGGGTGCGTCTGCGCCATAGAAGGGCTGTGCCTCGGGCTTGCTCAGTACGATGCTCCCATGAATCAGGAGTGCCGCGAATATCAGTGCCGGCGCGGCGAGCGGGAGTTTCGCGAGGATGAATTTCGTGCGGTTTTCACCTGCGGGCAATTTCCACGGGCTTTCGATGGCCTTCGCCTCCATCATGTTGGAAGCAATGATAAGCGCGGTGTACCCGAAGATGCCGATGACGGAGAGTGCCTGCAATGATTCGAGCGTGTTCCCGAATACATACCCCAGGTGGCTCCACGGGAAGGCGAAGTCCCCGCGGGTGCGGGTCATCTCGAGGCCCGCGTAGAATATGGGGTAGAGTGCGAGCAGCCAGGCGCGGCCCCCGAACTTGATGTTCTTTGCGAGCGTGTAGAAAAATGCGGCGAACACGCTGTAGGCGCTGAAGAATGCGATGAGGAGCATGACGCCCAGGCAGATAAGCCCGGAGGGGGCTGTCTCTACGTTCATCACGTTGTAAATCCAGTAGTAGTTCACCGTGTTGTATATCATTCCCGACCAGAACGTCGCGAATATTGCGGTGTTCCTGTTGTAGCGGTCGAGCACGATGAACCAGGGCACGAGAAGCACGAGCGACGCGGGCCCGAGCGGGAGTGGCGGGAAGGCGAATGCGAAAAGCCCCCAGGCGATGGCACTCAGGAGGAGCGCCCTGCGGGAATCGAACTCGCGGAACCGCGCCACGTTCCAGCGGGCGAAAATTACCAGCCAGAAGATAAACAGCGGGAGGGCGAGGGTCGCTATCTGGTATAGGCCCGCATGCCCTGCCCCGGTAGAATCCCCGAGGGTGTAGTCAAGCGCGAGGAAAAGAAACTGCGATATGCCGTAGGTATAGATGTGCCTGCGGAAATGCTTGCGGGCTTCGCGCGTAAAGAGGAACCCGAACGCGATGGCAATGGGGGCGAAGTGCGCTACCTCCGTGTAGAGCCCCGGTTCGTTGGGTCGGAGCGCGAAGGCGACAAGTTCCGCCACAAAAAGGACTGCGAAATATATCCAGTAAAATTTCGGCTGCGAGCTAAATGTCTTCTTAATTTTGTCTATCATTCGCCTTAAATCCAATTCCTAATTACTTCATCTGGTCTGGATCCTTCGACTTCGCAACTTCGTTGCTTCGCTCAGGATGACGCTTCTTCCCACATTGCACACTTCACATTACACATCCCACATCGTTACAGTCCGCTTTTATCCTTCGGGTTGAAAATCAGCACGAACTCGCCTTTGGGCGGGTGTGCCTTGAAGTGTGCGGTAATTTCTGCCGGCGTGCCGATGAGGTGTTCCTCGAACTTCTTGGTGAGTTCACGCATCAGGGCAATCTTGATTTCGCCGAAAACCTGCCCGATTTCCTCGACGAACTTGTCAATGTTGTGTGGGCTTGCATAAAAGATTTGGGTAGCTTCTTCGTCCTTCAGTTTTTCGAGCAGGTGGATGCGCTGGGCGCTCTTCTTGGGCGAAAAGTACTGGAAGGTAAAGTGGTCGGTAGGCATGCCGCTAGAAACAAGTGCGGTAATCATCGCGCAGGGGCCGGGTATGGCGCGTACATCGATTCCTTCGCGCACGCATTCACGGACCAGGTTGAACGCAGGGTCTGCAACGCCCGGGGTGCCGGCGTCGCTTACGAGTGCGATATCGCCCTCGTTCTTCAGGTACTCCACGTACTTCGGGGTCACCTTCTCCTTGTTGAAGTCGTGGTAGGCCTCCATTGGCGTGTTGATGCCGTAGTTGTCGAACAGTACGCGGGTGTGTCGCGTGTCTTCGGCCAGCACGAGCGGGACTTCTTTCAGGATCCGCACGGCACGGTAGGTGATATCTTCCATGTTCCCGATTGGGGTAGCGACAATGTAGAGGGTATGCATGCTAAAAGTCCTGCGCAGAATTAAGGTCTGTGTTACGCCCGAGGCTTGTCTCGTACCGGATGCGTTCCAGCAGCTTGCGGTGCATCTCCTGGGAGGCGTCGTTCACGAGGTCGGCACGCAAAAGCCCGTACCAGAAGGCTTCGACGTGCTCGCTTTCCTCAAGTTCTGCCTTGAAGGTGAGGGTGCCGTTGCAGAAAATCCGCACGTCCATCTTGTAGGTCCAGGTTTCGTTCACGGGGGAGATGGGCCAGAAAGGCACGATGGCTAGCCCCACGTTCCAGGCACTTGGCGGGGTGTCTTGCGAGACGGTTGCGTTGATGTGTGCCGCCCCGCGGCAGCTTTCCATCGGGTAGCTGAGCGTGTCTATAACCCGTGTGTAGGCGCGCTGCAGGTTTGTGTCGAGGTACAGCGTGTCCCCGCCGTAGGCAATCGTGATGGGCTCGAAGAACGGGATTGTCTTCGGGTATTCCTGCAGGTCGTATTTCGTGAGGCTCATGGAACAGCCTGCAAGGAGCGCACAGCCCGCAATGGGGAGCGATTTTGCCACGGAAAATTTCATTACCTTAAATATAATTCTTTTGCCGCGCAATAAACTTCCCGCAACCTGCATACACTAGTAGTTCCCAATTACTATATTCTTCCTTGATGGAATCCTGTGCCTACTTCATATCCGATGCCCACCTGGGGGTGAACCCTCCGGGAGCGCTTGCCGACCGCGAGAAGTCACTTATTGCCTTCCTTGGGTCCATCAAGGGCAACGCGTCGCACCTGGTTATCGTAGGCGACCTTTTTGAGTTCTGGTACGAGTACAACGACTACGTGAACAAGAACCACATGGACCTCTTCTTTACGCTACGTGAACTTGTCCAGTCGGGTTGCGAGGTGCATATCCTGCGCGGGAACCACGACTTTGCCTACGGGGATTTCTTTCCGAAATCGCTCGGGGTGCAGGTCCACAGAAGCCTGATTCTTGAAATCCAGGGCAAGCGTGTCTATTTCCATCACGGTGATGGCGTCCCGAAATCCGATTTCGGCTACCGCATCATGCGTCGTGTTCTCGACTTCCCGCTGAATCGCTTCCTTTTCAAGCAGATCCACCCGGACTGGGGCATGGCTCTTGCCCGGTTCGTGGGTCGCAATAGCCGAAAGATTGGCGAATCCCGCAAGATTCGCCTGGAAGAATACCTCAACTGGGGCAAGTCCATCCTCAAGCACAACAAGTGCGATATCTGCATCCACGGCCATCACCATATCGCCGGTATGTGGGATGTTGAGGGCGGCGTGGTCGCCTCTCCCGGGGAGTGGATATGGAAACCCGCCTTCCTCCGTATGGAAAAAGGCGGGCTAGTTCTTGAGAATCTCTAGGGCGATTTATTCGTTGAATCCGCCTGCGTGGGATTCAGACGCCTTGATCATCTTCTTGCTCTTGTTTTCGCCCCAGAGTGCCCCGATAACGTCAGTTTCCGAGAAGTTTTCCCAGAGTTGGTCGACCCAGCACCAGTGATGGATTGTGTCGCCACGGTCCACCACGATTCCTTCCTCGCTCACCCAGTTGCTCTTGACGGAGAAAGTCATGGGGTCGGGTTTATATTCCGTACCGAACTCGGTCTTGATGGGGGATGCCTCGATGGTCCAGGACTTTCCGTCGGTCATCTTGTAGCATGCCACATTAATAACGAGCACGATAACCACTGCAATTGCCAGGAAGATCCACATCTTCTTCGTGGCGAAGAAAATGCCGAGCAACAGGATAATTATGGCAAGGATGCCAAAATTGTAGTGGACGGAATAGAATGCCTTGAGTACGTCTATCATACGGGGCCTTCTTTGTTACTTTGCTTTTGCCTTTTTCTGTTCAGCGATGAGCTGAGCGACGCTGAAGGTCACGACCTTGCCGGAAATCTTGCATTCCGTACGGAAGCTCTTCGTGGGAAGGGCGATGCCGTAAGAAGAAAGCGTGCCCATGAACGAGGCGTTGGCATGGCTTGCGATGGTGCGGACGTTGATGAAGCCCTTCTTGCTGAAGGTGAGCTTGAACATCTTCTTGTTCGCATCGTATTCGGCGACCATGGTGTCGTTCTTGGCGGTTTCGAGGGCCGTGCAGGAACGCTTGTCGAAAATGATGGTGCCGCGGCTGTCGATGGAGAGCATCGGGATGCCGACGGAGTTACGGCAGGGGAACAGTTCCCAGCTGCCTTTCTTCTTTGCCGGAGCGTTGCCGGAGAAAACAACCCTGTTGCCTTCCTTCACCATGGTGTATGCACCGGGAGCGACCTGAAAACCGGTGTTGTTCATGGCGCCCTTGAAGTAGAGCAGGTAGCCAGCACCGTTGGGCATGAAGCGGAAGGAGGTCGTCTTGAGAGTCTTGGTCGGGGTCACGGCGATGCGCTTGCCCACGGTATCGATTTCGACATCCGCGTACGGATTCTTGTCGAGCTTAAGGTCCTTGACGGCCTGGTTGGAAAAACGGATAAACCCTCGGATATCCATTTTAATTGTGATCTTGTTTTCCATATATACACCTCTTGTGAATGATTAATTCGCTCCCTAACAAGTAAATTAATATAATTCGAGGCCCTTTGTCAAGTCCTTTTTCAGACAAGGTTATTTGAAAAAATAATAGTTTTCCTGTAATTATATGTCAATTTTAGACAAAGGAAACTTGTTCTGTAGAAGAATGCGAAAACGCCTGCAACCCGCATAAAATAAGGGGCTGTGGCTGTTTACGGCTGTTCACTTGTTATGATAGACAACGTTTTACGGAGTGTCTTTTCGCCCCGCTTTAGGGTGTCTAGTTTGTCAAAAACCTTCAAAAACGCGTGATTTTTGACACGATGTTTTTCACGGTCGAAAACGAGTACTTTGCGGTTTTGCGTGATATTGGACAAATCGGCCGGCATGGCCACTTTGGCACGCACCAAAAATCTGGGGTAAAGGTACCCGTATTTTTCGTTTATGGCGTCGGCGATGCTCAAAACCGGGTCAATCAGGACGAGCGTCTGGCCCTTGCCCAGGTTCTCTGCCGCAAGTATGGCTCCCGTGCCGCGGCCCGCGATAAATGCGGGGTTGCCGCCCCATTCGGAGGCGCATTCCAGTATGGACTTTGCGTCGGGTTCGAAGGTTTCGCCCGAGGGGGTGCCCTTGTTGTTGCCCGAGCCCCTGTAGTTGAAGGCGAGCAGCGCTGTGCCGTCTAGTGACTGGACTTCGGCGAGGAACTGGGCCGCGTCCTCGTCGGCATCGGGGTAGTAGAGGAGGGCCTTGTCGCCCCTGTTCCCGATGGCCCAGCCTTCAAGGATGGTGCCGTCCTCTACGGTGCAGGTAAGGGGCTTTGCCGTGCTTGCAATGGCCTCGCGGGCTTCCTTGTGCGTGATGGCACGGGGGAAGGCGTTCCTGCGCTCGGTCAGCGCGAGGTAGAACACCATGCTCACGTATATGACGAGGATGATGCCTGCGATGCGCAGTATCCGCGCACCCAACCCTAAAGCCTTCTTCTTGAAATCCATGTACCCAAATTTAAAAATAAAAAGGCGCCTTCGGCGCAATAAAAAAAGGACCTTCGCTAGGAGTATTAGCGAAGGTCCGAGGGATGGGATTGGGTGTTCTCCAAATATACCCAAATTTTTGGCGATGTGGTATAGGTAAAAAACAAAAAGTGTTCTCTAAGTGTTCTTTTTTGCCCTTTTTGTTCAAAAAAGGTGAATTTTGCCACTTTTTACGAAAAAGGGGGTGTTCCCAAGAAAATAATAAATTATCTTTAAAACTAATGAACGTCTATGCCTATTACAACTATAGGAAGTACCTGCAGGACTACTATGAGTACCGTAAGTCCGTGCAGCGCTACTTCTCCTACAGGTCCTTCGCGAAGAAGGCCGGGTATTCCTCGTCGGGGTTGTACCTCGACCTGATCCGCGGCCGCAAGTCGCTGACCCCGCAGATGCTCCCGAAGTTCATAGCCGCCCTCGGCCTTAACGAACGCGAGAGCCGTTACTTCACCCTGATGGTGGACTTCACCCACGCGACGACGCCCGCCTCCAAGCAGCAGATATTCGACCAGATGTCGGCGCTACTGCCCCGCACGGTCAAGACGCTCACCAAGAACCAGCAGGAGTACTACAGCAAGTGGTACTACGTGGCGGTTCGTGAATCCCTTTCGGTACTCAATATCAACGACAGGAACATCCAGGAAGTGGCCCTGTTCCTCAACCCCAAGATTACGCTCCCGCAGGCAAAGCAGGCCATACAGCTCCTGCTCGACCTCGGGCTTATCGACCTGGCCGAAGACGGCTTCTACCGCTCCGTGAACAAGACCATATCGAGCGGGCGCGAGATTGCCCCGATATTTGGTCACCAGTTCCAGAAGCAGATGATTGACCTCGCAAAAGGTGCGCTGGACCACTACAGCACCGAGCGCAGAAATGTATCTTGTACCACGATGAGCGTGTCGGCCGAGGGGCTCGAGCGCATCATCAACAAGATTGACGTTTTCCGTAAGGAAGTTCTGGATATCGTGCGCTCCGATAGTGGTGAAACAATGGTGTGTGAGTTGAACGTTCAGTTTTTCCCTCTCAGCAAGGAGAAGGAATCCAAGTCCCATAAGGACGGGGAGGACGCGAAATGAAGTACGCCTTGACCGTGGCTCTTGCCTGCAGTGCCCTGTTTTTTGCATGTTCCGATAGCGAGAAGCTTTCGGGGACAGCTACCGATACTGAAAATATGATGACCGCCTCGGTGACGGGTACGGTGAAGCGTTCCGACGGTACGCTCGCTACCGCTGCCGCAGTCCGCATGTCGAAGGTCTATTCCACGAAGGATGTGGCCGTCGTGCCCGAGTATATCGAGGTGAGGACCGATACGGCGGGCGTGTTCGCGTTCGATTCCGCAGTTGCCGATACGTTCCAGTTGGCGGTTATCGACGAGGATGCCGAAGAAATTTCCTACCTGCCGCGCGTCCAGCACGATTCCAAGGACCTGGATACCATCAATCTCGAGAAGGCTGCGTTCTTCGAGAGCGTGATGTACTATGCCGAACCGGATAGTCCGGCGGTGGCGGTCGGGTCGCACTTTACGGTCTACATGCCGGGCATGCCGTTCTCGCAGAGCGTGTTCGCGGGCGATTCGTTCAGGATGATGATTCCTGCCGGTACGTGGTGGTTCGGGTTCTGCCCGGGCGACCCGCAGATCGTGGCGAAGCTCCAGGACAAGGGCATTGCCGATAGCCTCATCTATCGCCTGTGGGATATGGATTCCATCGAGGTGAAGGCTGGCGACACGCTTGATGCCGGTCCGTTCATCTGGAGCACGACTGCCGATGTGGATAGCCTCATGAATGAGCCTGCAGAGGAACCTGAGGACCTGCGCCGCATTTCGGGATCGGTCGAATGCTCTTCTGCAAAGTCCTGTGCCGGCATCGAAGTCATGGCGGTGACCGACATCTACGGGTTCGAGTTCGAGGGAGATTCCTCTGACTTTGTGGCGCAGACCGTTACCGACAGTACGGGTCGCTGGTGGTTGCCGGTTCCCGATACGGTTGCCTACGACAGCTTCCGCGTGGAATACAGGCTGGGCGATTCCGTCAAGACGAGCAAGATGGGTCTGAGCCGTTACGTGAAGGCGTCTGAGGTGGAAAAGCTGAAGGACACGCTCGATATCGGTAAGGCGAGCCTCCTCCCGCAGTCCGGGCTGATCAGCACGATTGCCTTGGTGATTGACCAGCGCGATTCCACGCAGTCGAGCAACTGCATGGTGAACAGCGTGGTGGTGGGTGCAAAGGGTACGGCACACTTTGTCCGTGCTGTGACCTGCAACTCGTTGAAGATCAAGGAGATACCGGCTGGCAAGCAGGAACTGCTACTCTATTCCGGCGATACGAAGGTGATTTCGACCCTGCAGGAGGCGGAAACCCCGCTCGACGAGTACGTGGTGAGCACCTTCGTGAACCTGCCTACGGGCGATGACCTCGAATGGCAAGGAATGACCTACACCCCGCCGACATTGCCGAAATCTGCAAAATAATTGGGGTTACCCCTTGCACGACTGAAGAATTTTTTCTAAAGTTGTGCCCACACTGAGCTATGGTGTAATGGTAGCACAACAGATTCTGACTCTGTTTGTCTAGGTTCGAATCCTGGTAGCTCAACGAAAACTCTTTGTTCATACCCCTGAGCAGAGAGTTTTTTTTATCTTGAAAACAACGAGTATGGAATTTTTCGACTACTTCACAGACCTGTTTGGCGAACGCTGGCCAACCCTCCTTGAATCCCTGAAGGGCGAGGGGCGTGCCGTGCAGCTCCAGTTTGGCGAAGGGCTCGAACCGTATTATCTGGACGAGGCATCCGTGTTTGCCGCTCGCGCCCTCGGGGTATGCCCCGGCGATAGCGTGCTCGACATGTGCGCCGCTCCCGGGGGCAAGACGCTCGTGATTGCCTCGATGCTTGCGGGGAACGGTTTTTTGCAGAGTAACGACCGCTCTCCGGACCGGAGGTTGCGCCTTTCGCATGTTATCGAGAATTCCCTGCCGGCAGACTGGCGGCAGATTGTGACCGTCTCGGGTTACGACGGCATGAAGTTCGGGCTTCACCGGAAGGAAAGTTTCGATAAAATCTTGCTCGATGCTCCCTGCTCGTCGGACCGGCACGTGCTCAACTCGCCGGAACATCTCAAGGTGTGGTCGGTAAAGCGAGTGAAGCGCCTTGCGGTGGAACAGGGCGGGCTCTTGGCCTCTGCCATCGATGCCCTGAAGCCGGGTGGCACGCTCGTGTATGGCACCTGCGCGCTTTCGCCCATGGAAAACGACGACGTGGTGAAGCGCATTCTGAAAAAGAGGCCCGCGATGCGCGTTGAACCGCTCGAAAGCCTCCCCGAGGGGGCGGATCGCACCGAATGCGGGGTGCACATTTTGCCCGACCGGTGCAACGGCTGTGGCCCCATATACTGCGCCCGACTCGTGAAAGGTTCTTAATTCATTTGGGGGAGGTGATATGAAGAGACTTGTTGCACTTCTTTTGATAATGTGTTCTTTTTCTATATCAGAACAGTTAACTTTTTTTGTTCAGGTTCCGTCTTCTCGGAATTGGATGATGGGTAATCCGTTTCTTGTTGAAAATAATGATGGAATTCGACACCAGATGCAGGATGCAGGTGGTGATGGCTGGTTTAGTTATTCGTGGGAAACTGACTCAGTGCCGGAAGAAATACTTGTTTATTCGGCAAAGGATAGCATGTTAGTAGATCCGTTGACTCCTAACAGCGCATCGGCTATCTATATAAAGATTATTTTTGAGGCTTTTGACCGTGATTCCCTTTTTTATATATCAGATGATTTTTGTTGGCTTGATGAAGAAACCGACGGGTTCTACATACAGGATGTCCGTGGTGAGTCGTGTAGAGGTGATTACAATAAAGCAGATCTTTCCAAAACGCTTTATGTCCTAGTACCGGATTACAGAGAATGGATTGACGAAATACCAGTAGCTGTTGATGCTCGTGATTCAAACTACCGGCGGGAAATGTATCCTGATAAGGATGGAAATCCCGGCTGGTTTTACTACAAGTGGAATGACGACGAATGGGCTCCTGAAAACATTCTTGTTTATGCGAAAAGCGATAGCACCTTGGAGCGTCCGATAGGATTGATGGGGTTTGCGTATGGTGAAACCGATATACGGCCGATATCGTGGAATGGAACCCTCTATTTTGCTCCAGATTATCATTATGACTGTTTTGAGCCCAGAAACCAGGTTGGATTTCCTTTGTTGAAATCGTGCCCGCAGGTCAAATCTTCTAAGATATATACGTCAATATATCGTAGTGGGTCATTTGATATACGCTCAAATTGTTCTCTGCGAAAGGACTGCCTGAAGGATGATTTTGAACCTTTCTACTATCATTTTATTTATGGGAAAGACCTTTACTATTCAGTTTGTAAAAAAGATGGCGAAATAATTCAGACAAACAAAAGCTTGTCAAGTGATACGAATGATGTTGTTTTCGTTAAAGACGAAACGGCATTGGCTCATGCAAAGTCGACGTTACCAAAGGCTGACGATATTTCGTTTAATGTGCGAAATATGGATGATGGAGATTATGTTGTTGTTTTCTTTGAATTTTCTGAATACGGTCTTGGTCTGACTGCTGCTAAAGAATACGATTTCGTTGTAGAAAACGGAAGGGTGGGATTGAGGTCAAATCAATCCGTTATGGAAAAAGTCTTTAATTCTTGGGTTTTGGTTAAGGATCGTAATATTGTTGTCCGAAATGAGCGGAAAACTCGTTATCAGATTTTCAGTTCACTTGGACAAATTGTTGGTCAGGGTATTGTTCAGGGCTCTATAAATATACCCTTGCCCGCATCAGGGGTGTACCTTGTGAAAGTTGGTAGCGAAATCCATCGTATAAATGCTAAGTAAAGATCTAGATAAAGGTGAAAAAAGCAAATTTCCGCCTATCTAGCGACCATTAACCAGAAATAACGACTATTGGCTAACTACTAGGGGCCAAATAATATATCTTTAGGGTATGCAGAAACGAATAAGTCCTTTCGTGTTTTTGGTCGTACTTTGTGCGACGTGTTTTTCCGTCCCCTTTGCACAGGATGCCCCGGCGCCTGAGGCCGCTCCGGCTGTAGCCCCGGCTCCTGCACCCGCTCCCGCTGTTGCGCCTGCCCCTGCTGCACCGGCTCCGAAGGCTGCTGTCGTGAACCCCGCCGATACAGCTACGACCCGCGAAGTGCCCGTCCGCTATTTCCTTGTGGGCGATTCCGTGGAACAGGAAGCCATTTTCGTGAAGATTGAGAAGGATACCGTCTACCTGCGTGCCCCGGATGATGCCGCCCAGAAGGTGCTGGAAGAAATCCGCGACGAGGAGGCTGTTGCGCTCCAGGAAAGTAACGGCCAGAAGGTCGAGGAAGAGGATGAATTCGAGGACGACGACAAGCCCGAACCGCAGAAGCCTGCCGAGGTCATCATGACCGACGCGGTGAAGGATTCCCTTGCCGCCAAGTCCGATTCCGCCGCTGTTGCCGATTCCATTGCCGCTGCCGAGGCCGCGAAGGCAGCCGAGATTGCCGCCGATGCCGAGGACGACCTGGAGGCCGCCCTCGAGAAGGAGGAAAAGCGCCTCAAGATGGAAGAGGTTGCGAAGGTCGAGGCCGAAATCCGTGAACGTGAAATCCAGGATAGCCTTGCGAACGTGGTCGAAAACCCGTATATCAAGATTTTCAGGCTTGACCTCAAGCGCCTGTACAACCTCGAGGACAAGGTGATGATCGACCTTTCGCTCTCGAACTACGTGGTGCCCGTCGTGAAGGACGAGGAAGAGGAAATGGAGCTGTACCCTCCCGGAAAGGCGAACCTGCTCGTGACCTCGAATCCGGAGGCATGCTCGCTGTTCGTGAACGGGATTGCGCTCAAGCAGGTGGCTCCCGATACCATCAAGAATATCAAGCCGGGCAAGTACACGATTTCCGTGATGAAGGTCCTGCGTGATGTGGAATGGTGGGGTTCTGCCACCGTGAAGATCAACGCGGATAGCCTGAACAAGGTGGAAATCCCCGTGCAGCGCCCCTCTACGAGGATAACGCTCAGCACGAACCCGGAAGCGGTCGAAGTGTACGTGGGCGAGGAGCCTACGGTGAGCCGCTTCCCCGACTACGTGACCGACCTTATCGTCGACGACGTGAAGCCGCAGGCACAGATGCAGTTGTTCTTCCGCAAGGTGGGCTACCGCGATACCTCAATTACCACCGAAATCAAGGCGTTCATGCCGAACTTCATCAACGTGGAACTACAGTCGATTGACGATATCGAGTATATCCAGGGCCAGAGGGAATTCAACCAGAAGCGTAGCGACCGCCGTGTGGGCAAGGTACTCCTGTGGAGCTCCATTGCACCGATCCTTGCGGGCGGAGTGCTCTGGTACCTTGCCGAACGCAACTGGAGCGATGCTGCCGACAAGAGGCACGAATACAACCGCTCGGTGTTCGATAGCGAGAAGGCTCAGCGCCTGATCAAGGACAACCACGACCTGAACGATGCCGGCGACACGAAGGCTATCGTCGGCATAGGCCTCGGCGTAATCGGTGCGGGTCTCCTTGTGGCGGGTGTCGTATTTGCCTTCTAGCGGGGGCGTTCCCATGCGCGGACTGTTACTGTTTCTGATGTTTGTGCCCGTACTTGCGGCACAGGCGTTCGCGCATCCGCACGTTTTTGCCGATGTCAAGGTGAAGGTCCTCTACGATGCGACCGGTTTTGTCGGTATAGAAAACCACTGGACGTATGACGAGGCCTACAGTATCGCGATGCTTTCTTCGGTGGACAAGGATGGTGACGGGAAGATTTCTACAGGCGAGCAGTCTTCGCTGCAAACCGCGATTCTTGGCCCCATAGAAAAGAGCAACTACTACAACTACGTGCAGGCGGGGTCGAAGTTCCTGAGTGCGAAGCGCGTAAGGGATTTCAAGGCGAGCATGGTCAAGGGAAAACTCGTCCTGGACTTTGTTACGGAATTCTCGATGCCTGCGGGTGTCGACTGGACGATGCTTGTCGCTGTGGTGGCTGACCCCACGAATTACATACAAATGACAACCGACATGGAAAATGCTGATGTGGATGCGCCCAAGTCGCTGGAAGTGGAGTATTTTTCCGATGCACTGGATGGCCTGACCCTGTTCAAGGCATTTCGTTCCGAAATTGAGGGCCTTTATCTGAGATTTAAGAAAAAGTAGCCTCGTTCGGAATCAAAAATGTATATTGTGGGCGTAATCGAGAAAGGAGAATCTGAATGCGTAAGAATTTCTTGCCGGTGCGGCTAGCGGCTATTGCCTGCGGAGTGCTTGCGCTCATAGCTTGCAATGGTGGCTCCTCGGGCTTGATGTCGCCCGAGGATGATGACAATACGGGCTACAATCGTGCCGGCCCCGTGTCCTCTTCGGGGAAGGGTGGCACAAAAAGTTCTTCTAGCGGGCGCATTTCTCCTACAAATTCTTCATCGTCTATAAATTCTTCGTCTTCTGAGGAGGAAATTGAAGAATCCTACTTAAGCGATGAGACGCTTAATGCCTTTACCGACAAGCGCGATGGCGAAGTTTACCGTGTGGTGAAAATCGGCAAGCAGGTCTGGATGGCGGAAAACTTGAGGTACCACGATACCGAGACGAATTCGTTGCTTGAAAATCATAGCTGGTGCATTGGCAATGAAGATTATTGCAGGTTGAATGGCTACGTGTATGATTTTGCCGCCGTGGTAAGTGACTTGGGCTGTGCAGATGACTTCTGCGGTATTCTCTACCCGCATAGGGGAATTTGCCCGGAAGGATTCCATGTGCCCAAGAAGGCGGAGTGGGATTCGCTCCAGTCCAATGCAACCCGCCTGAATATCTCGCTCAATGCGGATACGGGCTTTACCTCTGCGGCGACGGGTGAATATGCGGGGTATGCGAAGATGGATAACTGCGCCCGTTACTGGACGGCGTCTCAGACGAATTCCCTGGCGGCGTATGAATTCTACCGCTGCCGTGATGAATCTACATTCAAGAACCAGAGTTACGACAAGGGTTATGGCTACGCGCTCCGCTGCGTGGCTGATCCGGGCGAGGTGAAGGTTGACAGGCTTGTCGTTCCCGACGAATCCACTAGCAGTTCGAGTGAAATTTCAAGTTCGTCCGAGGAAAGTTCCTCTTCCGAGGAAATTTCAAGTTCATCCGTGGAAAGTTCGTCTGAAGAAAGTTCTTCTTCTGAGGCTTCCTCTTCGAGTGTGACTCTAGATGGACTGAAAACCATTACGGATGTGCGCGATGGTGAAGTTTATCGCGTGATGAAAGTTGGTACACAGGTCTGGATGGCAGAAAACCTGAGGTATACCGACAGTATCGCAACGCGTGTACTTCAAGGGGCGACCTTCTGCTGGCAGGACGACCCGGAAAACTGCAAGACGCGCGGGGCCCTGTACCTGTGGCATGCCGCAATGGGCAAGGAATCTACGGAATGCGGCTTTGGCTATTGGTGTGATGCAGAAAGCCCCGCTCGCGGGATTTGCCCCGAGGGATTCCGTGTGCCGACAAGTTCGGAATGGTATGACTTGCGCCAGTATGCCTCCGATTCTGAAAAGGAACTGTTTGATATCCCGACAGGGGAGGTGGATACCCGCTATGACAAGAGCTTTGCGAGCGAGAGTGCCGCCCACTACTGGACATCATCCGAGGTGAATGCCCAGGGTGCCGTCACCTGGTATATCTCGAATCACGATATTTCTAGCCAGGATTTCGACAAACGCATGGGCTATGCGCTCCGTTGCGTCAAGGATGCGGAATAGAGTATTTTTGGCAGAAAAATCCGTAAGCCCATTCAAAACGGCTTTTCTCGACCGCATAACGGTAGCTTTTGGGGTGCTTTGGCTATTTCTGACTCCGCTGCAGTCCCATAGCCAGTTCCCAGCTATAGGTTTGACTGGACTGAGTCTGACTTAGTTCTCGTAGCATTTACAGTAGTTTTGTAAAAAATGTACGGCATGACTTGACAGTGTCAGATTTTTTATTGTTTTGTTGCTGATAAAAGTATATATTAAGAATGGAGGTTGATGATGAAAAAAGTCTTTTTTCTTATTTGTATATTAATAGGAGTATTGCTTGCAGAAAATTCTAAACGGGCTGTTCTTGCTCCCTATGAGCCGTTTAGGGGAGTTTCGCAAGCTGTTTCAGATTTTTTTAGTGATCCTCAAAACAAATATGAAAAATTGCATGTTGAAATATCCTATACGGATTTAGACGAAAAATTGGAGGAAGAAATTATTTTAGATAATAGACCTGTAGATGGTGTGAAAAAAATTTTGTTGAATGGAAGGGAAATATCGGAATCAGAGCATGAAAACTATTTGAAAAATCTACCTAGGAAACCATACGTAAGGTTGCTCTAGGATATGCTATGTGGCATAATTAATAATGATATGGGGTTTTTATGAAAAAGAAATTCTTGTTCATATTTCCGCTTGCGCTTATGGCGTGTTCGGACGACAGCTCTTCAGTTACTGCGGTTGATGGATCGTTGCAAAATTCCTCTGCGGCACAGACGCAGACCCCTGATAAAGATAAATTAAAATCTAGTTCTTCGTTCGTATTTAGTTCGTCGTCAATGACTTGCCCTGGGTGCGGTAAGGGCTACTTCGTGAATGCGAAATATCCTGAGGATCTTGGTGAAAGGCCCGTTTCTGATTCTATGAAGGCGGTTACTCCATTGGACAGGTCCTTGGAATATTATGGTGTTGACGGTTTGGCGTTTGATACGCATGTAGTTTCTGCTTTGTCTCTGTCTAGCAAAACTTACGGATTTATGCTTGATATGGAATCTGAGCTTGATTATGCCCCGTTCCTTTCGGAGATTCCGGATTCGTTGGCGGAATTCTTTATCCCAGCGGGTACAGAACTGCGTGTGACGGACTGTAAACACTATCTTCTTGGCTATAGCGCTATGCAACAGCCGTTTGCTTACGTTGTGACAAGTATAGCGAAAGATACGGTAGATATTGTAAGTGTTGTACGGTCGCCTAAGGAGGGCTTCTCGTGTCGGTCTGATAACGCGATTGTTCAGGGGGGCTTCTTGATAGAAGATTGTGGTGATGATGTGGTTCCCGACAAGGATTTCGTTGTCCGGTGGTCTACAAAGGAATCGCCTTTGTGGACATGTGATACCTCGGTTCCGCACTATACGTCGCCGAAAATTGAAAATGAGCCGTCCGAAGAATCTTCGTGCGCGATAGTCTGTAGTGGTGGTGGGGGTAGGGAATCGCGCTGTGATACGACTTGCTCTGAGTAATGTTACGTCAGAATACGTTTCTAGGCACTAGAAATCGTTGAAATTCCTCACATACGCCTGGTAGGCGGGTTCCTCGTTGCTTTATAATAATGTAAATTAAAGTATATGAGAAAAGCCGCCTTTGTTATTTCCCTGTTTTTTGCCTTTTTGCCCGCGCTTGCCCAGGACATGGTTCTGGATTCTGCGCAGGCCGAAACTAATATCCCGGCGGTAGAGAATGCTGTGCCGGAGGCGGAATCGGCCTCGGTCGATGGAAATCAGGTTGCTGAGGCGCCCGTTGCGGAAACTCCTGCTGTCGAAGCCCCAGCCCAGGCGACGCCTGTTGCGGTAACGGTCCCTGAGGCAGCCCCGCTTGCGACGGATTCTGCAAAGCCTGCAAAAAAATCGGGCATTCTGGATGCCCTGTTCCCGATTGAGCCGGACGAGTCGATTGCGAAGGGGCATTTCTATGCGGGTGCTACGCTCTCGCTCATTCAGGCGAATACCGAGGACGATGCGCTGAATATTCTCATTGGCGATGTTTACGAGGCCTACGGCTACACGTTTACGGTCGAGGCCTTTGGCGGGTACTTTATTCGCGATGCGATGGCGCTTGGCGTGCGTGCCGGTTATTCGCGCACATGGTTCGATATCGACTTCTCGATTCTTGAAGACCTGATGGATGTGCAGGAACGCCGCAAGTACGTGAGCAACGGGTTCTTTGTGCAGCCGCTCCTGAAGAACTACCTGAAGGTTCTGGATTCCCGCATTTTCTACCTCTTCAACGAGACTTCCGTTTCGGTGGAGTATTCCTATGGTATTTCGCAGACCGATGACGGCGAGGACATGAAGAAGACTCGTAACAGGGGATGGACCATCAAGGCGGGGCTCAATCCGGGTATCTGCGTGATGGTGCTGGACCGCTTTGCGTTCGAGACTTCGGTGGGCCTCCTGGGCCTGAGTTCTAGCATTATCGATGTGGAAGAGAACAACGAGACGAGTAGCCGCGTTGTGTATAACATCGTGAATTTCACCATAAACCTCCTGGCGTTGGATTTCTCGCTGGTGACATTCTTCTAGGGGTTTGCTATGCGGTTTGAGATCCACGGGAAAATGAAGTCGCTTATCGCGGGTACGCTGTGCTCGCTGGCGTTTGGCCTGTGGGCTTGTTCCGATGAGGTCGAAACTCCGGTTGTGGCACCCAACCTGTCCGAACTTTTCGAGAATATTGACGATGCGGATATCGACCTGGAATCGCATGCGATTGTGCTCCCCGAGGGGACGGATTCCTTTACGGTCGATAACATTGCGGCCTTAGGCGGCAAAAAGTGCTACCTCGCGCTTGATGACGACCCGGTGGACCCTGAAATTGACTGGGATAATCCGGTAAGTACCGGCACGACGCTTGCGATAGGCGAGGAAGGTCTCCGGCTTGTTGTGCTTGACGAGTCGAACCGCGTGGTGGATGTCTGGACCATAAGTTTGCCTGAGGGAAAATCTTCGTCTTCAGTTGCCCCTGCCTCGAGCGATGACGAGAAAGTTTCTTCCAGTAGTGAAGAGAAGACTAGTTCTTCAAGCGAGGAGCCTGCGGAAAGTTCGTCTTCTGAAATTCCTGCCTCGAGCAGCGAAGAGCCCGAATCCTCTAGCAGTGAGATGCTGGAAAGTTCTTCCAGTGAGGAGGAAGTATCCTCCAGCAGTGAACCGGAATCCAGCGCAAGCGAACCCGTGAAACTCTCCGAGCTTTCTGTCTCGAAGGGGACGGTTACGGTACAGGATTCGCTCGTGTACGTGGAATTGCCCTATGGGGCGGACCTCGCGAAGGTGGCTTTACAGCCCCTCGATACGGTGAACGACTTGCGCCGTAGGGTTGCGATGGAATTTGCGGATGATTCCGGGAACGTTGCTACCTACAATGTGGTTGCCGGCGTGCAACTGCCCGGTTCCGACTTTAGCTCCCGCGACGATTTCTGGGCAACCACGAGCGATGCGATGGCGACAAAGAAGACTTCCGCTGCAATTACGGTCTCGTCGTCGGCGAATCTTGAATTTAACGACGGTATGGCGACAATAACAACCCGCGAAGTCGAGGGCAAGTTCGTGATTATTGAAGGTAGCTGGAAGATGGCGGGCGGTTTCTACTTCAGCGGGGAATATGCGGGCCAGACCGCGCTCGATATCTATGAGCAGGGTTCTGACGGAGGTACGCCTTCGACGGGTGATTCCTATATCGCAAATGACATGACCTTCGGCAAACCCTTTACTGCCCGCCCGACTGCCTTTGAAATCACGTATTCCTATAGCCATGTGAAAGGAAAATCTACGGATTACCCGCAAAAGAGCCTCGTGTATGTGATGCTCGTGGGCAAGAACGGCAAGGTGGTTGCGACTGGCGCCTTCTCGGACTCTGAAAGCACAGACATGGCGACACGCCGGGTGGAACTTTCTTACGGGAAGGACCCGTTTGGGCTTCTTGATGGTGGTTACGCTGTTGCCGAAGGCCTTACTCTTGGGACAGGCAACGAGGATGTGACTGCGATTCACGTGATGTTCGCTTCTTCTGCCTACGCTCATGTCGTGAGCGGTGGAACGCTGGGCAATGATGACAAGTACCGTGGCGGCGAAAACGCTGCACTTGTGCTGGATGACTTTAAACTGATTTACTAGGAGAAAGAAAATGAAGGTTCTGAACACGCTTTCTCTGCAACGGATGCTTGCGACGCTCTCTGTGGTCATGACGGCCGCTGTTGCCTTCGCCTTGTTTGCCTGCTCCGCTGACTATGATACCTTCGGGGCTTCCGATTACAACAAGTTCAACGGTATCGCCTTCGAGGAACAGGACGGCAATGCCGCTATCTATGAGGGCGAACACAAGATTATCGTATCGCTTGCCGAGATTCCCGACAGTCTCGATACTTGGGATTCGGTGACGATTGGCTCGCTCGACATTAGCTCGATGGCGACATTCCACCTGGTCGATGGCAAGTTCAAGGAATTCCCGAGCGATTCTGCCGCAATAGACTCGCTGGCTCAGGAGGTCTCGTATGCGAAGGACCGTCTCCGCGAAGGCGACAAGATTCGCGTGCCTTCAAGCGGTGTCGTGTACCTGATGGTCGTTTCCGAAAGCGGGAACCCTTCTATTTGGCAGATGGAATTCGAGATTCCGGAGAAAAAGGAGGCCAAGTCTTCGTCCTCGAAAAAGGAATCCGGCGATACGGAATCTAAGAGTTCCTCTTCTGCGAAGGAGTCCGATAAGTCTTCTTCGTCGGAAAAGTCTTCTTCGTCGGGCAAGGCAGATGCGTCTAGCAGTAGCAAGGGCTCCGGTGAAAGTTCAGCAAGCAGCGAAGGCAATTCCTCTGCGGGTGGCGAGGAGCCGGAATCGTCTTCTTCGGAAGAGGTTTCTCCCGATGCGCCGAAACTCCTGAAGATAAAGGTGGGGGCGGGCGATGTCGAAGGTGAGATTGACCAGGATGCCGGAACGGTATTCCTAGACATGGATTACAGCAAGGATTTGGACCTCCGCGACCTTGAAGTAAAATCACTGGAACTTTCTGACGGTGCAACTGCCAATATCGAAGTGGGCGAGTCCTATGACTTTACTCGTGGCTACAAGGTAAAGCTTACGAGTGACGGTGGCGAACGTACCTATACCGTGAAGGCGGGCTACCAGTACCCGAACAGCGATTTCAATCACTGGATCAAGGATGATTTTGGCAACAAGAACGACATTGCCGGTTGGGATAACGGGAATAACGATGCTATTTCTTCGACCAAGACACTCACTGTGAACGAAAACGAGCAAGTAATCAAGATGGAATCTATAAAGGCGACTGTTCTTGGTATTGGTCGTTTTGCAAGTGGAAATATGCTTGTCGCTTATTTCAATCCCAAGAAAGTGGGAACACTCAAGTTGACCGGCTACGACGATGGTAACGAACTCATTGATTTCGGCAGGCCGTTCTATGGCCGCCCCAAGTATGTGGAATTTGACGTGAAGTACGAGGGCAAGGGCGACAGTTGTGACCTGTACGTGATTTTGGAACACCGAAGCCGTACTAGCAACGAGGGCAAGAACCAGTACCGTACTTCCAGCGACGTGAATACGATGATTGCCTCGGCCTGGTATCGCGCGACGACGGTCGAGAGCGAGGATGACCCGGACGTGGTCTCCATTACCGATGCGGAACGTTCGGGCTATAAAACCATCCGCCTTGCATTCAAGTATGGCGAGCCGAAGGAAGGATCTCCGATTTTCAATTCCAGTGTTTTCTCGAAGTCGCTCAAGAATTCTGCCGGTATCGATAATCATGTTGTCCAGACCGATTCTCCGGACGATTTCGATGTGACTCATATCCGTGTAGTGATGGCCTCTAGTGCACTCGGGAACCTGTATGAGGGCTCTGTTGGAGCAACCCTTTGGGCCGATGAAATGCGCCTGATTTACTGAGTTTGCTAAATTTTGGGCGAATTTGTACGGAAAAAGGAGAACAAATGATTAAACGCATCGCTATTGTAGCCCTGTTCCTTGCCGTTTTTGCGGGTGCCCAGGGGGGTAATTGGTCGAACTATGGCTCTGACCAGCCCACTGCGTCCTCTGACGAGCATGTTTCGACCCAGACTGCTCCGTCACAACCTGAATCCGTTGTCCCCAATACCCGCTGGTCTATTTCCATTCATCCTGTATCGTTGCTTGTCTTCACCACCATATTCGGGATCCCCTGGATTACGGTGACGGTGGAGAATAACCTTACCTCGAGGCTGTCGCTCTCCTCGCGCCCGGAACTCATGTGGGCATCGGCCTCCGGTGGAGACCTATTTGCATACGGGCTTTACGAAGGACTCAGGTTCTATTTCAATGAAGGTCACAAAGGTTTTTACGTGTCGCCGCAAGTCGGTTACGAGAGTATTTCTGTTGACTATAAGAGCGATTACTACAATCATCGCAGTTCCTCGTCCGGTGAAGCTTCCGCCTGGATTTTTGCCTGCTATCTGGGATTAAAGGTCCAGAGCGGGCACTTTGTCACGTTTACGGAATTGGGATTTGGGTACACAAAGTTCACTTCTAACGATATTGATGAGGGCGATGCCGACAAGGCTGCGGAATCGGGCTTCGGTATAGACCTCAACTACGCGATAGGCTACGCTTTCTAGTCCGATTTTTCTATTTTAAAGGAAAAAATCGGAGTTTACTATGCCTGCAATTCACCTTACAGCAGAAAATTTTGACAAGGCCATTTCTTCTGGCCAGTTGGTGTTCGTTGATTTCTGGGCGACCTGGTGCCGCCCCTGCATGATGATGGGCCCCATTATCGATGAACTCGCCGACGAATACAACGGCAAGGCCATTATCGCGAAGATGGACGTGGACAGCGATGGCGCGAAGGATATCTGCGCCCGCTTCGGCATCACGAACATCCCGAACATGAAGCTGTTCAAGAACGGCGTGGAAGTCGGGAACGTGGTGGGCGCCGTGCCCAAGGCGACCGTCAAGGCCGTCATCGACCGCAATCTATAATTCAAGGTTTAGAAGTGTCATCCTGAGCGGAGTGCGTAGCACGAAGTCGAAGGATCCAGATGTGGAAGTTGTAACTGGATTCTTCACTATTGCATAGAATGACCTGACTATTATTATGCTTACTAAACGTTTGATTGTTTGCCTCGACGTCCGTAACCGCAAGGTCACGAAGGGCGTCAAGTTCAAGGGCAATATCGACATTGGCGACCCCGTAGAGATGGGTGCGCAGTATAGTGCCGATGGCGTAGACGAACTCGTGTTCTACGATATTACCGCGAGTGCCGAGAATCGCCCGTGCGACATGGAAATGATCCGCCAGATTGCAAAGCGCGTGTTTATCCCGTTTGCGGTGGGTGGCGGTATCCGTAACCTCGATGACATGCACGAGGCCCTGCTTGCAGGTGCCGAGAAGGTGAGCGTGAACAGCCTCGCCGTGTTGCACCCCGAAATCATTGCCGACGGCGCGAAGGCGTTCGGTCGCCAGTGCGTGGTGCTCGGCATGGACGCGAAGTTCGTGGGCGTTTCGGACAAGTTCAAGAGCGGTTACGAAGTGTATATCCGCGGTGGCCGCCAGGCGATGGGCATTGATGCCGTCGAGTGGGCGAAGAAGGCCGAGGACCTGGGCGTGGGCGAAATCTGCCTGAACGCAATTGATACCGATGGCGTGCGCAACGGGTACGAACTGAACATTACCGACCAGGTGGCGCGTGCCGTGCAGGTGCCGGTGATTGCAAGCGGTGGCGCGGGTACCCCTGCGCACATTGTGGACCTGTTCCACAAGACTGCCGCCGATGCTGCGCTGGTTGCGTCGATGGTGCACTTTGGCGATTACACGGTCCCCGGAATCAAGAAAGAGATGCTTGCTGCGGGTATCCCTGTACGCAAGAAGATGAACGGCGAGGTTTAAGTTGAATCCGTCAGTCGCTGTGAAAATTTTCGAGGCGGGCAGGAATGCCGGTGCCGACTTTGTGGAAATTTTTGAGGAAGAAACCCGCAGCTCGGTGCTCGGGCTCAAGGACCGCCATATAGAAACCGCTACGGCGGGTACGGAATACGGTATAGGCATCCGCCTCCTGTACGGTACCGAGGTTCTTTACGGGTTTACCAGCGACGACAGCGAGGAATCTCTCGTGAAGTTGGTGCAGACGCTTGCCTTCGGGCGTATCGCGAAGGCGGGAGCCATGAATGCCCCGTTTGAACTGCACCCCGAAAAGCGCGTGGCCGACTACAACATGCAGGCGTTCAAGGACCCGCGCGTGCTGGGCCAGGCGGTCAAGCAGGACTTCTTGTTCCGTGCCGACAAGGCCGCCCGCAGTGTTTCTGACAAGGTGGCGCAGGTCGGGTCTACCATTACCGACGTGTGCACTTCCATTACGCTCATGAATAGCGAGGGCCTGAACCTCTCGCTGGACCGTTCCAGGGTTCGCGTGAACGTGACGGTTACTGCAAGCGATGGCACCGAGAGGCTCACGACGCACGAGGCTCCGGGCGCGCTTGGCGGTTATGAACTGCTGGCGAACTACTCTCCGGAAAAGATTGCGACGGAATGTGCGGAACGCATCGTGCGCATGCTCGACGCGGGCTACATTTCTGGCGGCCAGATGCCCGTGGTGATGGGCAACGGGTTCGGTGGTGTGATATTCCACGAGGCGTGCGGGCACCCGCTCGAGACGGAATCCGTGCGCAGGAATGCAAGCCCCTTCTGTGGCAAGCTGGGCGAGGCAATCGGGCAACCGTGCCTTACCGCAATAGACGACGGCACGATGGACGGCGTGTGGGGGAGCCTCAAGTACGATGACGAGGGAACCCCGACGCAGCGTACGACGCTTATCGAAAATGGCATATTGAAGACCTACATGAGCGACCGCGTGGGCGCAACCGAGGTGGGCATTGCCCGCACGGGTTCGGCACGCCGCGAAAGTTACAAGTATGCGCCGGTGAGCCGCATGCGCAACACGTTTATCGCCCCCGGGAACGACACCCTCGATTCCATGATTGCAAGCGTCGATAACGGACTCTATGCCGCCCGCATGGCGGGTGGTTCCGTGAACCCTGCGACAGGCGAGTTCAACTTCGCTGTCGATGAAGGTTATGTTATCCGTAATGGCAAGATTTGCGAACCGGTGCGCGGAGCAACCCTCATCGGCAAAGGGCACGAGATTATGCCCCGCATCAGCATGGTCGGCAAGGATTTTGAGCAGGCCGCAGGTATTTGCGGAGCCTCTTCGGGACACATTCCCGTGACTGTGGGCCAGCCCTCGATCAAGGTAGACCAGATATTAGTCGGGGGGCGGTAGCCGATACTCCGATACGAAGAAGCCCTCGTAAAGAGGGCTTTTGAGTATCGAAGCTAGACCTTGTTAGTTGGTGGGCGATAATCTACTCGCGCGGAACCCCTAAAAAATAAAAGCCTATATAAACCACAACGGCACCCCGCGAAGGGATGCCGTTGTTGGTGTATGGGATGTTTGGTTTCTGAACTTAATGTAGATTCTAGAACGCCTAGTGGGGAGTAGGGCGGGCCAAATTCCATTGTAAAGGTTTACAACACTTACAACGTATTAATCCGCAAAAAACGCGAAAAACGCCCTTTTTGGGGCGTTTTCAATGTTGTTTGTTGCAAAAGGTTTACAATGTGACGCGAAAAAGGGGCGAAATCCCGCTCAAAAAGGACCGTTATTAAAATTCTGCGCGGCCTTCCCAGATCTCCACGATGACTTCGCACATATCGTCTTTGTCGTCAGTGGATGTTGAACCCGTAATCATATAGATGTAGTTGTTTTTTTGGACACTGGCCAGGGTGCATGTCTTGCTATAAGGAAGGGAACGGCTGATGGTCCCATACTTCTTTTCGGAATTGTAGGTTGCCTTGCCTGCGGTGTAGTTGGGGCCGTGCCCGTCACCCGCATGGGCGTTTTTGCTTACTTGATCTTTCCAGTAATCCATGTCCCAGTTCAGGTAGTACATGACAAATTCTTCGTCACTTACGTCAAAGGGCTTGGTAAAGGTGGAGTCCTTGGCGAAAAAGTCCTTTCGTGCGCCGCGGATTGAGATTTTTTTGTCGTCTTTCAGGACGATGAAGGCGGAAAACTCCTGCTCGAGGGAAAATGCGCTGAAACGGATATCCCAGGCCCCGCCAAACTCGTATTTGAAGGGGAGCGGAACGGGGATGAAAACCGTCCTGCTGCTCACATAGGTGCGCCCCATGTTGTTGAAGGTGTACTCCTTGACAGAGGGCTCAATTCGACTGGGTTTGAAGCAACTGCAAAGGAGGGCTGCTGCAGCGAGTAGGAGAAAGATTTTTTTCATGGTGGTAATATAGTTTATTTAAAATGGGGAGGCTTTTGCCTCAGCTTATAAAGAGTCCCTATAAGACCTTTTATCTGAATATACCTTTATTTATGCGGAATTAAACACTTGTGCGTCTTATTTTGAAAAAATGCCGCTGAAAAATGCGACATTTTTTTGCTTTTGATGGCGGAAATTACCGTTTTTACGGTGTTTGGGGCGTTTTTCGCCGAATGAACCCCTTGGCATGGGTTTTGCATCTGGAAAGCGGTAAAAAATAAAAAGAAGGTACAGCTATGTCTGATTTTAACAACGATGCAGAAAAAGTCTTGGCGAAGGCCCAGAGCCTGCGCGATCGCTGTTCGCATTCCTACCTGGGTGCGGCACATTTGGCTGTTGGCCTTGTAGAAGGCCCGGATGCCACCCTGAAGAAACTTTATAAGTCCAAAGGCGCGAAGACGAACGAGCTCCGCGGCAAGCTGGAACCGTTCGTGCAGAAGATTCCGCGCATGGAGGGCGTGAACCCCGACGTGGAACCCGATAATGACTTGAACCGTATCTTACGTGCATCCGTGCAGGCGGCGCGTCAGGTGAACCGTATGGTGACCCCGGGCGACATGCTCGTGGCCCTTATGAAGTTCTCGGGCGACCGTGGCCTTGCGAAGGTGTTCGAGGATGCGCTGGGTTCCGTGGAAGTCGTGGAAACCTGGCTTTCGGACCCGTTTGCGGGTGCTGCCAACGCCGAAGAACAATCTCCCTTGAAACTCTACGGTCGTGAACTCGTGGAAATGGCTGCCGACGGAAAACTTTCGCCGGTGATTGGCCGTGAAGAGGAA
>JAGAAW010000089.1 GCA_017615055.1 Fibrobacter sp.
AACAACCCGGAAGTTGCCAAGAAGCTCGCCGACGACCTCCAGAAGGAAGTGGACGCCCGCTACGCATTCTACGATGCGATGTCCAAGGACACAGAAGGTTTGATTAGTCTCTAATCAGTTAACGATTAATTAAAACGCCCCGTCACGATGAGTGGCGGGGTGTTTTTTTAGTAGCGGGCGTCCACTGCCAAGCGGAGGAGGCTACTCTTAAGTAGCCTTCGTAGCGCGGAGCATTCAACAACCATAAGTTCTTATATGCAATAGTTGAATGCGGAGTCTTGTATCGACGCTCGTTACGCTTTCTATGACGCGATGTCTAAGGACACTGAAGGGTTGATTAGCCTGTAAGAGGTATGAGGTCGCGACTTCGTCGCTTTGAGCGATGAGGTCGGACTTACGGCCTTTGAGCAAAATCAAAACGCCCCGTCACGATGAGTGGCAGGGTGTTTTGTTTTTTCAAATCACACTATTTGTTTATGGGGCATTCTTTATCGAGAAGATTATCTTGCGGCAAATTTCTTCGTCAACGGAATCTGGATAGTAATGAAATTCCGCATACCGAGTTGTAACAATCTTAAAATCCCTTGAGTAATTTCTTGCGGCCAGGACCATTATTTTCTTTTTGCCATGTTCATCTAGCGTATCCAACTCCGCTACCAACTTGTAATCAGACGACAGGGATTCCTTGTCCGAAAAAAGATGCGAATGCGGGGTCTTATACTCATTCTTAAAATAAAGAATCGCCTTACCGCGAGTATCCTTAATCCAGGCAAATCGGGACAGCCTATTTTCATACATTTCTACATGCAGATTGCTGGGAACCCACAATTTTTCATGTTTATCCTGAAAGATATATCCTTTCGGTCTGTCATTAGATGCGAGACCAAGCAACACGAGCCCTAAAGGGAAAAGGGCTATAATCAATGCCCCAACAATTTGAAATATTTTAGCCTTCATACGCCCCAAATCATAGAAATTTTCTAGTCGGGGCATATAAATTCAGAAAAAACGGCATAAAAAAAATCCGGAAGTGCTCGCGGCACCTCCGGACTTTGCATTGTTCTATGAAAAATTCGGCGCTAGACTGACAATATGCTTATACCTGGGCGGTAATGTTAAAGGCCTCGGGATAGGCCTTCGCGGCACATGCATCGCAGAGCACGCGCATGCGGGTCTCGGCGAGCGTGTTCACGCGCACCTGGTCGCCGCAGTGTGCACAGCGGGTAATGAACACCACGGAGCGGTTCTCGGCAACAGGTGCAGCCGCCTGTGCAATCTCGGGTTCGCCAAGCCTGCAGATGGTATTGCGGAAGGTGATCTTGCCTTCGGCATCCTGCACGATCTCGCGGGTAAGGCAGCACTTGAAACTGCGCCCCTTGCGGTTACGCATGCGAAACACGAACTTGTTCTGCGAAAGGTCGCTGCAGTTGCTGAACAGTTCCCAGTCCCTGGGGTAACGGTAGCAGTCGGTAATGTAATGCCAGGTCACCTCGGATTCGTTGAACCCGAACATGCGGCAGAACCGCTTGTTGCCCGACAGGATTCGGCCGCTCTGATTGACTTCAAAGCAAGCGATGTCAAGAGAATTTTCGTTTTCGGTCATATTGCGCCTCCCTTGATATAGTTAGCGTAAGTACTAAACATTGTCCCCTCCCTTCTTCAAGTCCTTCGTAAGCGGGAAGAGTTGCACATTCAAGCGGTAAATGCGGTTCTCGTCCGTATCTTGCATGGCAATCGCAGTAATGCGGCGGCGGAAATCCGCGATTTCCTTGGTAATGCGCTGGTACGCCTCTTCGGAAACACCGAAGGTCATACCTGAAACGTTACGTTCGTCCACCGGCACCTCATCGAGCGAGCGGATAGCAAGTTCGCCCATCTGGCGGTGCATCTCGCGGACGGAAAGGCTCGTGAACTCGAGATTACCGGTCGTAATCGCCTTGGACGCCTGCTCGTACTTGCCATCGGCAGTCTTGTTCAGGAGTCCCACCCTCTGGAGCAACTGCAGGGCCTTCTTGACTTCTGCCGCCTGCGCACCGAAGGTGAGCTTGTCCGCCATCTGCGCAGGAGTGGAGTCCGATACATACGGAGCCATTTCACGCAGCACCGGGTTCACCCAGGACTCGTAATAGTCGTACTGGTCCTCGCCCACGAGCGTAATCTCGTTTTCCTTTGTGATGGCACGGAGTTCCTTGAAAATTTCGCGCTTCTTCGCGGCGTCCTTCTCTTGGTTGAACCGTACCAGGGTGCGGAAGTACTGGAGGTCCACACCCACGAGACCCATGGCCTCAGCGACGCGTTCCATCCCTGCGTCGCTGAGGTTTGCGGTCCCATCACACACCAACTTCAAGAATACCGGCGAGGAATACCCGGCCTCCCTGGCGAACTCTCGCCAGGTAAACCCGGACCGCACTTTGCGTTCCGTATAGAAGTCGCGTATAAAAACGCGAAAATTCTGGTATTCCGTCACGGGTTTCATACAACAAAGAATATAATCATTTTTAGAACGGAATGCAACTATTTTATGATACAAGAGTGCCGAAATTTGCTTAAAATCACATTTCAAACCGCGATTTTTGACATTTTGTTCCATTTTTCATGATACAAGAGTGTTAAAATTCGTTGACACGCCACACTATGACACCTGAGAAAGTAAGATTTGCGTGATATTTTTCGTCATAAAACGCACGAACGGCGGACCCCAGTCCGCCGTCATGATACATACTTATATAGGGTGTGGTGCCGGGCCTTACGACACGTCCTTCACGACCATGATGCCGCCCTTCTCGATCTTGGGGTAGCTGCGCATGCCCTCTCCCCCGCGACCGCGGTCAAGCACTTCCTCGAGTTCACCCTTCGCATTGTACAGGTGCAGTTCCCACGGGCCGTTCGGGGCGTTGAAGTAGCCGGAGTTCTTCTGCACGTTGCGCTGGAAGGTACGGTTCAGGCGGTCCGCGATACTGCGGGCCTGCACCAGGCTAATATCGGCAAGCGACCAGGATATGGGAACGCCGCCCATGTCAAAGATCAGGAGCGCCTCGGGGTCGGTGTCCTCCTTCATGGTGAACTTCCAGCTAAAGTTCTGCCAGCTAGTGCTCAAGTCCAGGATACGCCCGTTCGCGTACGGAGTGTACTGCTCGGCGTCGCGCTTGATGTTCACGTTCAGCGTGCGGGGCTTGTCGGCCTTCGCACGCATGCTGAAGATATAGGTCACGCCGTTGCGGAGGGTCAGGTGCTGCTTGAACTGCAGGCCCCAGGTTTCCTTGCCCGCCTGCTTGATATTGAAATGGATGACGCCGTCCTTGGCGGTCACTTCCGCCTTGCCACCCCAGAAGTCCGTCGTCCAGCCGTCAAGCGGGTTTTCCGCAGAAAAGTCGCCGTTTTCAATAATATTCGCGCCACCACCGAGCGAGCCGGTGGTAAAGTCCTTGTTCTGGATGAATGTCGGGATAACGCTCGTGTTCTGGATACCCAGCGGGCTATCCACCGCAACTTCCTTGCCCCAGCCCACCAGCGTGTTGTACGAGCCATGCTCCGTCATGTCCATCTCGGGACTGTCGGAGTTACCCGGGCCCCAGCTCCAGCAGAGCCACCCGATGTTCAGGCGCTCGCATTCGCCCATGATGTGCCTGTACGGGATTTCGCGTGCACCCGCGACCGCCATCGGGGCAAACTCGCCCACCACCAGCGGGAGCTTGATTTCCACCGACTTCTCGAGGCAGGCGGTAACGCGTTCCTGCACGGTCGCAAACCCGGTCGTCTTCGCGTCGTGGCGTTCGCTCGGCCACCACATGTGGATGGAGAACAGCAGGTTGTGCTCGGGGTCGGCATGCAGCAGGCGCGGGCCCACCGCAAGGATATTCTTTTCGCTCTGGCCCCAGTTGTCGGCGTCTATCATGATGGGCACACGGATTCCCACCGCGCGCATCTTGGTCACAATCATGTTGTACATGCCGAAGAACTCGTCCGGGGCAATCTCCTGCGCGCCCGGCTCGTTACCCACGTTCAGGATAAGGTATTCCTGGTGGTTCGTAATCATCTGGAGCGTCTCTTCGCGCAGCCAGAAGTCAAGCACCTCGGGCAGGCGCTCCCAGTTGCCCGTCGTGTCGTGCATTTCCACAATCGGGATCATGCCGTTCGAGATGCACTGCGCCACGATGGAATCGAGGTCGCTCACGCGCCCGCGCATGTTCCACACGATGCGCACGCAGTTCGCGCCGGTCTTCGCGATTTCGGGAATGGTCTTGCCTTCACGGTCGGTCCAGATAAACATGTGGTTAATGCCACGAAGGATTACCTTCTCGTTATCCTTGCTGTAGAGGAAGCGGTCCTGTACAAAAAAACCGGGCTTTGCACTGGCGATATTCATCATAATCTCCGAAATCTTGTTTTTCAAGTACAAATATATATAAATAGGTAGCGAGCGAGAACAGCAAATTTCAGACAAAAAAGGCGGGCGACGCGGAATAAAGCGGATAATGTGAAAGTCGAGCAGGAAAACCGCAAAATAAAGCCGGCGAATTGCCGAAATGTGCGAAATTGGGTATCAAAAGGGCCTTTTTGGGGGTGTTTGGTCCCCATTTTGTTAACTTGTTTAAAATATTTTGGACGCATGGCCCGCAACAGTGGGGATAAAAAAGGCATTTCCGGGGGAATTAATCCCCAAAATCAGCGGAATAGCGCGCATGGCTAGGTATTTTGCGTTAGTTTGTATGTAAAATTGGGGACTAAAACGCAATTTTTCAGGCATTTAGTCCCCATTTTTCCAACTTTCGGGCTTTTTAGAAGGCAAAAAGGGCAGAAACTTTACAAATCTTCCCTTTTGGACGATAAATTTATATATTTGAGAAATACCGATGTTTATCAATCGATAGATATCGGTTTCCCGATATCAATCGGGGGTGCCTTGGTTTGCCAAAATCACTGCTACTCGCAGCGATTTTGCCCTACGGGCCTTGCGCTCACTTCGTGAGCTTAAGGGCCTAAATGCTCGCCGGCTCGCATTTAGTCGACAAGTCTCAACCAGATCACCCCCGGTGAAACACCGGGGGTGATCTGGTTTCGACAGGGTTACCGAAGTGTTA
>JAGAAW010000090.1 GCA_017615055.1 Fibrobacter sp.
AAGAACCCGGACCTCACCCTCGTGGCGAACGGTTCCGACGTGCTGCTGGAACACCAGGCTGCCGAACTCCTCCGTGCCGAAGGCAAGGCTGTTCGCGTGGTCTCCATGATCAGCCCGGCCCTCTTCCTCAAGCAGGACAAGGCCTACCGCGACAGCGTCATTGTTCCGTGGACTCCGGTGTTCGCTCTTTCGAGCGGTCTCCCGGTGCTCTTCGACCGCGTGGTCGGTGGCTTCGGCAAGGCTTGCGGTCTGGAACGCTTCGGCGCTTCCGCTCCGGCCGGCGTGCTCGAGAAGGAATTCGGTTACGTGCCCGAGGCAGTCGCTGCGAAGGCCAAGGAATACCTCGCCGAATTTGCTCAGAACGTCGCCGACTTCAAGAAGGTGAACGGGTAACCTCTGCGACCGCTCGCGGAAACGACCTTTCGCGCCGCGTTCTATAAAACTTTACTCCCCGTGCAGTCCATGTGCGGGGAGTTTTTTTTATTCCGAGGGGTGGCCGTGGGCACGGTGCCCCACGAAAAAAGCCCGCCGTTTTACCGGCGGACCCTGGGGTTGGTTATGGAGGTGTAAACTCTAGAACTGCTCGAAGAACTTGTGGACTTCTTCGGGGACCCAGGTGCTTTCCCAGTTCCAGCCCACGCCCATGTTGCCGGTATCGTGCGCGGTCCACTGGTGGTCTCCGGGCCAGCTGCACCACTTGACCGGGAAGCGTTCGTCCACGTTCTTGAAGTCGTAGCACACGTGCCCGGTGTTGCCGCTCACTTCTTGCGGCTTTTCGCTGCTCGCGTCGGTGAAGTTTTCGTCGGCATCGGCCTTGCCGTTGCGCTTGAGGATGCGCGGGAGGGCGCTGTTCTTGGCGCGGCTGTAATCGCAGCGACCGTCGTTCACGCCGTGCACGTTCATCCATGCAATGGGGAGTTCCTTCATGGCGTTACCCTCGGGCAGCCAGATGTTGTAATCGGCAACGGCGTAGGTGGCTGCGGCGCGCACGCGGCTCTGCATGTCTTGCATTAGCGAGTAGCTGAACATGGCGCCGTAGCTGAAGCCCGTGATGAACACGCGGCTCGTGTCTATGCAGTAGTTTTCGTTGAGGGTGGTAAGCGTCTGCGCGAAGAAATCGTGGTCGGCCTGGCCCTTGTTCCACAGGCCGCCAATGGCGTCGAGCGAGACAAAGATGTAGTCGCCGTTCTTGTCGAGCACCTGCTGGCCGTAGTACGGGGTGGGGTGGTCGTAGTCGGCGTTATGGTGCACAAAGTCCTCGCCGCTGCTGCCGTAGCAGTGCAGGGCGAACAGCACCTTGTGCGGTTTTTTGTTGTCGTAGTTCTTGGGCAGGGTGATAAAGTATTTGCGGCTGTCGCTGCCTACCTGTATCTGGAACTGGTCACCGTTTTCAACGCTCTTGACCTTCTGCAACTTGGAATTGGAACCGCAGCCCTTGCTGGGCGTGGGGTCATTACCGATTGCGTAGCCGAATTTGAATTGCGGGGCCACTGCCTTGAGTTTCACGTTGAGCGTGGTGTCGAGGGTACCGAGCGGCACGGTAAGCGTGTCGAAGCCTTCTGCGACAAACTGGATGGCTTCGCCCTGGGCTGCATCCTTCAGGAGGGCATGCTGCGTGTTGAAGGTGCTGATGTAGTTGCCTTCCGTAGCGAACTTGAAGCTCTGCTTTGCGCTACCCACGCTCACCTGCGCAAAGTAGGTGCCGCGGGCCTTGATGGCACGGTTCAGGTCAAACATGCCGGAGCCCTGCAGGGTCTTCTTGAACACCTGGTAGCCCAGGGAGTTGAAAATCTGCACATGGACGGGGGCACTGCTGCCCTGCGAGTACGAAAGCACGCCGTTGTTGACGCTGATGTACCCGACGGAACCGCTGAATCCGTGAATCGCGTCGACCTGCTCGTCTTCGTGGATGGTAAATTTGCCCTGGTTGTCCGTCGTGGCGGTCTTGCCTTCCTTGAGGAGGCTTACGGAGGCACCCTCGAGTGCCTTGCCCTGCTCGTCGGAGACAGTGCCTGTTATGGTGTATGCCGATGCGGCTCCGCAGAATGCCAGGAGGCATGCCGCCGTGAAAAGATTGGTTGCCTTGAAACTCATGAGTACTCCTTTTTTCCCTAAACCACTTTTAAACACACCTTACCATTAAGTAATTTAATGTGTAACATGTTAAATGTTACAGGGTGAACCCCATTACCTATGGATGAATTGTCTATAAAGGGATGTTTACAGAATTAGGATGGGGGCTTTTTATGAAAAAAAAGGGATTTTTTTATATTTCTCACAAACGAAACAAATGGCGGGTTAGAATGAGTATTTGGGTCAGGAGCCTTATGGGCGCGGTGGGCACGGGGTGTGCTTCAATCCTTTTGTCGTTATCTCTTGTCGCCTGCAGCGAGGATGACAACAGTTATGCCGTGCGGGACGATGTCGGCGAGTACGATGACTCGGAGAATATGCTCCGGGATACGCGCGATGGCCAGAAGTACAAGACCGTGCAGATTGGCGATCAGGTGTGGATGGCGGAAAACCTCAACTACGATATGGAAGGCAGCGTGTGCCGGGAGTTTGAGGTGTTTACCATGTACGGGTGCTTCTACGACTGGGATGCCGCCATGAAGGCGTGCCCGCGCGGTTGGCACCTGCCGAGTGAAGACGACTGGACGACCCTGGTCGTTTTTGCCGGGGGCACTAAGGTTGCGGGCGGTAAACTCAAGGCGACAACGGCCTGGGACGAGAAGGGCAACTATTCTGCCGGTACGGATGACTACGGATTTGCGGCGCTACCCGGGGGAGTCGCGCTTGACAGGAGCGAAACCCGTGGCGAAGGGCGTCTCTCCATCATCAATTCCGGGGCGTTCTTCTGGAGTTCCGCTGAAATCGATGACGACGAGGCTTTCACCTTGAATCTTCGCTACGAAAATGACACTACGGGCTGGTTCGAAAACCGAAAAAATACCCTGATCAGTGTCCGCTGCATCAAGAATTAGTTTATATTTAAAGTACGCAAGAAGAGGAGAAAATTATATGCGTAATGTCTTACCATTACTGTTTTTTGTTCCGGCTGTAGCACTTGCTACGGGTGGTACCATGGCGGGTTCCGGCACTGCGGCCGACCCCTGGCAGGTCGCTGATTACGATGACCTGAAGAACGTGGGTTTTGACCCGTACACGATGGATGGTCATTACCGGCTTGTCGCGGATATCGACGCGAAAAAATCTAGGACTGAGGTCGTCTCGTATTCAGATAGTGCACAAGTCCGAGGCTTCAAGCCCATCGGTCAGCTGTTCCCCAATACGGCAAGTGCCGAGGAATCTCACGGGCGCGATAAGACGGTGCCTTTTTCGGGTTCTTTCAATGGTGCGGGGCACACCATCAGTAACCTGTTCATTGTCAATTATATAGACAACCCAATGGGCTTTTTCGTTGTTCTCGATTCTTCGGCCCGCGTAGACAGCCTTACATTCAAGGATTACCACCTGAAGGGGGCGTACGCCGGCGGAATCGTGGGGAAGAACTACGGTACAATAAACGAAGTCCATGTCCAGGCGGATACGCTCCTGTTCTCGACGTCTTCGGGCGGCATTGCGAGCGAAAACTACGGCACGATTGTGAGTAGCAGTTTTACGGGCATGATGAGCGGGGCCTATCTGGGCGGTATCGCGTACGAAAACTTCGGGACCATCTCGAAGTGTGAAATGACCCTGAAGAATGGAACCGAAGGCATTGAACTTACCATGTTCGGTGGTATCGCGCACAAGAACAGAGGCACGATTGAGGACTGCAAGACCTCGGGCGGTGTGCGTGCCTCGGTGAACATCGGCGGTATCGCTTCTGAAAATTACGGGACCGTGGAACGCTGTACCTCGTCTGTCGATATCGTAGGTGCGGGCGGAACTACTTTTGAGGGCCTGCAGGTCAAGAATGTCGCCGCCATAGGTGGTCTTGTGGCTATTGACAGCGGTAAGATAATGCACTCGCATTCGAGTGGGCACATTACGGCTACGGCGAACAATGTGGGTGGCTTTGTGGGTGTCGCCTTTGGCGAAATTGTCGGCTGTAGCGCATCGGGAGCGGTAAAGGTGGTTGCCTTTGGCGGGGCATTTGTCGGCACGAACCGCGGAAAGATCGATAGCAGCTTTGCTACGGGTAAAATCACGGGGTCCTCTTACCTGGGCGGCTTTGCCGGGTACAACTTTGGCGAAATCAAGGCTTCGCATGCCGTGGGGAGTGTCGATTTTACGGGCGCGAGTGCGGGTGGCTTTGTGGCCAGGAATGAACCCGGCGGCAAAATAGATAACTGCTATGCCACGGGCAACGTGAACGGGTACAACTATGCGGGCGGCTTTGCGGCTGAAAACAACGGCGAAATCTCGTATTCCCATGCGAACGGCCATGTCAAGGGCACAACTTCTGTCGGTGGCTTTGTGGGCAAGCAGGAAGGCGGTAAGGTGATTGCCTCCTATGCGACTGGCGCTGTCTATGGCGAAATCTACGTAGGCGGGTTTGCTGGGGGCCTCTGGAAGAATTCTAGTGTAGAAATGTGCTATTCGACGGGCAATATCGTGGAAGGGGATATCCTTGTGGGTGGCTTTACCGCAGTCCTTTCGGGTTCGACGGTCGTGAATTCGTTCTCGCTCGGGAACATCTACTCCACAAGCGACAATTTCCATGAGGCGGGTTCCTTTGTGGGGGTTGCGGACAGTGCGTCTGGCGTCGTGACAAGCTACTCAATGGGTGGCATTACGAATAAGGTGGAAGGTATCAATAAGCTCTGTGCCATGGAAAACGTGACGAATGTTGAAGGCTACTACTGGAATAGCGACAAATGCACGCCGGTAGATACGGCCAACTACGGTATTGCGCTTACGGGTGACCAGATGAAATCTAAGGAGAACTTCAGCGGTTTTGACTTTGACCAGCAATGGGAATACAGGGAGGGGGCCTTGTTTCCGACTCTTGTCGCCGTGCCCTTTGATTCGACCCACAAGGATACGGCGGGGGTCTTTAGTCGTGGTCCTGAACGCTATGTGCCTGGTGATGTGATTAAGCGTGATACGACGATTAAAATAATTGATACGCTTATTACCACTAGGCCGGTGGATCCGGGTCTGGATGCTGTTCCCGAGGTGACGCACCTCGTGGTGCCGTTCACTTGCCACTATGCGCAGGGTGCGGTGCAGATGGACTTTACGCTGCCGCGTTCGGGCGTGGCGGATGTCCGCATCTTTGACTTCCAGGGTCGCGAAGTGGGTGCAGTCCCGGCACTTGACGCTTCTGCGGGCATGCGCGGGGTCCGCTGGGATGCCTCGCAGATTTCCCGCGGGCGCTATGTCGCAGTGTTGCGGCTCGATGGCAAGGCTATCGCGAAGTCAACCTTCCAGAAATAGGTAGGTCAAGGCTTTTTTAGGCATAAAACTATTGCGGAAAGAAATAAATTGCTTTTTTCCGCAAAATAACCTATATTCTAGCTATGATTTGCCCCTTTTGCAAGAACGACAACGACAAGGTGGTCGATAGCCGCGTGAGTGGAACCGCCATCCGCAGACGGCGTGAGTGCCTGGCCTGCGGCCGCAGGTTCACGACCCGCGAGTATATCGAACTTCAGCCGTTGACGGTTATCAAGCGGAGTGGCGAAAAGCAGCCTTTCCAGCGTGAAAAGCTAATCCGCGGCATCATGAACTCGTGCAAGAAGCGTCCGCTTTCAACCGAGGACATCGAGGAATTGGCTACCCGCGTCGAGAATGCCCTGCCGGTGAACGACAATTTCGAGGTCGGCTACGATACCATCGGGAACCTCGTGATGCAGGAACTCAAGAAGCTCGACCCGGTCGCCTACGTGCGTTTCGCTTCCATCTACCGCGAGTTCAAGGAAGTGGGTGAGTTCGTGGACCAGATCAGGACTCTGGACAAGTGACGTGCTTGCACGTCATCCTGAGCGGAGCCCGTAGGGCGAAGTCGATATACAAGACTTGGGGCTTTAGCCCCATAGTCGCGTTAGGTTCGAAGGAGCAGGATCCAGACCTGCGTTATAGACAATGAAAAATCTAATTAAGACTGCAAACGAAAAGCGCGCGCCCCTGTTCAGTGTGACGGATGCTTATCGCATTGTGAATGGAGCCGCAGACGGATTCCCGGGGCTTACGCTCGACCGCTTTGGCGACCGCTATCAGGTGCAGTTCTTCGGGCCGGAGATGCTCCCGCGCCGCCGTGAGTTCGTGGATGCGGTGACCGCGATGTTCAACCCCGCGTGCATTGTGGTGAAGGAGAGGCTTTCCCGTTCGGGCAAGTCGCTCGAGAATGCACCCATGGAGGTGGCATTCGGGACCCGCGAATCTGCCGTAGGTACGGTACGCGAAGGCAACGCGCGTTTCCATGTGGACTTGCTCGATACCGTCAATCCGGGGCTGTTCCTCGACATGCGCCACGTGCGTCTCGAGGTGGAAGACCGCTTCCGCGCGATGACCGGCACAGTTCCCGCCGGTGACAAACCTGCGTCCGCTGCCGGCGACAAACCAGCGTCCGATGCTGGCGTAAACGGCCCGCGGTTCCTGAATCTTTTCAGCTACACTTGCAGTTTCTCGGTGCACGCGCGCCTGGGTGGTGCCGCCGTCGCAACGAATGCCGACATCAGCGGGAAGATTCTTGACAAGGGCCGCGAAAACTACGCGCTGAACGGTCTTGACCTGCGTCCCGGTGAATTTTTCCGCGGGAATGCGCTCGAATACGTGCGCTGGGCTATCAAGAAGGGCCTCAAGTTCGATGGAATTGTACTTGACCCGCCGAGTTTCGCGCGCTTTAAGGGTTTGAACTTCAATGTCCGCGAACACCTGATGCCGCTCGTGTCGGAATGTGCGCAGATTTTGAACCCGCAGGGGTTCTTCATGGTGAGTTCCAACTACAGCGAGTTTGCGCTTGATTCTTTTGCGCGCGACGTGCTTGCTGCTGTCAAGTCCGTTCACGAAAAAGCCCGCACTGCATGGAAGCGCGGGCAAGATATTGATTTCGCTGGCAGTGGATCCACGAAGGACTCCTGCCTTGTCGCGACCCTCGTGGAAGTCTAGTCGGCGGCGCTTTCCGCACCTTCAACTACAGGATTCTCTTCCTCAGCCTTCTTCTTCAGCCAGGGCGGTGTCTTTTTCGCCTTCGGTTTCACCTCAGGTTCGGGTTCCGGCGGGTAAAGCAGGCCAAAACGCAGTCCGGCGGTGCTTATCTTGAAACTTTCCACGCGCAGTTTTTCCAGGAGCGACTTGAGCCAGAACAGCCCGCAGATAATGATGTCACTCCTGCCGTTCTCGAGCCCGGGGAGCATCGCGCGCAGTTCCTTCGAGAGGTTCGATATGCGCGTGGTGACCGCGTCGAGGTCGTTTATCGAAAGTTCCAGGCCCTCGATTGCCTTGTAGTCGAACTTCGGCTTGTCGAGGTAGACCATCGCGAGTGCCGTTCCGGTACCGCCAATCAGGTAGACCTGCTTCTTGGTCATGCCCTTGAAGCTCACTTCCTTGAAGGTTTCCTTCACGAACTTCTTGTATTCGGGTCCGGGGATGGGGCCCATCGCCTTGAACATCTTGAGCGCACCCACGGGAATTGAGAATGTGGTCTCGCCGTTGCTGAGTTCGGTTGAACCGCCACCGATATCGATGGTGACGATATCGCTGCCGTGCCATTCGCGTACGGAGCGGAAGGTCAACTTGCCTTCTTCCTCGCCGCTGATAATGCGCGGGCGCATCCAGAGCGCCTTTTCTGCCGCGTCGAGTACCTCGTCCGGATTCGACGCCTTGCGCATTGCTTCGGTCATGACGGCAGCCTTCAGGTTGGCACCGAGGGCGTGCAGGTCCATGCGGAACTTGGTCAGGATGGCGGAAAGTTCGTCGATACGCGCCTGCGATATGGCGCCATGTTCGTAAATGTCTTCACCGAGGCGGCAGACTTCTACCTTCTGGAGCTTCGGAACCAGAATCTGGCGCGGTTTAACCTCCGCTTCGGCCGGATTTGCACTGGCCGGCGCATCTTCAAAAGCCGCGATGAGCAATATGCAACTGTGGCTCCCGATATCGACGGTTGCCTGGAGCTTGTTATCCATTTTCACCCCCGTTTTCGCTGCCAGTTGCTTCCGGCGCATTGTCTTTAGCCGCATTATCCGCATCTTCTTCGGGCTTCTGCTCGAACTTTTTCATGCCGGCACGGATCTTTTCGGCGATGCTTGCCGGGTGCAGCAGGAATTCCTTGGCCGATGCAATGGCTTCTTCAATGACGTATTCGGAATATCTGTCTTTCCAGCTGATGACGAGATCGCCCGATTCGCTTCCGAGAGGCTTCTTTTCGCGGATTTCCTGACCCATTTTGAGTGCAAGGAGCAACCCGAGTTCAAAACCGCGCGGGTTTTCCTTGGTCTCGAGCAGCTTTTCGACGCGCTTGATGCGTTCATCGTAGGGAATATTCTGGAGTTCTTCGAGGTCTTTTTCCGAAATCATGGTATGAAAGATAGAAATTAGCGGGGGAGTCGGCGAAAGTCTATAAAAATGAAAAGGGCCCGCAGAGCGGGACCTTTCCAAAAGAGAGCGTTAAAGAAGAATAAAAATTACTTCTTGGCAGCCTTCTTAGCCGGAGCCTTCTTAGCAGCGACCTTCTTAGCCGGAGCCTTCTTGGCGGCGACCTTCTTAGCCGGAGCCTTCTTAGCAGCTGCCTTCTTAGCCGGAGCAGCCTTCTTGGCCGGAGCCTTCTTGGCCGGAGCCTTCTTAGCAGCAGCCTTCTTAGCCGGAGCAGCCTTCTTAGCCGGAGCCTTCTTAGCAGGGGCCTTCTTAGCAACAGTTTTCTTTGTAGTAGCCATTGTATTCTTCCTTTTTTGAGGGTTAATTGTTTTGATGACATTAAAATAACTTTATTTTCACAAAAAGTCAACACCTTTTTAAAAATTTTTTCATTTTTTTTCAAAAAGATATTGACAAGATGGAAAAGTTGTCTTATAAAGAGCTAAAATTACTTTGTGTGTAAAATGGCGCGAGCCCAGTAAATACGGGCGTTGCAGACGATTTGACCCTTTTTTGTGAGTGGTGTTCTTTTGTGATTGTAACTTGGTGATACTCAAAGAATTAGTTGTGATTTTCCTAACACTTTGAAAAAAATCCCGCCAACGACGGGAATTTTTTGCTTTGTACCAAAAATTTTTTCGATCGAGAGAGAATTTTTTGTTCGTCGACAACTTTTTTTGCACAGCGACGACAAAATTTTTTCGTCTGTCGACAATTTTTTCTTTGTCTAACGACGAAAAATTCTTCTTCGAACTGTATTAAGCTTCGTTCTTCACGCTTTCGACGTACTTGCGCATGCCTTCAACGCCGAGAGAGTACATGTCTACGAACTTTGTGGCGAATGGCGGGAGTTTGCGCGGGTGCATTCCGAGTGCGTCGTGCATCACGAGCACGTGTCCGTCGGTGAATTTGCCGCCGCCGATGCCGATGGTGACGCTTTTCACTTCGTTGGTAATCTTCTTGCCGAGTTCTTCGGGGATGTGCTCGAGCACGGTCTCGAAACAGCCGAGGCTATCCACGAACTTGGCGGCTTCCTCGATGGCGCGAGCTTCTTCTTCGGTCTTGCCTTTCTGCTTGAAGTTCTCGGCGGTCTGCGGGAGCAGTCCCAGGTGTGCGCAGACGGGAATATCCTTGCTGCGGAGGTATTCGATGACGCCTGCGGGGGTGCCTTCGAGCTTGACGCTTGCTGCACCTAAGTCTATGAAGCGCTTTGCGTTATCGTATGCCGTTTGCGGATCCTTGTCGCTCAGGTAGGGCATGTCGGCGACTACGTGGGTGTTGGGTGCGCCGCGGCAGACTGCCGCCACAAAGATCTGCATCTCGGTCATGCCTATCTCGCGGGTGCTCTTGTAGCCGAGCATGGTGTTTGCGAGACTGTCGCCCACGAGAATCTGGTCGACGCCAGCGGCTTCAGCCATCTGGGCGAACGCGAAGTCGTAGGCCGTAATCATCGAAACTTTCTTGCCCGTGCCCTTCAAGGCGCGAATATCTTCCGCAGTAAGCATGACAATCTCCTATTTTGTTTTACAAAAATAGTAAATAGCCACGGTTTTAGCCACTCGGGAACAACTTTCGTGTTTCATTTAGAAACTTGAGCGAGTGTATTTCTCGCAGGAACCCGATGTGGTTGCGTAGGTAGGCGAGGAGCGCATTTTCGGTGAATTCCGGGTTCGCGATGGCGGTGTTGCCGGTACGGAGCGCGAAGAATCCGTCTAGTGTTTCTTTTTTTGCGCGGGGAGTTTCTACTCCGAGACAACTTTTGCAAACAAATGCACCCGTTTCCGGGTGGAAATCCGCCGGAGCGCCTTCGATGGCGAGCCCGCAGCGGCTACAGGTATGCAAGTCGAGCGTGTAGCCCCACAGGTCGCAGATGTCCAGGAGCCAGCGGGCGAAAACACCCGACTTGCGGTTCATGGGCAGTTTAATATCGGCAGCAACGCCTGCTTCGGGCGGCTTAGATTCCGGCGCATTGTCCGCGGGCAGTTTAACTTCGGAATTATCGCCCGCAGGTTCGTCGAGCGCGGCAAGCGCATTTTCGAGCAGCGGGAATTCCCCTTCGAGCGGGACACCCGCGGGAGCGTACCGCAATACGATTTCGGCCATCACCTGTGCCTTCGCGAGGCTCAGCAGGTCTTCGCGAAGGTGCGCGTGCCAGTTGATGACGCTCGCTTCCTTCAGGAACTGCAGTTCCGTATTCGGGTTCTCGCGATACACTATCTCGCACAGGGCGAGCGGGTCAAGAGCGCCCTTGAAGGGCGACTCCTTGCGCTTGCCTCCCTTCACGATGAAGGAGACAATGCCGCATTCCTCCGTAAGCGCCTTCACTATCCAACTGGAGTCGCTATAGGCGTAACGGTGCAGGACTATGGCACGGGACTTTATCATGGGGGATGGATAATTGATGATGGATAATGGATGATGTGTAGTGCGGGATGAGTAATTTTCATCTCGCTCTACGCATTTGTCCACATCTTACATTATTTGCTGGGGAACGGGGGCCAGCCCATCGCCTGTCCGCCCACCACGTGCAGGTGGATGTGGAACACGGTCTGGCCAGCGTCGGCCTTGCAGTTGAACACGAAACGGGCGCCGCCCTCTTCGAGGCCGAGGTCCTTGGCGATGAGCTGTGCGCGGTAGAGCATCTTGCCCACCAGTTCGCAATCTTCGGGCTTCATGTCCATGATGGTGGAAATGTGGCGCTTCGGCACCACCAGGAAGTGCACGGGGGCCTGCGGGGCGATGTCGTAGAAGGC
>JAGAAW010000091.1 GCA_017615055.1 Fibrobacter sp.
ACAATGGCCCGACGCTCGACATTCACTGCGGCGGTACGGACCACATCCGCGTGCACCACACCAACGAAATTGCCCAGAGCGAATGCGCCAACGGCGTACAGTTCGCCCGCTTCTGGATGCACGGCGAATTCCTCCGCACCGCTAGCGAAGAAAAGCTCGAAGACGGCACCACCGAACAGAAGTTCGGCAAGATGAGCAAGTCCAGCGGCGAATTCCTGACGGTTTCTCTCCTGATGGACCGCGGCTTCAACCCGCTCGACTACCGCTTCTTCGCGATCGGCAGCCACTACCGCAACTACCTGAACTTCACGTGGGAAGCCCTGGAAGGCGCGAAGGAAGGCCTCAAGAGCTTGCACAAGAAGACGGACCCGCTGATCGGCAAGGCTACCGCTATCACTAGCGAAGCTGCCAAGGCATTCCAGAATGAATTCAAGGACGCCATCGGTGATGACCTGAACATGCCGCGCGCACTCGGCATCATGAACACGATGCTCAAGAGCGATATCGATGACGGCGAAAAGGCCGCCCTGGTGGCCGACTTCGACCAGATTTTCGGATTGAAGCTTGACCAGCCTCGCGAAGAATACGTGAAGAAGGGTGCCAACGACGGAGTGGATGTCGCCAAGATTGAAGCCCTGCTTGCCGCCCGCAAGGAAGCCCGCGCCAACAAGAACTGGGCCGAGAGCGACCGCATCCGCGATGAACTCGCCGCCATGAACGTGGTCATCAAGGACTCTAAGGAAGGCACGACCTGGGAAATCAAGGGATAAGCCCGAGCGTTTAACAATATCGAAGGTTCGCGAGATGCCGCGGGCCTTCTTTTTTATATTAGCAACATGAACATCAAGCAATTTGTCGTGAACCCCTTCGGCGTGAACTGCTTTATCCTGAGCAACGATGCCGGCGACGCGATTCTCATCGACCCGAGCGTTTCGAGCGAGCAGGAAGAGCAAGCCCTCGCTCGCTATATCGAGCAGAACAAGCTTACGGTAAAGCACCTGCTGAACACGCACCTGCACCTGGACCACGTGCTGGGCAATGCATTTGTCGCCAACAAGTACGGCGTGCAGCCCGAGGCTCACGAAGAAGACGCCTTCTTGCTTGACCTGCAGGAAGAACAGAGCCAGATGTTCGGCCTCCCGATGCGGGAACATTCGCCCGGACTCGGCAACTACCTTGCCGAGGGCGATGCCGTCGAGGTGCCCGGTATCAAGTTGCAGGTTTTCCACATCGCAGGGCACTCTCCCGGCGGCATCGCGTTTTACTGCGAAAACCCGGGCGAAGTAAACGGGCAGAAGGATGTCCCGCCCCTGCTGTTCCCCGGCGATATCATGTTTGCGGGCAGCCGCGGGCGCAGCGACCTCTTCGGCGGGGGCGACGATGCACTTGTAAGCGGGATTAAGAGCAAGTTGCTCACGCTCCCGAAAGAGACGGTCGTGTTCCCTGGACACGGGCCGATGACGACGATTGCTGATGAGGTGCGCTGGTATTAAATGAGCGACAAGGCGATGGCAAGAATTGGGTGGATTGACGAGTTCAAGGGATTCGTCCTGCTCCTCGTCTGTCTTTTCCACATGGAGCAGAGTTTCTCGAACGTGGATATGGGAATGCTCCACCTGGGCGCACTCCGCATGTCGGCATTCTTCTTTATTTCGGGCATGCTCTTCAGCACCCGCCGCTTTCCCGACTTCAAGAGTTACCTTGTCCACAAGACGCGGGTTCTCCTCCTCCCCTACATTTTCCTCTCGCTGCTTTTTCTCCTGCTTGATCCGGTTCTCTACAACTTCGAGTGGTTCCCGCGGGCGCCGCGCATGGTCATCATGACGATACGTCCGGAGATCCTTTCCGCATGGGACTACATCTACTGGAACCTCGCAAAGATTTTCGTGGCAGGCAAGTCCTCCATCGGGTCGGGGCCGCTCTGGTTCGTATTCACGCTGTATAGCGTGAGCCTGCTGTTCTACGGAGTGCAGAAAGTTGCGGGCAGTATAAAGGCACCGCGGGTCGCGACCGCGCTCATAGCCATCGCAAGTCTCGCTGGCGGCTGGTTCCTGTACAAGAACCACATCCGGCTGCCGCTCGGGATCGAGCGCGACCTTACCGTACTCTTCTTCTTTGCCTGCGGGTGGATGTGCAAGGGCGTGTTGAAAGGGTTTGCCTGTCTCGGAGCAAGCAACAAGGGAAAATCTATTCTCGCGACGGTCGCACTCATTTCGTTTATCGCCTACGCCTTCATCGAAATTCCCGACCCGAATTTCAGCATCATGAACAACGACCTCGGGAAATCCTTCCCCGTATTCCTCGCCAGTTCCGTTTTCGGAATCGTAGGTCTTGTCGCCGCATTCATGTTTGCAGACAAACTACCAAACATCGTGCCCATCCGCATCGCAAAGGGAATCCTGCGCAACATCTCCCGCAATGCGCTCATTATCCTAGCCGTTCACTGGTACATATTTCTTGTGCTCCGCATCGTCTTCAAGGCACAAATCGACCGCCCCGGAATCGCCTACCTTTCGGCGCTTATCGTCATCGCAGGTATCATCGGGGCAATACCACTCTTCCGTTGCAAGCTCTACCGCCTGCTCGGCAAAGAGAAAATCAGTGTCCGTGAAAGCCTAAGTATCAAGGACTAGCGGGCCGCGCATCTCGCAACCACGATTGCATTTTGTAGTCGCGGGTCACGCCCGCATCACTTCTAGAGATAACTCTTGCACTGGCGAACGGGCTCGGCCTCTTCGGGCTTCTTTTTCGGCACAAAGATCTTTATCGCATAGACGTTCTGTTCCGTCTCCGCCACAATATCGCCTTCCTGCAAATCCTCGTTCACGTCAATTTCCACCTCGACTCCATCGCGGGCAATGCAGCGGATAGAACGCGCCGTCAGTTCCTCGCGCAAGAGCGGGACATCGACGACTTTCTTGTACGTACCGTGGTGTGTTGTTCCGAGAATCCTGTTACAGTGCATGCGGCGCAATATAGAATTTTTAGTTATGAGTTGTCGGCCAGACTTTTTCTATCTTTCGACAAGAATCATGGCACGCGCACGCAAGACAATCACTCCGGACCCGTATGCGAAACCGATAGCGAAACCGCTACCGCCCGAGCAAAGTTTGCCGGGGCACTTGAAGCAGTTCCAGTCCAACACGCGTGCGAACTTCGAGCTCGTAAGCCCTTATGGTGCAGCAGGCGACCAGCCAAAAGCGATTGAAGAACTCACCGAAGGTTTCAAGAACGGAGAGCAATTCCAGACGCTCCTCGGCGTCACCGGTTCAGGCAAGACCTTCACGATGGCGAACGTCATCAAGAACGTGGGCAAGCCGACGCTCATCTTGACGCACAACAAGACGCTCGCGGCCCAGCTCTACCAGGAATTCAAGGCGTTCTTCCCGCACAACGCGGTGGAATACTTCGTCAGTTATTACGACTATTTCCAGCCCGAAGCGTACATCCCGCACACGGATACCTTCATTGAGAAAGACGCGAGCATCAACGACGAAATCGACAAGCTGCGCCTGCGCGCGACTGCGAACTTGCTGACCCGCAGGGACGTGATTATCGTTGCCTCCGTGAGCTGCATCTACGGTTTGGGAAGCCCTTCGGAATATTTCGACCTGATGGTGCGAATCAAGAAGGGCGACGTTTACGACCGCGACAAGATTCTGCACGACCTCGTGCGAATTCAATATACGAGAAACGACTTCAGTCTGGAACGCGGTTCCTTCCGCGTGCACGGCGACGTCATCGAGATTCACCCGAGTTACGATGAAGAAGGTCTGCGCATTGAACTTTTCGGCGATGAGGTCGACAGGCTCGTGCGTTTCAACATCATAACCGGCGAAGTCACGCAGGAACTCGACGAAATGACCATCGCTCCGGCGAAGCACTTCGTCACGAAGGAAGAAGGCCGCGCGGGAATCTTGCAGCGCATGCAGGTGGAACTGACCGAACGCCTTGCGGAACTCGACAAGGAAGGCAAGGTGCTGGAATCGGCGCGACTCAGCAGCCGTACCCGCTACGACATGGAAATGATCCGCGAGACGGGACAGTGCAGCGGCATCGAGAACTACTCCCGCATTATCGAGAACCGCGCTCCGGGTACGCGCCCGTTCACGCTCATTGACTACTTCGGCGATGACTGGCTCCTGATGATTGATGAATCTCACGTGAGCATACCGCAGGTGGGCGGCATGGCCGAAGGCGACAAATCCCGCAAGACAACCCTTGTGCAATACGGATTCCGCCTCCCCTGTGCGCTCGACAACCGCCCGATGAACTTTGCCGAATTTGAGTACATGTACCCGAAGCAGGTTTTGTTCGTGAGTGCAACTCCCGGCGATTACGAACTTACCAAGACAGGCGGCGTAGTCACCGAACAAATTAATAGGCCGACCGGACTTCTGGACCCGAAAATCGAGATGTTCCCCATCAAGGGCCAGATGGATGTGCTCCTGTACCGCATCGAGGAAGTCGTCAAGAACGGCGACCGCGTACTCGTCACGACGCTCACCAAGAAGATGGCGCAGGACCTCACCGACTTCTTCGTGGAAGCGGGCATCCGTGCGCGTTACCTGCACAGCGACATCAAGACGCTGGAACGCCACGAACTCATCCGGGGCTTGCGCACCGGAGAATTCGACGTACTCGTCGGCATCAACCTGCTGCGTGAAGGTCTCGACCTGCCCGAAGTGAGCATGGTCGCGATTCTCGATGCTGACAAGGAAGGTTTCCTGCGCAATTACCGCAGCCTCATCCAGACGATGGGCCGCGCGAGCCGCAACGTGAACGGCACGGTACTCCTTTTCGCAGACAACATGACCGACAGTCTGGAGAAGGCCGTCACAGAAACCGCCCGCCGTCGCAGCGTGCAGGAAGAATTCAACAAGGAACATGGAATCACGCCGAAGTCCGTGACCCGCAAGTTAGAAGACGACCTGCGGATCAACGACCCGCTCGGCGATATCGGCGACGAATCTGTCGACGACTGGGAAGACGACAATACCGGCATTCGCCCGATGGAACCGCTGCAGCCCTCGAGCAAGACGAAGAAGAAGGCCTCCCGTTACTCCAAGCGCGCGGAGAACGCCGAACTGAGCGAAACCATTGGCGTCACACCTCCGGCATCACGAGCGAAACGCGGTACCCCAGGCAAACAAAGCATCGAAGACCTCGAACGTCAAATGAAAGAAGCGGCGGCCCGCCTCGATTTCGAGGAAGCCGCCCGCCTGCGCGACATCATCCGCGACCTGAAATAAGCATCCCCGCACAAGCGATGGACTTTTTTCTACCGAGGGCGTCGCCTACTTCTTTAGTTTAATCACATAGGGATTTTCTTTATCCGTCGAGCCAAAATACCGGTCATCCGCTCCGAGCAAATTATAGCGTCGAAGCGTCACGCGGTCATGGCGCTTATCCCCATCCACGTCGTCAAACGTCAACAACGTGGACCACCCCATCTTCAAATAGCCCGCATTGGCATACGTGAAGTTCAGGGCGTATTTTTTCGCGCCACCTTCGCCCTGCACCTCCAGGGAATCTCCCGGAACCAGCATGTAGCGCAGCGCCTCGGTCGTATCGCCATTCTCATCAAGCGTATGGTTGTGCCCGAAGAAAAAAATGACATCATGCGACTTAGCCGCTTCCTGCACCGCCTTAAACCAGGTTTTTCCACCAGCATTGTCCTCGCGGTTTGCATGCATCGGCATGTGGCTCATTATCACAATCGGCGCATGGTCATCCAGAGTTTTCACCCAGGCCGTAAATCGGGCCGTGGCAGATTCCGCCGAACGTCCAAAAGCATCAAGCGTATCGATTCCATCGTATCCCCGTCCCAATTTCGGCTTGCCACCAGTAGTATCTATTGCAGGTTCCGCCTGTAAGCTATCTGCCTCGCGCAACTCAGCCAGATAATCGATTTCAGACCTCACCGCAGAATCCGTTGCATAGGCCATCTGCGCAAAACTGATGCCGTAAACGTAGTAGCCCTCTTCACGTTTCGGCCCGCTAAAGAACGGCCCATAGCCTTCGGTCGCTTCATTGTCATGCGAACCGTAAGTCAAAAGCAAATCCGTTTCGTTTGAATCGAGCGAACGGAAAACCTCCGCCCTGATATCGCTCACCGAAAACGCGGGAGTCATATTATTCCGGCCACCTACATAGTCGCCACCAAGCAAGACCGTCGTCGGAACGACCACGTCAAAATTGTTCACGATCATCTGGAGCGATGCCGCAAGATTGTTTCCCGAGCCATTCTCGTGACGGTCCGTCGCCACAAACAGCGAGGTCGAATACGAAACACCGTTCCCGTCATCAGCCGAGACCGAATAATTGGAGCATGACGAAAACAATAGCACACTTCCCACCAAAGCAAAACCAATACACTTCATCTTTTACGCTCTCAAGAAAAAAGTCGGGTTTTTAGTTTATCCTAAAACCCGACCTCAATATTTTAGATTTCTAGTTTTTACGTCTCGCGGCGTTACTTACAGGATTACACGTCGACCACTTCAGTCCAGCCGAACGGGTCGGGTGCTTCACCGAACTGAATGGCAGTGTACTTCGTGAAGAGTTCCGTGCAAACCGGGCCCGGATTCTTGCCGTCACCGTAAGTGAATTCCTTGCCGGCAACCGGATCCACGATCTTCTTGATCGGGGTAATCACGGCGGCGGTACCGCATTCGGCAGTCTCTTCGAACTCAGCCAGTTCTTCAAACGGAACCTGGCGGCGTTCCACGGTGTAACCGAGATATTCAGCCAACTGCATCAAGCTCTTGTTGGTGATGGACGGCAGAATGGATTCGGACTTCGGGGTCACGTAGCTCTTGCCCTTAATACCGAAGAAGTTTGCCGGACCGCATTCGTCGATGTACTTCTTTTCCTTGGCATCCAGGTAGATGGTGCTGGAGTAGCCGAGCTTCTTGGCTTCGGCCAGAGACATCAAGCTAGCGGCGTAGTTACCGCCGACCTTCACCGTACCCGTACCCTGCGGAGCGGCGCGGTCGTAGT